>NZ_NBCN01000001.1:0-288200 GCF_002099185.1 Streptomyces sp. CB03238 | reverse complement strand
CGGGGCCGTTGTACCTCCCGTGCCCGTTGCCGGGGCGCGCGGCGCCGTGGGCGCGCCCGACGGGTCGGCGGCGCGGCTCGACGTCCCGGCGCGGGTGTCGCCCTGCCGGGCGGCCTCCTCCGCCGGAGCCCCCTGGGCGGCCGCGCCCTGGGCCCCGCCCTGGACGGGGGCCTCGCCCTGACCCGAGCCCTGGCCGAGGGCCGCGCTCTGGGCCCCGCCCTGGCCGGGTGCCCGGCCCGGCGGCTGGTCGCCCTCGCCGGGGGCCTCCCCTTCGCGGGGTGCCCGGCCCGGAGGCGAACCGTCCGAGGACGCCGCCGTGCCCGTCGTGAAGAAGATGCCGGCCCACAGTTTCTTGAAGACGCCGTCCGGGAAGAGCGCGTCCGCCAGGTTCCAGTAGGTGATCTGCGGGGCGATCGCGTCCACCCGTTTGTCGTGCCCGGCCGCCAGCAGCGAGATCGCGCCGCCGTACGACGAGCCCGACACGCCCACCCTTGGGTCGCCGTCACCGTCCAACCGCACCTCGGGGCGTTTCGCGAGCCAGTCGATGAGCCGCGACACGTCCTTGACCTCGAAGTCCGGGTCGTTGAGGCCGATGCGTCCCGTCGAGGCGCCGAAGCCGCGCGCGGACCAGGTCAGCACGGCGTACCCGTCACGCGCCAGCTTCTCGGCCTGCGCGCGCACGTCGTCCTTGCTGCCGCCGAAGCCGTGCCCGAGAAGCACCGCCGGCCGACGGCCGTCGGCGGACCCGGAGGTGAAGAACGAGGTGTCGATCCTCGCTCCCGGCATCTCCAGGACTCTGTCCTCACGGCGCAGGGCGGGCGCGTCGTCCGAGGCGACGGCCGTCCACGTGCCGGCACCCGCGAGCAGCACGACGGCGGCGGCCGTGGCGGCCGCCGCGCGCCGGGGAATTCGGATCTGCATGCCTAGACCCTAAGCGGCACACTGCTCCGGCTCGGCTGCCGTCAGGTGGAACTCACGAGCCTCCTGGAGGTGTACGCACTACCGTCGCCGTACACCAGACGCGGTACACGAAGGGGCCTGGAGGCCTGCCATGGAGATCCGCCGTGCGACGACCGTCGCCGAAATCGTCGCAGCGCAGCACCTGTACGACGGCCCAGCCCGCCCCGAGTGGGCCGAGCGTTTCCTCGCCGCGCCCGGGCACCTCATGCTCATCGCGTACACGGACGACGGCGTACCGGCCGGGATGGTGTCGGGTATCGAGATGCTGCACCCGGACAAGGGCACGGAGATGTGCCTGTACGAATTGTCCGTCGACGAGCGGTATCGGCGGCGCGGCATCGGCCGGGCGCTGACCGAGGCGCTGGCGGCCGTCGCCCGGAAGCGCGGCTGCTACGACATGTCGGTCGGGGTGGACACGGACAACGATCCGGCATTGGCGACGTATCGCTCGGCCGGTGCCACCGACGATGGAGAATTCGCCATGCTCACGTGGGGGTTCGGCGACGAAGCGAAGAAGGCCGACTAGCACTCTTGTGCGGTACATGACCAGCCGAGACGCTGTGGGGCCGTCCGGAAGAAGAAAGGTCAGGTGCCCCCGAGATGAGAGCCCCATCCCGCAGGCCCCGGCGTCCCATGGCGCGGCGTCCCGTGCCCCGGCGCCGCATCGGCGCGCTGATACCCGTCATCGCGCTCGCGGCCGGTCTGCAGTTCGCCGCCACCCCCACCGCGCACGGCGCGCAGGTCGGCGACCTCCGTCTCGCCCCCACGGAAACCGCCGTGTCGAACAGCTGGATCGTCGTCCTCAAGGACGGCTCGACACGCGCCGCCGACCTCGGCGTCACGCCGCAGCACCAGTACGAGAGCGCGCTCGACGGGTTCTCCACCACCATGTCGAAGGCGAAGGCCACCGCCCTCGCCGCCGACCCGAGGGTCGCGTACGTCGAGCAGAACCAGACCGTCCGCCTCAACGCCACCCAGCCGAACGCCACCTGGGGATTGGACCGGATCGACCAGCGCAACCTGCCGCTGTCGACGACGTACACGTACAACACCCCCGCCTCGAACGTGAACGCGTACATCATCGACACCGGCATCCGCACCTCGCACAGCGAGTTCGGCGGGCGCGCGGTGGTCGGGACGGACACCGTCGGCGGCGGGCAGAACGGGCAGGACTGCCAGGGCCACGGCACGCATGTCGCCGGTACGGTCGGTGGCAAGACGTACGGCGTGGCGAAGGCCGCCAAGCTGATCGCGGTCCGCGTCCTGGACTGCAACGGCTCGGGCACCATCGCCGGGGTCATCGCGGGCGTGGACTGGGTGACGGCGAACGCCGTGAAGCCGGCGGTCGCCAACATGAGCCTGGGCGGCGGCGCCAACACGTCCCTGGACAACGCCGTCAAGCGGTCGATCGCGTCGGGCATCTCGTACGCCATCGCGGCCGGCAACGGCAACATCCTGGGCCTGCCGGAGAACGCCTGCAACACCTCCCCGGCGCGCGTCCCGGAGGCGATCACGGTCGGTGCGACGGACAACGCGGACCGGCGCGCCTCGTTCTCCAACTACGGCACCTGCGTGGACCTCTTCGCGCCGGGCGTGAAGGTCACCTCGGCGTGGCGCACCAGCGACACGGCGATCAACACCATCTCCGGTACGTCGATGGCGGCACCCCACACGGCGGGCGTGGCGGCCCTGTACCTGTCGAAGCACCCGACCGCGTCCCCGGCGCAGGTGCGGGACGCGCTGGTGAACAACGCGACGAGCGGCAAGGTGCAGAACGCGCTGACGGGCTCCCCGAACAAGCTGCTGTACTCGCTGTTCTAGGACCCTTTACGGCACGAGGTGCCCGAGGAGCTCCGCACCCGCCGGGTACGGGCGCTCCTCGGGCATCAGCCGTCGTGCCCCCTCCAGGTCCCCCGCACGCACCAGGGCGTGCAGCTCGTGCGCGAGCGGCGTCACGTCCCGTATGGAGACCGTCCACTCGTCGGCGTACCGCGCGGACGCCTCACCCGCGAGGCCGAGCTGGAGCGAGCGGTACGGCAGCGGCGCGAGGTGCAGGTCCCGCTCGGGGTCCCACTGGACGCGGGCCGGGGACTGGCGCAGCTGCCGCTTCCAGGTGGTCTGGTCCGGGTGGAAGCCCCGCACGTAGTGCGACAGGCAAGCGTGGCGCAGCGCCCACTCGAAGCCGTCGCGGGTGATCTCGACGGCCAGCACCGTCTCCTGGTCCGCCTTCATCGCCCAGCCGCAGCGGTACATCATCCACAGGAAGCTCGGCTTGATCCACGTCATCCGCTCCCGCTTCCAGGACACCGGGAACCGGCCGTCGCGGGCGGCGGGGCCGCCGATGCCGGGCGCGTACGCCTGGTAGACGGTCACCGTGTCGTCGGTGTGGAGGGCGCGGATGCGGTTTTTCGGTTCGTTCTCGTTCATCCCGTAAAGGATCAACGGCCGACCCCGGTCGGGGCCAGCCGTTTTCTCCGGTTCGGGAGGGGATCAGTGGTTGCGGGGGAAGCCCAGGTCCACGCCCGCCGGGGCGTCGGACGGGTCGGGCCAGCGGGTGGTGACGACCTTGCCGCGCGTGTAGAAGTGCACGCCGTCGTTGCCGTAGATGTGGTGGTCGCCGAAGAGGGAGTCCTTCCAGCCACCGAAGGAGTGGTAGCCGACCGGCACCGGGATCGGGACGTTCACGCCGACCATGCCCGCCTGGATCTCCAGCTGGAAGCGGCGGGCGGCGCCGCCGTCCCGGGTGAAGATGGCGGTGCCGTTGCCGAACGGCGAGTCGTTGATGAGGCGGACGCCCTCCTCGTAGGTGTCGGCGCGCAGCACGCACAGCACCGGGCCGAAGATCTCGTCGCGGTACGCGTCGGAGTCGGTGGACACCTTGTCGAGCAGGGACAGGCCGATCCAGTGGCCGTCCTCGAACCCGTCGACGGTGTAGCCGGTGCCGTCGAGGACGACCTCCGCGCCCTGGGCGGCGGCGCCCGTGACGTACGAGGCGACCTTGTCGCGGTGGGCGGCGGTGATCAGCGGGCCCATTTCGGAGGCCGGGTCGTTGCCGGGGCCGATCTTGATCTTCTCGGCACGCTCGCGGATCTTCTGGACGAGTTCGTCGCCGATGGCGCCGACCGCGACGACCGCCGAGATCGCCATGCAGCGCTCGCCCGCCGAACCGTACGCCGCCGAGACCGCCGCGTCGGCGGCCGCGTCGAGGTCGGCGTCAGGCAGGACCAGCATGTGGTTCTTGGCGCCGCCGAGGGCCTGGACGCGCTTGCCGTTCGCCGAGGCGGTGGCATGGATGTACTTGGCGATCGGCGTCGAGCCGACGAAGGAGACGGCGGCGACGTCCGGGTGCTCCAGCAGCGCGTCGACGGCCACCTTGTCGCCGTGGACGACGTTGAGGACGCCGTCGGGCAGGCCGGCCTGGGAGGCCAGCTCGGCGAGCAGGTTGGCGGCGGACGGGTCCTTCTCGCTGGGCTTGAGCACGAAGGTGTTGCCGCAGGCGATGGCCAGCGGGAACATCCACATCGGCACCATCGCCGGGAAGT
The DNA here is from genome assembly GCF_002099185.1 of Streptomyces sp. CB03238. Classification (NCBI taxonomy): domain Bacteria; kingdom Bacillati; phylum Actinomycetota; class Actinomycetes; order Kitasatosporales; family Streptomycetaceae; genus Streptomyces; species Streptomyces sp. CB03238. The sequence continues at coordinate 283,698 of NZ_NBCN01000001.1, read as the reverse complement.
TGAACGGCGTGATGCCGGCGACCACGCCGAGCGGCTGGCGGATGGCGGCGACGTCGACCCGGTTGGAGACCTGGGTGGACAGCTCACCCTTGAGCTGGACGGTGATGCCGCACGCCAGCTCGACGATCTCCAGGCCGCGCGCGACCTCGCCGAGCGCGTCGGAGTGGACCTTGCCGTGCTCGGCGGTGATCAGGGCGGCGATCTCGTCGCGGTGGGCGTCGAGCAGGGCGCGGTACTTGAACAGGACGGTGGTGCGCTGGGCCAGCGAGGACGTGCCCCACGTCGCGTACGCGGCCTTGGCGGCGGCGACGGCGGTGCCGACCTCCTCGGCGGAGGCGAGGGCGACCCGCGTGGTGACGGCGCCGGTCGCCGGGTCGGTGACCGGGCCCCAGTTGCCCGACGTGCCTTCGACGGTCTTGCCACCGATCCAGTGGTGGACGGTCTTCGTCATGACGTACGTACTCCTCTTCAGACCTCTACAGGTGGCGGCGTCGGGCTGCGACGTGCCGGTCGTACTCCTCCCGGGCCTTGATCGCCGGCGCACGGGTCGCGGTCTCGGCCACGGGCACATCCCACCATGCATCGGCGGCAGGCGCGCCCGACACTGTGTCTGCCGTTTCGGTCTCGACGTAGACACATGTGGGGACGGTCGCCGCGCGGGCTTCGGCGAGGGCTTCTCGCAGGTCACGGACGGTGTGGGCGCGCAGGACGCGCATGCCGAGGGAGGCGGCGTTGGCGGCGAGATCGACCGGGAGCGGATCGCCGGTGTACGTGGTGTCGGGGGCCCGGTAGCGGTAGGCGGTGCCGTACCGCTCGGCGCCCACGGACTCGGAGAGGCCGCCGATCGAGGCGTACCCGTGGTTCTGGAGGATGACGACCTTGATGGGGACGTTCTCCTGCACCGCGGTGACGATTTCGGTGGGATTCATCAGATACGTACCGTCGCCGACGAGGGCCCAGACGGGGCGGCCGGGGGCGGCGAGGGCCACACCGATGGCGGCGGGGATCTCGTAGCCCATGCAGGAGTACCCGTATTCGACGTGGTACTGGTCCCGGGAGCGGGTCCGCCAGAGCTTGTGCAGGTCGCCGGGGAGCGAGCCTGCGGCGTTGATCAGGATGTCGTCGCCGCTGACCAGAGTGTCGAGTACGCCGAGTACCTGCGGCTGGGTGGGGCGCGCGTCGTCGCTCGCGACGGTGTACGCGGAGCTGACCCGGGCCTCCCAGCGGGTCCGCTCCTCGTGGTACTCGATCTGGTACTGCGCCGGGACGGCGTATCCGCCGAGCGCTGCGGCCAGGTGCTCCAGGCCCTCGCGGGCGTCGGCGACCAGGGGCAGGGCGGCCATCTTGTGGGCGTCGAAGCCGGTGATGTTGAGGTTGACGAAGCGGACGCCGGGACGGGCGAAGAGCGTCGAGGAAGCGGTCGTGAAGTCGGAGTACCGGGTGCCGACGCCGATGACCAGGTCGGCGGTGCCGGCGAGCCGGTTGGCTGTGGAGGTGCCGGTGTGGCCGATGGCGCCCACGTCGGCCGGGTGACCATGGCTCAGGGAGCCCTTGCCGGCCTGGGTGGACGCGACGGGGATGCCGGTCGCGGCGGCGAACGCCTGGAGGGCGGCTTCGGCGCGGCTGTGGTGCACGCCGCCGCCCGCGACGATCAGGGGCCGGTTCGCGGCCTTGACGGCCCGTACGGCGGCTTCCAGTTCAGCCGCGTCGGGCTGCGGGCGCCGCACCCGCCAGACGCGCTCGGCGAAGAACTCCTCCGGCCAGTCGAAACCTTCCGCCTGTACGTCCTGCGGCAGCGCGAGCGTGACCGCGCCGGTGGCGGCGGGGTCGGCGAGGACGCGCATGGCGTGCATCGCCGCCGGGATCAGGGCCTCGGGCCGGCTGATCCGGTCGAAGTACCTCGACACGGGGCGGAGGGTGTCGTTGACGGACACGTCACCGGCGTAGGGGACTTCGAGCTGCTGGAGCACCGGGTCGGCGGGCCGGGTGGCGAAGGTGTCGCCGGGCAGGAGCAGCACCGGGAGGTGGTTGATGGTGGCGAGGGCGGCGCCGGTGACGAGGTTGGTGGCGCCGGGGCCGATGGAGGTGGTGACGGCGTGGGCGGACAGCCGGTTCGACTGGCGGGCGTAGCCGACGGCGGCGTGGACCATGGCCTGCTCGTTGCGGCCCTGGAGGTAGGGCATCTCGTCCCCGTACTCGACGAGGGCTTGGCCGATGCCCGCCACATTGCCGTGGCCGAAGATGCCCCAGGTGGCGTTGATGAGGCGGTGGCGCTGTCCGTCGCGTTCGGTGTACTGGCGGGCCAGGAAGGCGACGAGCGCCTGGGCGGTGGTGAGTCGTCGGGTGCTCATCGGTATCCCTCCACGTGATCGGGGTGGAAGCGGATCTTCCATTGCCGTTCCTCGCCCGGCCCGGCCATGACGTTGAGGTAGTACATGGTGTGGCCGGGCTCGGCGATGGACGGCCCGTGCCAGCCGTCCGGTACGAGGACGGCGTCGCCGCCGCGGACCTCGGCGAGCACGTCGGCGCCGCCGGGGCGGGACGGCGACACGCGCTGGTAGCCGACCCCGTCGCCCTCGATCTCGAAGTAGTAGATCTCCTCCAGCTCCGCTTCCTCGCCGGGGAGGTGCTCGTCGTGTTTGTGGGGCGGGTAGGAGGACCAGTTCCCGCCGGGGGTGATGACCTCGACGGCGATGAGCCGGTCGCAGGCGAAGGTGTCGGCGGCGGCGAAGTTGCGTACCTCGCGGGCGCAGACCCCGCTGCCGCGCGCTTCGACCGGTACCTCCGGCGCGGGGCCGTAGCGAGCGGGGAGTCGTCGCTCGCACTTCGCTCCTGCCAGGGCGAAGCGGCCTCCCGCGCCGGAGGCGATCTGGGCGTGGGCGTCACGCGGTACGTACGCGAAGTCGGTGACGCCGCTGAACACGCTTTCCCGGCCGAGCAGTTCGATGCACTCGCCGTCCACCTGCACCGTACAACCGCCGGTGAGGGGAAGCACGACCCACTCGCTGTCGCCGGTGGCGAGGAGGTGGGACTCGCCGGGGCGGAGGTCGAGGACGCGGAGGGCCGAGTAGCCCCAGCCGGCCCGTTTCGGGTCGATGTGGAGGGCGTAGGGGCCCTGGGCCGCCTCGCCCCTCGGTACGTACAGCTGCTGCTCGGTCATGATCTCTCCGTACCCTCGTGGACCGGTCCTCAGAGCAGGCCGACGGCCGTGTCGACGGCGGCGGCGACGTCGCCGTCCGCCGGGTAGAGCAGGGAACGGCCCACCACCAGCCCCTGGACGGTCGGCAGGCGCAGGGCCCCCCGCCACTTCTCGTACGCCGTGTCCTGGTCGGGTCCCACGTCGCCGCCGAGGAGAACCGCGGGAAGGGTCGTGGCCTCCATGACCCGTGCCATGTCGTCGTGGTCGTCGGTGACGGGCACCTTGAGCCAGGTGTACGCGGAGGTCCCGGCGAGCCCGGAGGCGATGGCGAGCGACGTGGTCACCGCCTCGGGGCTCAGGTCGTTGCGGACGCGGCCGTCCGCGGGGTCACGGCGGGAGAGGAACGGTTCGACGAAGACGGGCAGCCGCCGCTCGGCCATGGCGTCGATGGTGCGGGCGGCGGCGGTGAGGGTGGTGAGGGAGCCGGGGTCGGTGTGGTCGATGCGCAGCAGGAGCTTGCCCGCGTCGAAACCGAGGCGGGCGAGGTCCTCGGGGCGGTGGCCGGTGAAGCGGTCGTCGAGCTCGAACGCGGCGCCGGCGAGGCCGCCGCGGTTCATGGAACCCATGACGACCTTGTCCTCCAGGGCGCCGAGGAGTAGCAGGTCGTCCAGGATGTCGGCGGTGGCGAGGACCCCGTCCACGCCGGGGCGGGAGAGGGCGAGGCAGAGCCGCTCCAGCAGGTCGAGGCGGTTGGCCATGGCGAACGGCCGGTCGCCGACGGCCAGGGCGCCCCGGGCGGGGTGGTCGGCGGCGACGATCATCAGGCGCCCGGAGTCGCCGAGCAGCGCCCGCCGCCGCCGTCGGGCGGCGGCCTCGGCGACGGCTTCGGGGTGCCGGGTGCGGACCGCGACGAGGTGGGCGAGGTCGACGGTCACGGCGTGCCGCCTTCCGGGCGGGCGGCGCCTGCGTAGCCGGGGGTCTCATGGGACGCGCCTTCCGGAGACGCGCCCTCCGGAGACGCGCCCTCCAGCGTGGCCGACACCTCGTCGGCGAACGGCATCGCGGAGGAGCAGGCGAGCCGGGAGGCGACGATGGCACCGGCGGCGTTGGCGTACCGAACCGTCCGCTCCAGGTCCCAGCCGGCGAGCAGCCCATGGCACAGGGCCCCGCCGAACGCGTCGCCCGCGCCGAGACCGTTGACGACCTCGACGGGGACGGGCGGTACGTCGGCGGTGTCGCCGTCGGCGGTCATGGCGAGCACGCCCTTGGGGCCCTGCTTGACGACGGCGAGCCGGACGCCCGCGTCGAGGAGGGCGCGGGCGGCGCGGTGCGGCTCGCGCTCACCGGTGGCGATCTCGGACTCGTCGAGGTTGCCGACGGCGACGGTGACGTGCCGGAGGGCCTCGCGGTAGTGGGGCCGGGCCTCGCCCTCGTCGGGCCAGAACATCGGCCGCCAGTCGAGGTCGAAGACCGTGACCCGTCCGTCCGGCCCGGCGGCGTACGCGGCGGACGGGTCACCGGGGCGACCGGACGGCCCGGGCGCGTCGGCGGACGGGTCACCGGACCGGGCGGCCAGGGCCGCGAGCGTGGCCGTGCGGCTGGGCTCGGCCGACAGACCGGTGCCGGTCATCCAGAACACCCGGGCGGCGGCGATGGCCGCGAGGTCCAGCTCGTGCTCGTGGATCTCCAGGTCCGGCGCCTTGGGCTGCCGGTAGAAGTAGAGCGGGAAGTGGTCGGGCGGGAAGATTTCGCAGAAGGTGAGCGGGGTCGGGTACGCCTCGACCGGCGTCACCCACCGGTCGTCCACACCGAACGCCCGCAGCTCCTGGTGCAGATACTCGCCGAACGGGTCCGCCCCCGTACGGGTGATCAGCGCGGTGCGGCGGCCCAGCCGGGCGGCGGCGACCGCCACATTGGAGGCCGAGCCGCCGAGGAACTTGCCGAACGTCTCGACCTGGGCGAGCGGGACGCCGGTCTGGAGGGGGTAGAGGTCCACCCCGATGCGCCCCATGGTGATGAGGTCGTACGAATCGGTCGCCATCCGTGTCCCCTTCGCGTCGGCACCGTGGTCAGGTCTAGCCGCCCCCGGAAGGCCTGTCAACATTTTGTCCTTACATTCGGACCAACTCTTGACGCCCTGCTCCGGCCGCCACCAAGCTGGCTCCCATGACGCCGCTGTCACCGCCGCCGCTGTCCCGTATCCGGATCGGTTCCGCACCCGACTCGTGGGGCGTGTGGTTCCCCGACGATCCGCAGCAAGTCCCCTGGCAGCGCTTCCTCGACGAGGTCGCCAGGGCCGGCTACGAGTGGATCGAACTCGGCCCGTACGGCTACCTCCCCACCGACCCCGCCCGGCTCACCGAGGAGACCGCCCGCCGTGGGCTGAAGGTCTCGGCGGGCACGGTCTTCACCGGGCTGCACCACGGCGAGGCCGTCTGGGAGAAGACCTGGGCACACGTCGCGGACAACGCCACCCTCGCCCGCGCCATGGGCGCCGACCACCTCGTCGTCATCCCGTCCTTCTGGCGCGACGACAAGACCGGCCAGGTCCTGGAGGACCGGAACCTGACGGCCGATCAGTGGCGGAACCTCACCCGCCTGACCGAACGCCTCGGCCTGGAGGTCCAGGACCGCTTCGGCCTGCGCATCGTCGTCCACCCGCACGCCGACACCCACATCGACAGCGAGGACAACGTCAGCCGTTTCCTCGACGCCACCGACCCCGAACTCGTCGCCCTCTGCCTGGACACCGGGCACTACGCCTACTGCGGCGGCGACAGCGTCAAGCTGATCGAGACGTACGGCGAGCGGATCGGCTACCTCCACCTCAAGCAGGTCGACCCCGAGATCCTCGCCGAAGTCGTCGCCGAGGGCACCCCATTCGGGCCGGCCGTGGCGCGCGGCGTCATGTGCGAGCCCCCCACCGGCGTCCCCGCCCTCGAACCCGTCCTGGCCGCCGCCCAGGCCCTGGACGTCGACCTCTTCGCCATCGTCGAGCAGGACATGTACCCCTGCCCCCCGGACAAGCCCTACCCCATCGCCGAACGCACCCGCCGCTTCCTCCGCTCCTGCGGGGCGTGAGCGCCGCCTTTGTCACAGTGACCCTGCTGTGTCACACATGTCTCCATCACGCGGACCTTCCGTCACAGCCGTTCAACAGGCCCTCTCCCCTCGTCACTCTGTGTCGTTCAACGGGCACAGGCTCAGTGATCGCCAGCGTCAACGCCGCGGCTCCCCCGACGGTCCTCCCGGACCGCCGCCGCGGCGCGCGCAGGGAGGTGCCAAAGATGACGGACAGAAGGCTCTGGTCCTACAAGGAGATTGCCGCGCACATCCGGGTACAGCCGGACACGGTGCGGTCGTACCGCAAGCACGGCCTGCTCCCGCAGCCCGACCATGTGGAGGGCGGCAAGCCCTACTGGTACCCGGACACGATCCGCGTCTGGGTGGCCAACCGCCCCGGCAACCGCGGTCGCGCGAACTGACGTTCCGGCTGTGTCCCGGCCCCGTACCTCCCCGGTGCGGGGCCGGCCGCATAAATCCCTTGTCCGTGCCGCACCGGGGCCAGAGGATCGCCGGATGAGCGACTTCTCCGTCAAGCCCACCCTCACCGGCGACCGTGTGGTGCTGCGGCCGGTCACCGAGGAGGACGCCGCCGTGTTCGCGGAGATCCTCCACGATCCGGACGTGCTGACGTTCACCGGCATCCCCGCCGACGAGCCGCCCCTCTCCCTCGACTACCTCCGTTCCTGGTACGGCTCCCGGGGCGAGCAGTCGGACCGGCGCGACCTCGCCCTCGTCGACCAGGCCTCCGGGGAGATGGTGGGCGAGCTGGTCTTCAACGAATGGGACGAGCCGAACCGCAGCTGCAACTTCCGCACCCTCATCGGCCCACGGGGACGTAACCGGGGCTTGGGGACCGAGGCGATCCGGTTGTTCCTGGCGCACGGCTTCGAGCAGCTGGGCCTGAACCGGATCTCCCTGGGTGTCTTCGTCTTCAACCCGCGTGCGATCCGGGTCTACGAGAAGGCCGGCTTCGTCCGGGAGGGCGTGGAGCGGGAGGCGCTGTGGCACAGGGGCCAGTGGATCGACTCGCTCACCATGTCCGTCCTGGCCCGTGAGTGGGCCGTGCACCGGGGCCACCCGGAGACGGCGCCCTCCGTCAGCTCCTGATGGCCGGCTCGGGCTCGGGAGCCGGCTGGGGCACCGGTGCCGGTGCCGGTATCTCGCCCTCGCTGAGCCCGAACCTGGCGTGCAGGGCCCGCAGCGGGGCCGGCGCCCACCAGGTGGCCCGTCCGGTCAGTCTCATCACGGCCGGGACGAGCAGGCTGCGCACCACCATCGCGTCCATCACCACGGCCAGGGCGACACCCAGGCCCAGCATCTTGGTGTTGGTCACCCGGGAGGTGCCGATGGCCACCATCACCACCGCCAGGATCACGGCCGCCGCGGTGATCAGTCCGCCGGTGCGCTGGAGCCCGAACCGTACGGCATGCTCATGGTCGCCCGTGGTGTCGTACTCCTCCTTGATGCGGGAGAGCAGGAACACCCCGTAGTCCATGGAGAGCCCGAAGGCGACGCAGAACATCAGCACCGGCAGCGTCGTTTCGATGTCCCCGGTGGGGGTGAAGCCCAGGAGCCCGGACAGATGGCCGTCCTGGAAGACCCACACCATCGCACCGAACATCGCCGTGAGGCTCAACGCGTTCAGCAGGACCGCCTGGAGCGGTATCAGCACACTGCCGGAGAGCAGGAAGACCAGCAGGAGGGTGACCACCACGACGATGCCCACGGCCCAGGGCAGCCGGTCGGCTATGGCGTCCTTGGAGTCGACCAGCACGGCCGCCGCCCCGGTCACCGATGTGTCGAACGGCGCCGCCTGCCCGCGCAGTGCCCGCACGAGCCGCTGAGTCTCCTCACCCACGGCCTCCCCCTCGGGCTGCACCGAGAAGTACGCGTACGTCCCCGATGTCACCGGCCCGTCCACCCGCAGCACGCCGGGGAGGCCGGCGATCCGGTCGCGGTACTCGGCGTACTGCGCGGCCGAGGCCCGCCCCTCGGCGAGGACCTCCAGCCCGCCGCCCGGACTACCCGGGAAGCCGTCCCGTATGTGGTCCTGGACGACCCGGGACTCGGCACTCGACGGCAGCTGACGGTCGTCGGCCGTACCGAACTTCACGCCCAGGAACGGCAGTCCCAGCAGCACCAGCCCGGCGGCCGTGCCCACCGCGAAGAGGGGCGCCCTGCGCATCACCAGCGCCGCCATCCGCCCCCACCCCGCGCCCGCGGCCCTCCCCGGCCTCCGCCCGAACAGGCGGCGCAGATCCAGCGCGTTGACCCGGTGGCCGAGCAACAGCAGTGCGGCCGGCAGCAGGATCAGCGCGGCGGCGGCCGCCAACAGCACCACCGCAATGCCGGCGTACGCGAAGGAGCGCAGGAAGTACTGCGGGAAGACGAGCATCGCGGCGAGGGACACGGCCACCGTCAGCGCCGAGAAGAGCACCGTGCGCCCGGCGGTCCGCAGCGTCGTGGCCACCGCAGCACCGGGGCCGACGCCGGCGGCCACCTCCTCACGGAACCTCCGCACCACGAACAGGGCGTAGTCGATGGCGAGTCCGAGTCCCAGGGCGGTGGTGAGGTTCATCGCGAAAACCGACACATCAGTGAACTCGGTGAGCCCGCGCAGCACGGCGTTGGTCCCGAGGATGGCGACGATGCCGATGCCCAGCGGCAGCAGGGCGGCGACGGCGCTGCCGAAGACCATCACGAGGAGCACCAGCGTCACCGGAAGGGCGATCAGCTCAGCGCGCAGCAAGTCGTCCTGGATGATCACCTGCATCTCGTGCCGTACGGCGACGGGCCCGCCGACGGAGACCTCCACCGGCCCGTGCGTGCCCCGGAACGCCGGGGCCATCCGCTCGAGGGTCTCCCCCGCCGTCTTCTCGTCGCCCTCGATACGCGCCGCGATCAGCGCCTAGCGCCCGTCCTCCGCCCTGAGCGCCGGCGAGCCCGTCTGCCAGTACGACCCGACGCCGGTGATCCCGGGCTCGGCGGCGAGCCGCTCGGCGAGGCGCTGTGCCTGGGCCGCCACCTCCGGATCGTCCACCCCCGCCCGTCCGCTGTCGACGAGGAGCAGCAGGTTGGGCTGTGAGGCGGGGAACTCCCGCTCCAGGGCCTTCATGGCGTACGCGGACGTGGAGTCCGGGTCCTCCCAGCCGCCGCTCCCCATGCGGTCGGCCACCCCGCCGCCGGCGAACACCGCCAGCGCCGTGATCACCAGCGCGATCAGCAGTGTCAGCCGCGGCCGCGCGGTGGCGAACCGGAGTGCGCCGCCACGGGCGGGCGCGCCGTTGACTTCGGACATGACGCGGTGTCCCCTTCACCGTGACCTGTGACTCGTGCTCGTGGCACGAGTCACAGATCGTCCTGTTGCCATAAACTGGCAAACACGAGTCTTCGCTCGCGTTACTCAAGAATGCGAGCGACCTCTCGCGTTTGTCAACCAGACCGAGAAAGCTGGGGATTGTCGTGCCGGAAGCCACAGGGCCGACCGAGGGCAAGCCGCGCCGCCGACAGGCACGCGGGGAGCGGCGCATCGCACAGTTGCTGGAGGCCGCCGCGCAGGTCTTCGCGACCACCGGATACACCGCCGCCAGCACCAACGCCATCGCCCGCGAGGCGAGCGTGTCCCCCGGCACGCTCTACCAGTACTTCCCCAACAAGGAAGCCATCGCCATCGAGCTCGGCGAGCGCCTGCTGCACCGGATGCGCGAGGCACACGGCCAGGCATTCACGCCGGCCAACTTCGACCTGCCACTGCCCGACATGCTGGACGCGATCCTCGACCCGATGATCGAGTTCAACTGCGCGAACCCCGCCTTCTTCGCTCTGATGCACGGCTCCGACATCCCGGGCCGGATCACCGAGGAGCACGACGCGCTGCACGACTCGCTCATCTCCCGCATCCAGGAGCTGCTCGGCCACTACCGCCCGGACATGCCCGCCGACGAGCGGAGCCGCATCGCCGGCATGACGCTCGCCGTGTTCAAGGGGGGCCTGGTCCTGGTCCTGGGCCACGCGGGCATCGAGCGGGACGCGTACATCGAGGAGCTGAAGCGGATGATGGTCCGATACCTCGACCCCGTCATCGGTGAAGCCGCCCGGCCGGCGGCGCGCTGAGGTGGCATCACTGGAATTCATACCCCCTAGGGGTATACAGTGAGTACGTCAGGGCGCCACGGCGTTCCCTTGCGCCGCATGGGCCGCTGCCGCACCACGACTCCGACCGAAGAGGAGAACACCATGACCGCCGAGACGAGGACCGAGCTTCCCCAGGCCACCGGCTCCTGCTGCTCGCCCGCCGGCTCCTGCCACGACAGCGCGGCCGACGCCGAGACCGGCGGCATCACCACCGTCTACGAGGTACGGGGCATGACGTGCGGCCACTGCGAGGGCGCCGTGACCGAGGAGATCTCCGCGATCGCCGGCGTCACCTCCGTCAAGGCCGTCGCCGCGACGGGCCTGGTCACCGTCGTCTCCGCAGCAGCCCTGGACGAGGCCGAGGTCCGCGCGGCGGTCGACGAGGCGGGGTACGAGCTCGTCGGCCAGGCCTGACGCCCGAGACGACCACTCCGGCCGGGACGGGCCGCACCGCGACGACGGGCGGCCCGGCCCGGCCATGGTCATTTCCTCCGCCTTTGCGGTGACTGTCCGTCTCTGACCCCGCACCTCCACGTGATTTCACCTTCACGTGACTCACAGGACCTTCACAAAGAGACCTAGATCACAGATATTTGGGGGTAACCATTTGGACGGCTCGCAAGTCTAAATGGGCGATGCCACGAACGTCTTGGGGGACGTTCATGGGATGTCTTGGGGGACGTCCCAGGCAAGCGTTGGCCGGGGCACGTGCACCGGGGAGCTTTGAGCGGCCCTCCCGTACGTACCCCGGCAGATCGCATCGCGAGCTTCTGCTGAAACCGGCAGACGCCCGGACCCGGATCCCGTGGGGGGAATCCGTTCCGGGGATATGGGAAGCGCCCCGCTCGCCGACCCGTGGGGGGATCGGCGGCGGGGCGCTTCTCGCTACCCGGGGCGCCCTTCAGCGCGCGCTCGGCGGGCGCCCGGCAGCAGGTCCGTCAGCGGGCGCCCGGCAGCGTGGCCGTCAGTGGCGTTCGCCTCAGCGGCTCTCGACCGGGACGAAGTCGCGCAGGACCTCGCCCGTGTAGATCTGGCGCGGGCGGCCGATGCGGGAGCCCGGCTCCTTGATCATCTCGTGCCACTGGGCAATCCAGCCCGGCAGCCGGCCCAGCGCGAAGAGAACCGTGAACATCTCGGTCGGGAAGCCCATCGCCCGGTAGATCAGACCCGTGTAGAAGTCGACGTTCGGGTAGAGGTTGCGCGACACGAAGTAGTCGTCGGAGAGCGCGTGCTCCTCCAGCTTCAGCGCGATGTCCAGCAGCTCGTCGGACTTGCCGAGCGCCGAGAGGACGTCGTGCGCCGCCGCCTTGATGATCTTGGCGCGGGGGTCGAAGGACTTGTACACCCGGTGGCCGAAGCCCATCAGGCGAACGCCGTCCTCCTTGTTCTTCACCTTGTTGATGAAGGAGTCGACATCGCCGCCATTGGCCTGGATGCCCTGGAGCATCTCCAGCACCGACTGGTTCGCGCCACCGTGCAGGGGGCCCCACAGGGCCGAGATGCCGGCGGAGATCGAGGCGAACATGTTGGCCTGCGACGAGCCCACCAGGCGCACGGTCGAGGTCGAGCAGTTCTGCTCGTGGTCCGCGTGCAGGATGAGCAGCTTGTCGAGGGCCGAGACCACGACCGGGTCCAGCTCGTACTCCTGGGCCGGGACCGAGAAGGTCATGCGCAGGAAGTTCTCGACGTACGACAGGTCGTTGCGCGGGTAGACGAACGGGTGGCCGATCGACTTCTTGTACGCGTACGCCGCGATCGTCGGGAGCTTGGCCAGCAGCCGGATCGTGGACAGGTGGCGCTGCTTCTCGTCGAACGGGTTGTGGCTGTCCTGGTAGAACGTCGACAGCGCGCTGACGACCGAGGACAGCATCGCCATCGGGTGGGCGTCGCGCGGGAAGCCGTCGAAGAACCGCTTGACGTCCTCGTGCAGCAGCGTGTGCTGCGTGATCTCGTTCCGGAAGGCCGCCAGCTCGTCGACCTTGGGAAGCTCGCCGTTGATCAGCAGGTACGCCACCTCGAGGAAGGTGGAGCGCTCCGCCAGCTGCTCGATGGGGTAACCGCGGTACCGCAGGATGCCCTGCTCGCCGTCCAGGTAGGTGATCGCGGATTTGTAGGCGGCGGTATTGCCGTATCCACTGTCCAGGGTCACCAGACCGGTCTGGGCTCGGAGCTTCCCGATGTCGAAGCCCTTGTCACCGACGGTGCTCTCGACCACCGGGTAGGTGTATTCACCGTCCGCGTACCGCAGTACTACAGAGTTGTCGCTCACGTCATCCCTCACCGACGTAGTGCCTCTTCTTCGAGGTGCCCTGACTGTCTCTACCATCCCCCACTTGGCCCAGCAGAGTGCACTCGGGGTCGACCATTCGGCCAATTGGCGGCACTCAGTGCCGTCAACCTGCTCATCCTGCCCCCTTCGCCCCGGTTGCGAAAGTCCGGATGATCCCTAGGTGATCTTTCCCACCCGCACCTCACCTTTCAGCCGATGACGCAGTGAGGTAAAGCGCCGGCCGGCGGAAACGGTACGGACCGCCTGCCCGATCGCCTTGCGCGAGCCGACGAGCACGACCAGCTTCTTCGCGCGCGTGACGGCCGTGTACAGCAGATTCCGCTGGAGCATCATCCACGCCCCAGTGGTGACCGGGATCACCACCGCCGGATACTCGCTGCCCTGCGAGCGGTGGATCGTGACCGCGTACGCGTGCGCCAGCTCATCCAGCTCGTCGAAGTCGTACGGCACCTCCTCGTCCTCGTCCGTCAGCACCGTCAGCCGCTGCTCGTCCACGTTCAGCGAGGTGACCACGCCGACCGTGCCGTTGAAGACCCCGTTCGTCCCCTTCTCGTAATTGTTGCGAATCTGAGTGACCTTGTCGCCAACGCGGAAGACCCGGCCGCCGAACCTCTTCTCGGGGACGTCCGGCCGCGACGGGGTGACGGCCTGCTGGAGGAGGCCGTTCAAAGTGCCCGCCCCCGCCGGGCCCCGGTGCATCGGCGCCAGGACCTGCACGTCCCGGCGCGGGTCGAGGCCGAACTTCGCCGGTACGCGGCGGGCCGCGACGTCCACGGTGAGCCGGCCCGCCTCCTCCGTGTCCTCGGTGAGGAACAGGAAGAAGTCCGGCAACCCCGAAGTGATCGGGTGCTGACCGGAGTTGATCCGGTGGGCGTTGGTGACGACACCGGACTGCTGGGCCTGCCGGAAGATCCGCGTCAGCCGCACGGAGGGGACCGGGCTGTCCGGAGCCAGCAGATCGCTGAGCACCTCGCCGGCACCGACGCTCGGCAACTGGTCCACATCGCCCACCAGGAGCAGGTGCGCCCCCGGCGCCACCGCCTTGACCAGCTTGTTGGCCAGCAGCAGGTCCAGCATGGACGCCTCGTCGACCACCACCAGGTCGGCGTCCAACGGCCGGTCCCGGTCGTACGCCGCGTCCCCGCCCGGCTTCAGCTCCAGCAGCCGGTGCACCGTGGACGCCTCCGCGCCCGTCAGCTCCGCCAGCCGCTTGGCCGCGCGGCCGGTGGGCGCCGCGAGGATCACCTTCGCCTTCTTGGCCCGGGCCAGCTCCACGATCGACCGGACCGTGAAGGACTTGCCGCAGCCGGGGCCACCGGTGAGGACGGCGACCTTCTCGGTGAGCGCCAGCCGGACGGCCTCCTCCTGCTCGGGCGCCAGCTCCGCCCCCGTACGGTCCGCGAGCCACGCCAGCGCCTTGTCCCAGGCCACGTTCCGGAAGACCGGCATGCGGTCCTCGGCGCCGCGCAGCAGCCGCTGCAGCTGTGCGGCCAGGGAGAGCTCGGCCCGGTGGAAGGAAACAAGATAGACAGCGGTGACCGGCTGCCCCTCGGAGCCGGGCACCTGCTCCCGTACGATCCCGCCCTCCTCCTCGTCGGCCGCCAGCTCGGCCAGGCACTCGATGACCAGGCCCGTGTCGACCTGGAGCAGCTTCACCGCGTCGGCGATCAGCTGCTCCTCCGGCAGGAAACAGTGCCCCTGGTCGGTGGACTGCGACAGGGCGTACCGCAGCCCGGCCTTGACGCGCTCCGGACTGTCGTGTGGAATCCCGACGGCCTGCGCGATCCGGTCGGCGGTGAGGAACCCGATCCCCCACACGTCGGCGGCCAGCCGGTACGGCTGGTTCTTCACCACGGAGATCGAGGCGTCCTCGTACTTCTTGTAGATCCGCACCGCGATGGAGGTCGAGACCCCCACCCCCTGGAGGAAGACCATCACCTCCTTGATCGCCTTCTGCTCCTCCCACGCGGCACCGATCAGCTTCGTCCGCTTCGGCCCGAGACCCGGCACCTCGATGAGCCGCTTCGGCTCCTGCTCGATGACGTCGAGCGTCTCGACGCCGAAATGGTCGACGATCCGCTCGGCGATACGTGGTCCGATGCCCTTGATCAGGCCGGAGCCGAGGTAACGCCGGATGCCCTGAATGGTGGCCGGCAGGACGGTCGTGTAGTTCTCCACCGTGAACTGCTTGCCGTACTGCGGGTGCGACCCCCAACGGCCCTCCATGCGCAGCGACTCGCCCGGCTGCGCGCCGAGCAGCGAGCCGACCACCGTGAGGAGATCCCCGCCACCGCGCCCGGTGTCGACCCGGGCCACGGTGTAGCCGGTCTCCTCATTGGCGTACGTGATCCGCTCAAGGACCCCTTCGACCACTGCCAGATTGGACATGCCCCGACGCTACCCGGCAGCTCGGACAGCGCGGCGGGCCTGTGGACAACTCCGGGGCCAGGCCCCCGGCCCGACTGGGGACTGGTGGTGGGCCTTCTGTTCATGGTTGCCGTTCCGGGCCGCCCTCCCTCCCGAGAGTCGCGGGCTCCGGCACCCTGTCAAGGGCGCTTCGCGTCGGCTTCGCCGATGGCCTACGGCCACCCTTGACAGGCCGCCTCCGCCCGCGCGTTTTCTCTCGGAGGGCGGCCCCGGGGAGCGGGCATCCGGGGGGGCGCACTGCTTTGCCGGCGTTCGTGGCCGAGGTGGCCCGGCCGGGGCAGGCGCGGCAGTGGAATGGGGCGGTGGCGGCACAGCTTGGCGGCAGGCCGCCGTCTCTGGGTTGCGGTACAAGACCTCGCTCCGGTGGGTGGTGGGTGCGCGGCAGTGGCATGGGGCATCCGGGCCCGGCTCGGCGACTGCGGGCGGGTGAGGGGGCAGGGTTCAGGCAGGTGGCCGGGGTAGGTGCGGGGCTGGGCCTGGGTGTTGCCCTGGCGGGGGGCCTGGCGCCCGCGGGGTGCCCCGTGGTGTTCCCCGGCGCCAGGTTCGGGGAGTTGTGGGCGGTATAGGACACCTTCCGGCGATGGGCGTCGGGCCTCTGGGTGTCCCACACCGCCCACAACTCCGGTGAGGCGGTACGGGTGTGGCTGGAGGGGGCGAAGAGGCAGGCCGGTGGGCACGTGGCGCAGCGGAGCGGGGTCCAGGCGGCTGGGAAGGGCGGGACGTCGGGCTGGCTGCTGCGGGCGGGGCCTGACTCCCGCCCGGCCCCCGCGCCCGGGGCCGCGCACCGATCCGGGCCGGGGCAGGGGCTCGGCCGGGCATGCGGTCGGGCGTCGCGCCGGTCCGGAGAGCTGCGTCGCTGCCCCCGTGCTGCTCCCGGTGTCCTCACCCGCACCGCCAGCCTCACGGGAACGCCCCACCTGCCCCCTCCGCCACACCGGCACCTGGGCAGGCGAGTTGTGGGCAGTGTGGGACACCCAGGGGGCCGGCGACCACGGCAGGGAGGTGTCCCATCCCGCCCACAACTCCGGTGCGGCGGTACGGGTGTGGCTGGAGGGGCGATCCCCGCCCCCGGCTCCCGGGCGGCTTCACCCGGGCCCGGGCCCAGCCCCCACCCCGCCCCAGCCACCCGCCTGAACCCCGACCTCTCACCCACCCGCAGCCGCCGAACCCAGCCCGGAAGCCCCATGCCACTCGGGCGCACCCACCACCCACCGGAGCGAGGTCCTGTGCCTCAGCCGACAGACGGCCGTCCGCCGCTGAACCGAGAGCGAGAACCCCATTCCACTGCCGCGCCCCCTCCGGCACCCGCCTCCCGGCCACCACGGAAGGGGGACGGGGCGGCCCCTCCTGGACCCGTTCCCCCGGGCCGCCCTCCGAGCGGGAAAAGGCGGGCGGAGGCGGCCTGTCAAGGGTGGGCGAAGCCCATCGGCGAAGCCGACGCGAAGCGCCCTTTACAGGCCGCCGCAGCCCGCCACACTCGGAGAGAGGGCGGCCCACACGCCCACCATGACCAGCACGCCCACCCCGGCGCTGGAGGGCCCGGTCCGTGGACCGGGCCCCGCGCTCTCCCCCCTCCGGCAGGGCTTCCTCAATCCCCCCGGATCCCCCCGGAAGCCCCGATGCCAGGTACGACTCGCGTCGTGGCGGGAGGGTTGTACGGGCGCGGCCGGCAGTCTCAGAGCACCTCCGACACGAACCTCGCCGCCGTCTCCTCCAGGACCTCCACCCCGTCCCGCGCCCAGAGGGTGTCGTTGAACAGCTCCACCTCAATGGGGCCGGTGTAGCCCGCCGCGTCGACCAGCCGGCGCCAGGCGCGCAGGTCGATGGTGCCGTCGCCGAGCTGGCCACGGCCGTTGAGGACGCCGGCCGGCAGGGGGGTGGTCCAGTCGGCGAGCTGGAAGGAGTGGATGCGGCCCTGCTCGCCCGCGCGGGCGACGGCCGCCGGGGCGCGGTCGTCCCACCAGATGTGGTACGTGTCGACGACGACGCCGACCTGGGAGGACGGGAAGGGCTCGGCCAGGGCGAGGGCCTGGTCGAGCGTGGAGATGGCGCAGCGGTCGGCCGCGTACATGGGGTGCAGGGCCTCGATCGCGAGCCGGATGCCCCGCTCGGCGGCGTACGGGGCGAGTTCGGCGAGTGCGTCCGCGATACGAGCGCGGGCGGCCGGCAGGTCCTTCTCCCCCGGCGGGAGGCCGCCGGAGACCAGGACCAGGGTGTCGGTGCCGAGGGTGGCCGCCTCGTCGACGGCCGCGCGGTTGTCGTCCAGGTCGGCGGCGGTGGTGAAGAAGCCGCCCCGGCACAGGGTGGTGACGGCCAGCCCGGCGTCGCGTACGAGCTTGGCGGTGGCTTCCAGGCCGTACGCGGCGACCGGCTCACGCCACAGGCCGATGCCGGGGATGCCGAGGCGGACGCAGGCCGCCGTCAGCTCGGGCAACGACAGTTGCCTGACGGTCATCTGGTTGATGCTGAAGCGGGTCAGACCACTCATTGCTCGACTCCGTACACCGTCAGCAGGGACTTCATGCGGGACTCCGCCAGCGCCGGGTCCGGGAACAGGCCCAGTCCGTCGGCCATTTCGTACGCCTTCGCCAGGTGCGGGATCGAGCGCGCCGACTGCAGGCCGCCGACCATCGTGAAATGGTCCTGGTGGCCGGCCAGCCAGGCGAGGAACACCACGCCCGTCTTGTAGAAGCGCGTCGGCGCCTGGAAGAGGTGCCGGGACAGGGGGACGGTCGGGTCGAGGACCTTGCGGAAGCCGTCGGTGTCGCCGGTGTCCAGCACCCGTACCGCCTCCGCCGCCAGCGGACCGAGCGGGTCGAAGATGCCGAGCAGGGCGTGGCTGAAGCCGTGGTCGTCGCCCGCGATCAGTTCGGGGTAGTGGAAGTCGTCGCCGGTGTAGCAGCGCACGCCGTCCGGGAGGCGGCGGCGCAGGTCGACCTCGCGCCGCGCGTCCAGCAGGGACACCTTGATGCCGTCGACCTTGTCCGGGTGTTCGGCGATGACGTCCAGGAAGGTGTCGGTGGCGGCGTCCAGGTCCGCCGAGCCCCAGTAGCCCTCCAGCGCCGGGTCGAACATCGGTCCCAGCCAGTGGAGGATGACGGGTTCGGAGGCCTGGCGCAGGAGGTGGGTGTAGACGGTGACGTAGTCGTCGGGGGTGCGGGCGGCCGCCGCGAGGGCGCGGGACGCCATCAGGATGGGTTGCGCGCCGGTGTCTTCGACGAGGGCCAGTTGTTCCTCGTACGCGGTGCGTACGGTGGCCAGGTCCGCCGGGCCGGTCAGCTGGTCCGTGCCGACGCCCGCCGCGATCCGGCCGCCGACCGCCTTCGCCTCGGCGGCCGAGCGGCGGATGAGCTGGGCCGCGCCCGCCCAGTCCAGGCCCATGCCGCGCTGGGCGGTGTCCATGGCCTCGGCGACGCCCAGCCCGTGCGACCAGAGGTGGCGGCGGAAGGCGAGGGTGGCGTCCCAGTCGACGGCCGCCGGCGAGTCGGGGGACACGTCCGCGTACGGGTCGGCCACGACGTGGGCGGCGGAGAAGACCGTACGGGAGGCCAGAGGTACGCCGGTCGGGGCGAAGGCGGCGGGCTCGGTACGGGGCTCGTACGTGCCGTGCGGGAGTCGGATCGTCACAGCGACAGCTCCGGTACGTCGTAACGGCGGCCCTCCGCCGAGGACTTCAGGCCCAGCTCGGCGAGCTGTACGCCGCGCGCGCCCGCGAGCAGGTCCCAGTGGTACGGCTCGTCGAGTGCCACGTGGCGCAGGAACAGCTCCCACTGGGCCTTGAAGCCGTTGTCGAACTCGGTGTTGTCGGGCACCTCCTGCCACTGGTCGCGGAACGCCTCCGTGACGGGGATGTCCGGGTTCCACACGGGCTTCGGTGTGACGGAGCGGTGCTGGACGCGGCAGCCGCGCAGTCCGGCGACGGCCGATCCGTGGGTGCCGTCGACCTGGAACTCGACGAGCTCGTCGCGGTGGACGCGTACCGCCCAGGAGGAGTTGATCTGCGCGACGGCGCCGCCGGCCAGCTGGAAGATGCCGTACGCGGCGTCGTCGGCGGTGGCGGCGTACGGCTTGCCGTTCTCGTCCCAGCGCTGCGGGACGTGCGTGGTGACGTGGGCGCTCACGCTGGTCACGCGGCCGAACAGCTCGTGGAGTACGTACTCCCAGTGCGGGAACATGTCGACGACGATGCCGCCGCCGTCCTCGGCGCGGTAGTTCCAGGAGGGGCGCTGGGCGTCCTGCCAGTCGCCCTCGAAGACCCAGTAGCCGAATTCGCCGCGTACGGAGAGGATCTCGCCGAAGAAGCCGCCGTCGATGAGGCGCTTCAGCTTGAGCAGGCCGGGGAGGAAGATCTTGTCCTGGACGACGCCGTGCTTGATGCCGGCGGCCTGGGCCAGGCGGGCGAGTTCCAGGGCGCCGACGGTGTCAGTGGCGGTCGGCTTCTCGGTGTAGATGTGCTTGCCGGCCGCGATCGCCCTGGTGAGGGCGTCGACGCGGGCGGAGGTGACCTGGGCGTCGAAGTAGACGTCCGTGGTCTCGTCGGCGAGGACCGCGTCGAGGTCGGTGGACCATTCGGTCAGCCCGTGGCGGTCGGCGAGCTCGCGCAGGGCGTGCTCGCGGCGGCCGACGAGGACGGGCTCGGGCCACAGGACCTGGCCGTCGCCGAGGTCGAGGCCGCCCTGGTCGCGGATCGCGAGGATGGAGCGCACCAGGTGCTGCCGGTAGCCCATCCGCCCTGTGACGCCGTTCATGGCGATCCGCACGGTTCTGCGTGACACGAAGGTCCTCCATGTGTAGTCGCTCGACGCCGAGTGGTCGGCGTCGGGTGGTCCGGCCATCGGGTGGTCGACGCCGGGGGTCCGGCGTCGGGTGGTCCGGCCATCGGGTGGTCGGCGCCGGGGTCCGGCGT
Source organism: Streptomyces sp. CB03238 (assembly GCF_002099185.1). Classification (NCBI taxonomy): domain Bacteria; kingdom Bacillati; phylum Actinomycetota; class Actinomycetes; order Kitasatosporales; family Streptomycetaceae; genus Streptomyces; species Streptomyces sp. CB03238. The sequence goes on along the minus strand of NZ_NBCN01000001.1, from coordinate 263,736 downwards.
CGGGTGGTCCGACGCCGCCTGACCGGCGCGGTGGTCGACGCCGGGTGACCGACCCCGCCGGTGTGGTCGGCGCCGAGGGTGCGACGCCGTGGGACGCGGTTCCCCGCGAGCGGTTCGCCTGCGGGAGTCTTGCCCGGACAACGTCGTAGCAAGCGCTTTCTACGAGGGATGACGCTAGCCTGCCGACAGCGGCCCGTACAAGGGCCTGGCCCGACTCTCCTCGGAGGAACGCGATGACAGTCACCCTGGCCGATGTGGCGGCGCGCGCCCGGGTGTCCCCGGCCACCGTCTCCCGCGTCCTGAACGGCAACTACCCGGTCGCGGCCTCCACCCGGGAGCGGGTGCTGCGCGCGGTCGACGAGCTGGACTACGTCCTGAACGGCCCCGCCAGCGCGCTCGCCGCCGCCACCTCCGACCTGGTCGGCATCCTCGTCAACGACATCGCCGACCCGTTCTTCGGGATCATGGCCGGCGCTGCGCAGCACGCGATCGGCGAAGGCGCGTCGGGCCGGGCGGGCGGCGAGAAGCTCGCCGTCGTCTGCAACACCGGCGGCTCCCCCGAGCGGGAGCTGACCTACCTGACCCTCCTCCAGCGCCAGCGCGCGGCCGCCGTCGTCCTGACCGGAGGCGCCGTGGAGGACGCGGACCACATCGCGGCCATGGCCGCCAAGCTGGCCAGGCTCGCGGACGCCGGAACCCGGGTGGTGCTGTGCGGGCGGCCACCGGTACCGGCGGCGGGCGACGCCATCGCCGCCGCGCTGACGTTCGACAACCGGGGCGGCGGTCGGCGGCTGACGGAGCATCTGCTGACGCTGGGCCACCGGCGGATCGGGTACGTCGCCGGTCCCGCCGAGCGCACCACCACCCGCCACCGCCTGGAGGGCCACCGCGCCGCGATGGACGCGGCCGGGCTCGAACACCCGGACCGGTTCACCGTGCACGGGCCGTACGACCGGCGCTCCGGGTACGACGCGACGCTGGAGCTGCTGCGGCGCGACCCGGACCTGACCGCGATCGTCGCCGCCAACGACACGGTCGCGCTCGGCGCCTGCGCCGCGCTGCGCGACCAGGGGCTGCGCATCCCGGACGACATCTCCGTGGCGGGCTTCGACGACCTGCCGTTCTCGGTGGACGCGGTGCCCGCGCTCACCACCGTACGACTGCCGCTGTACGAGGCGGGGGCGCGGGCCGGGCGGCTGGCGACGGGCACGGAGGCCCCGCCGCCGGGCGGTATCGCGACGATCGGCGGGGAGCTGATGGTCCGTGAGTCGACGGGGCGGCCACGGGGGTAGCGCGGCACCCGGGCGCTATCGTGGATCACACCGGCATACGGAGGACCGCATGACGACCATCACCATGGACCCGCTCAGCGCCTGGGATGCGCTGGACGGCGCGAACCTGCCCGGCGGCTACCGTGTGGAGATCACGGACGGGAAGATCATCATGACGCCGCTGAGCGAGAGCCGGTGGAAGGTCGTCCTCGAAGCCGCTCCCCAGATCAAGCAGCAGCTCGCGGGCCGTGGTGACATTCTCTCGGACGTCATGATCGACTTTCCGTCCAGTCGGTACGGATACGCGCCCGACCTCGCGATCATCGCCCCCGGTTCGGAGCACAACAGCCACGGCCGCTACGAGTGGCACAGCCTCGAACTGGTCCTGGAGGTGGTCTCGAAGTCCACCCGGGACAATGACTTCGCCAAGAAGTTCCGGATGTACGCCCAGTGCGCCATCCCCGCCTACGTGATCGTCGACCCCTCGGACGGCACCTGCACCATCCACCGGCATCCGACCCGTACCGGCGCCTACAAGGACGTCGAGGAAGTCCTCTTCGGCCAGGATCTGGTGATTCCGCTCGAAGGGCGCGAGATCACCATCAGGACGGACGGTTTCCCACGGCTCCACGACCGGCGCAGAGCCGACCCGGCACGGGACCGTCCCGCCGCGCGGGAGCCGCGAAAGCACACAGTGAGGAGCTCGCACCTGTGAAGTACGCCTTCTCCACTCTCGGTGTCCCCGGGATGCCGGTGCCCGATGTCGTCCGCCTCGCCGTGGGAAGCGGCTACCAGGGCGTGGAACTGCGCGCCCACCCGGAGGAGCCGGTGCACCCCGGGCTGGTGGCGCACGAACGCCGCGCGGTGGTGGAGGAGTTCGCGCGCGAGGGCGTGGAGATCCTGGCGGTCGCCGGGTACGCGCGGGTCGCGGAGGCCGGTGACGACGAGCCCGTGTACGAGGAGTTGCACCGGCTCGTGTACCTCGCGGCCGACCTGGGCGCACGGTACGTCCGGGTGTTCCCGGGCGGTGGCGACCAGGACCCGGCGGAGGCGGACGCGACGGCGGCCCGGCGGCTGGGCGCGGCGGCGGAGGTCGCGGCGGACCTGGGCGTACGGATCCTGGTCGAGACCCATGACTCGCACCGCACCGGCGTGGACGTGGCGCGGATCGTGGGGACGGTGGGCCACAAGAACGTGGGCGCGCTGTGGGACGTGATGCACCCCTGGGCGGCCGGCGAGGCACCGGCGGCCACGCACGCGGTGCTGGCGCCGTACCTCGGGTACGTCCAGGTCAAGGACATCGCCTCGGTGGAGGACACCACTCCGCTCCCCCTCGGCGCCGGGGTGCTGCCGCTCGCCGAGTGCCTGGCGCTGCTGGGCGACGACGGGGCGGGGGACGGCGCGGCGTGGGCCTGCTGGGAGTACGAGAAGCGGTGGTACCCCCAGGCGGCCGACCTCCCGCCGCTGCTGGCGGCGGGGCGGGAGTACCTGGCCGGGATCGCTTAGGCAGGGTCACCCCGCGGGACCCCGTCCATGACGGGCGCCAGCGCAGGCCGCGCCCGGCAGGGCTCCCGTGCGCCACGGCCCTTACGCGGGTCGCCCCGCCGGCTGCTCGTCCGGGACGCGCGCGGGCGGGTTCGGCGGCATCGCGGCCGTCGGCCCGGGAGCCCTCCGTACCACCCTGCCTCCCCGCGTCCCCGGCGACGACGTCAGCGCCACGCCGCCCACCAGCAGGGCCGCCGCGCACCAGCGCAGGGGAGTGACCGGCTCGCCGAGGAAGAGGGCCGCCGACGACATGCCGAACACCGGCACCAGCAGGGAGAAGGGGGCCACCGAGGACGCCGGGTAGCGGCGCAGCAGCCAGCCCCAGGCGCCGAAGCCGAAGATGGTGGTGACCCAGGCGACATAGACGATGACGCCGACGCCGGTCCAGTCGAGGGACCGCAGTGCGGCCACGTCCCGTGACGGGCCTTCCAGGAGCAGCGACAGGGCGAGCAGCGGGAGTACGGGCACGGTGCTGACCCACACCATGAAGTTCAGCGCGTCGGGTGGGGACGCCTTGCGGGTCAGGACGTTCGAGACGCCCCAGAAGACGGCGGCCGCGATGCACAGCGAGAAGCCGAGCAGTGGCCCGGCCGTGCCCTCGTCGACCGCGGCGACGGCGATCCCGCCGAGCGCGACGGCCATGCCCACCGCCCTTACCCGGCCCGGTCGTTCGCCGAGCGCCGCGAAGGCGAACAGTGCGGTGAAGACGGCCTGGATCTGGAGGATCAGGGACGACAGGCCGGCCGGTGCGCCACGGTCCATGCCCGTGAAGAGGAGGCCGAACTTCGCCACACCGAGTGCCAGCCCCACGCCGACGATCCACTTCCACGCCACCTTCGGGCGCCCCACGAGGAAGACGGCGGGCAGCGCGGCCGCCAGGAAACGCAGGGCGGAGAAGAGCAGCGGCGGGAAGTGGTCGAGGCCGATGTCGATGACGACGAAGTTGACCCCCCAGGCAGCGGCGACGAGAGCGGCGAGAGCGATGTGGGCAGGGCGCATGCGTCGAGCATCCCGGGACCTGACCATGTAGCACCAGCGCGGATTGCTTCATGATTGGATGAAGCACCGCTAACCAAAAAAGGGGGGCCGTTGTGCTGGATCTGGCGCGCCTGCGGGCGCTGCACGCCGTCTCGGTGTACGGCACGGTCGGCGCCGCCGCGGCCGCGCTCGGCTACACCCCGTCCGCCGTGTCGCAGCAGATCGCCAAGCTGGAGCGGGAGACCCGCACCACCCTGCTGGAACGGCAGGGCCGAGGGGTGCGGCTCACCGATGAGGCGCGGCAACTGGCCTCGACGGCACAGCAGTTGCTGTCCCTCGTCGAGGAGGCGGAGGTACGGCTGGAGGAGCGGCGCGGTCTGCCGTCCGGGCGGCTGGCGATCGGGTGCTTCCCCAGTGCGGCGCGCGGGCTGATGCCCCAGGCGCTCGCCGAGCTGGCCCGCCGTCATCCGGGGCTGGACGCCCGCCTGTCGGAGGTGGACCCGCACCTGTCGATCGACCTGGTCGCGCGAGGCGTGATCGACCTGGCCGTGGCGCACGACTGGGACATCGCGCCGATGCCGGCCCCGCCCGGGGTCGAGCAGGCCGTCATCGGCGACGACCTGTGCGACATCCTCGTACCGCTCGGGCATCCGCTCGCCGAGCGGGACGCCGTACGGCGCGAGGAGCTGAAGGACGAGCGGTGGATCTCGCAGCCGCCCGGCACGGTGTGCCATGACTGGCTGATGCGGACGCTGCGGGCGGCGGGCTGCGAGCCGCACATCGTCCACCAGGCCGAGGAGAACCACACCCAGGTGGCCCTCGTCGCGGCCGGGCTGGGCGTGGCGCTGGTGCCGCGCCTGGGTCGCGGCAGGCTTCCCGACGAGGTCGCGACCGTACGCCTGGATCCGGTGCCGAAGCGGCGGCTGTCCGCGCTGTGGCGGGCGGGGGCGGCACGGCGGCCGGCGATCACCGAGACGGTACGTACGCTCCAGGAGCTGTGGCCGTCCGTGGCGCGCGCCTGACGTGTGCTTTCGGGGGAGCTCCGGGCGACACGTCGTCACAGTGGCACGGGGATCGGCGGCCGGGTGTGAACCTGTGCTGCGGCGGACCACACCAACGCACCCGTGAAGCCCGTAAAGCCCTGTAAAGCCCCGTAAAGCGTGGAAAGGGAGTTCTCCCCCATGGTGTCCAGACGCAGCTTCGTCCAAGCCGGCGGTCTGTCCGCCGCCGTATGGGCACTGAGTGGCCCGCAGCAGCTCGCCTGGGCGGGAACGAGCGAACCTCCTCCTCCCGGGGACCACATTCCGGCCACGGAACTGGGGGACACGGCGGCCTGCACGGTACCTGCCGACCACGATCCGGAGGTGATCCGGATCGTCTACCGGGTCGGCGGCGAACTGGGTGTCAACGACAAGGTCATGCTCGCCGGCTTCGAGGCCGGGTGGGTCGAGTCGCACATGAACAACCTTTCCTGCGGGCACCTCGACTCCGTCGGTGTCTTCCAGCAGCGCCCGAGCCAGGGCTGGGGCACGCGCGAACAGTGCATGGACGTGACGTACGCGGCCAACGCGTTCTTCGTCCGGGCCGTCGAGACCGACCGCGCCCATCCCGAGTGGACCGCCGGCCAGGTCGCGCAGGGCGTGCAGCGGTCGGCGTTTCCCGAACGGTACGACCAGGCCGAAGCCAAGGCCCGCGCCCTCATCGACGAAGCAGCGAGGATGGGCCCCTTGCCCGGCCTTCCCGGCGTGGTGCGCTCAGGTCCTTGACCTGGCAGTTACTTTCCGGCTATGCGTGACTCCTTGGAAGTTTCCTTCATCCGGATGGCCGGAAGGAGCACCATGCACCACCGAGCCACACCCCACACACCCTCCAGACGTACCGTCCTCACCGTCACCGCCGCCGCGGCGGCCGCCGCCGTCACCGGGGTCACCACCCCCGCCATGGCGGCGGGTGACGACCACCGCCTCAAGCGGCTCATCTCGCGCATGAGCCTGGAGGAGAAGGTCGGTCAGCTCTTCGTCATGCGGGTGTACGGGCACTCCGCCACCGCCCCCGACCAGGCCGACATCGACGCGAACCTCAAGGAGATCGGGGTCCGCACCGCCGCCGAGCTGATCGCGACGTACCACGTCGGCGGCATCATCTACTTCTCCTGGGCCCACAACACCCGCGACCCGCACCAGATCGCCGACCTGTCCAACGGCATCCAGCGCGCCGCGCTCGCACAGCCGACGCCCGTACCGGTCCTGATCTCCACCGACCAGGAGCACGGCATCGTCGCCCGGATAGGGGAACCCGCGACCCTCATGCCCGGCGCGATGGCGCTCGGCGCGGGCGGCTCGCGCTCCGACGCCCGCCGCGCCGCCCACGTGGCCGGCGCCGAGCTGGCCGCCATGGGCATCCGCCAGAACTACGCGCCCGTCGCCGACGTCAACGTCAACCCCGCCAACCCCGTCATCGGCGTACGGTCCTTCGGCGCCGACCCGCAGGCCGTCGCGGGGATGGTCGCCGCCCAGGTCAGCGGCTACCAGCGGGCGGGCATCGCCGCCACGTCCAAGCACTTCCCCGGGCACGGCGACACGTCCGTCGACAGCCACTACGGCCTGCCGACCATCACCCACACCCGCGAGCAGTGGCGGACGCTCGACGCGCCGCCGTTCCGGGCCGCCATCACCGCCGGCATCGACTCGATCATGACGGCGCACATCGTCGTGCCCGCCCTCGACCCGGCCGAGGACCCCGCCACCCTCTCCCGCCCCATCCTCACCGGCATCCTCCGTGAGGAACTCGGGTACGACGGTGTCGTCGTGACCGACTCGCTCGGCATGGAGGGCGTACGCACCAAGTACGGCGACGACCGCGTCCCCGTCCTCGCCCTCAAGGCCGGCTGCGACCAGCTGCTCAACCCGCCGAAGCTGTCCGTGGCCTGGAACGCCGTCCTGAAGGCCGTACAGAGCGGCGAGATCAGCGAGGCCCGGATCGAGGAATCGATTCTCCGCATCCTCCGCCTGAAGGCCAAGCTGGGCCTGTTCACCTATCCGTACGTCACCCACGACTCCGTCGACCGCACCGTCGGCACCCGCCCGCACCTGGCCACCGCCGACCGGATCGCCGAGCGGACCACCACCCTGCTGCTCAACGAGGACGGGCTGCTCCCGCTCAGCCCCCGCACCCAGCCCCACCTCCTCGTCGTCGGCGCCGACGTCGCCTCCCCCTCCGGGACGACCGGCCCGCCGACCGCCACCCTGGCCGGCGCCCTCACCGAACTGGGCTTCACCACCACGGCGTTGCCCACCGGCACCGCCCCGACCGCCGCGAAGATCGACGAGGCGGTCGCGGCCGCCGCCGGGAAGGACGCCGTGATCGTCGGGACGTACAACGTCTCGGCGACCAGCGGCCAGCGCACGCTGGTGTCCCGACTCGCCGCCACCGGCGTCCCGGTCGTCACGGTCGCCATCCGCAACCCCTACGACATCGCCCGCCTCGGCGGCCAGCGCGCCACGCTCGCCACCTACTCCTGGACCGACGTCGAACTGCGCGCCGCCGCCCGGGTCATCGCGGGCCGAACGCGGCCGGAAGGGCGACTGCCCGTGCCCGTGCAGCGCGCGGACGATCCGGCCCAGGTGCTGTATCCGATGGGCTACGGCCTGACGTACAAATAGCGCAATACCCCCGGGCGCGTCTGGCGTGTGCCCGCCACGGCGGGTCACGCTGGGCGCGAGGATCGGGGGGTCTCGCATGCGTCGGCAAGGAGTGGTGTGCGCCGTGCTGTTGGCGGCGGCGCTCACCAGTTGTGCGCGCGGCGACAGCGCACCTGTCGGTTTCGAGGAGACCTCCACCGGCTACGGCGCGCTGTTCCTCGGCCCCGGCGACTGCAGCACCCGCGGCCGGGACTTCCGCGAGGTGCCGTGCGGCAGCGAACGGGCGGTGGCGCGAGTGCTGACCCGGTACGCGGGGCCGCCGGCCGACGGGCCGGTCTGCCCCCGGACCACCGACTTCGTCCTGCACGTCTCGGAGAACCGCCCCGCCGCCGACGAGGACGGCGACGGGGCGGTGCCGCAGGGCTACGCCTGCATGCGCAACCTCCAGCCCCCGCACCCGGGCGACCCCGGGGGCGGCGGCGGGCCGTACACGGTCACCGGGGACTGCCTCTACGGCTCCCGCAGGGGGCAGGTCAAGGAGACGGTTTGCGACGGCTCGGGCGGGCAGCGGCCCGAGTACCGGGTGGTCAAGGCCGTGGAGCGGCGGGCGCAGTGCCCGGCGTCGACGGATCTGTACGTGGAACTGGGCGGCGAGCGGCCGGTGGGCTGCGCGCGCCGCCTGTGAGCGGTGCGCGCGCAGCCTCCGTACGCCTCGTACGCCTTACGGGCGCAGCGTCAGCTCACGCCGCAGCTCCCGCTTGTCCAGGCGCGGGTCGTACGTCGTCAGCGGCGCCGCGCGCTGCGGGTCGGCCGGCGCGACGCCCGCCCAGGCCAGGATGCGGGCCGTGGCCTTCGTCCGCTCGGCCTCGGTCAGGCCCGCGACGTTCGCGCCGTGGTTGGCGCCCGGCGCGGTCATGACGTAGGAGTCCCGCGCGCCCTTGTCGACGCGGAACTTCTCGGCGCCCCACGGGTCGTTCCCGCCGTACACGAAGAGCATGCCGCGCCCCTGCGTACGCACCCAGGTGTCCACGTCACGCATCACCCACGGCTTGAACCGCACCGGGATGTCACGCGGCACGAAGTCGCGGGCGGGCTGGTAGCCGTACCGGGTCAGGCCCTTGAGGTGGGCCATCGTCATGCTGGGCGAACCGAGTTCGGTGGCGGCCTGGTAGTAGTACGGGGTGTACGCCGTGAGGCCCTGGTCGCTGTAGAACGACCAGCCGGAGTACGTGTCGATGGTGTCGTACACGGCCTGGTCGGTAGCGGTGGCCGCGTCGGGGATGGAGGCGCAGTCGGCCTCGGTGTGGTACTGCCAGAAGCCCCAGACGAAGTCGAGGACGACCGCCTCGTACGCCTTGTCCAGGCTGCCGACCGTGTGGAACGTCGCGCCCTCGGCCTCCGCCCAGGTGCGGAACTTCTCCTGGAGCGGCGCGCGGCGGACCAGCGCCTCGCGCTGGAGGGCGTTCAGCCGGTCGCGGCACTCCTGGGTGGAGACGGTCGCGAAGAACCGGTCGTACGCCGCGTCCTCCTTCTCCACCACGTCGTTGGGGGCGACGTACGCGACGACGCCGTCCATGTCGCGGGGGTAGAAGCGCTCGTAGTACGTGGCGGTCATGCCGCCCTTGGAGGCACCGGTGGCGAGCCACTTGCGGTCGTAGATCTTCTTCAGGGCGGTGAAGATACGGTGCTGGTCACTGGCCGCCTGCCAGATGTCCAGCTTCGACCAGTCGGCGGGCTGAGGGCGGGACGGGGTGAAGAACCGATACTCCATGGACACCTGGTTGCCGTCCACGATCCGCGTCGGCTCGGCCCGGCCGGGTCGGGTGCTGACGGCGTATCCGCTGGTGTGGAAGACGGTGGGGCGGGCGGTGTCCTTGTGCAGCAGGGTGAGGCGCTGCTGGAAGGTGCCCTGGGAGCGGTCGCGGTGGTCGACCGGCTGGGTGTAGGTGAGGACGAAGTAGCGGTAGCCGGGGTAGGGCTTCTCCTCGACGAGGCTCATCCCGGGGATCGCCAGGACGCGGTCCTTGATGTCGGTCGTTTCGGTGGTCGTACTGCTGTCGGCGGTACCGGCGGCGGTGGCCGTGCCGGCCGCGCTCACGGTGCCTATGAGCACCACGAGCGACAGCAGCCATCTGAGCGTTTTGCGCATGCACCCTCCACGTGGGTTTGCGGTGGTCGCCGCGAACCTAGTGGGATCAACGTGCTTGCCGCCAGACCCTGTTGGGTCGGGTCAGCACCGGATCAGCAGAGGATCCAGCCCGTGGAGGCGCCCCTGCCCGCGACGGCGCCGGACGCACGGACGCAGCGGTTGAGGGCGTGTACGGTGACGGGCCCGGCCTGCCGGGTGAACGCGCCCGCGTCGACGGCGGCGCGTCCGCCGCGCGGCTGGATGGACACCGACATGGCGCGGCGGGCGCCGGGCTTCTTCGCGACGGTGACGGCACACGCGTACTGGCGGTTCTTGTACACCCTCAGCTCGCCGGTGCTGAACGCCATCGTCTTGACGAGGCGTCCGGGACAGGCGGTGGCCGCCGCGTCGGCGCGTGGGGTGCCGGGTCCGGCGAGGACGAGGAAAGCCGCGGCGACCAGCACCGCGAGCATGTGCATGAGCAGTCGTCCTGCCCCGGCCGCAGCCACCCCACCGAACACGCTTGCTCCTCTTCGCCTCGTGAGCGTACGTGCGTACGACGCGCTGGAGCGCCGAACGGTTGCCTAGGCGTAGCTGACGATCGCGAACAGCGCGAGCGCCTCGAAGCCGAGCTGCGCCCGGAAGGCACCCTTGCGCAGGGCGTCCGTCCGCTCCCCGCGGTCGGGCGTGAACAGCGCGACGCCCCACAGCGCGCCGGCGGCCAGGGCGCTGCAGAGCCACACCCAGCCGGGCATGCCCACGCACTGCTCGCCGCCCTGGATGACGCACCCGGACGCCCGGTCGGAGAACAGCGTCAGGAACCCGATCAGCGCGCAGGCGGGCAGGAACGCCACGGCGGCGATCGTCGCGCGGACGCGCGTGCGGAGGGCGGCGTGGGAGGGCGCGGCGAAGTGGGCCAGGTCGGTGCTCATGCCCCCATCCCACCGCCCGGGGGCGGCGGGCGGATGCGCGGTCGTACTCAGGCCGCGCGTGGGCGCCTACTCACACACGCGTGCGCCGCAGCCCCGGAGCCCTTGGCCCCTGGCCCCTACGCCGTCGCCGCCGGGGTCTCCGCCGGGGTTTCACCGATGAAGGTGCGCCAGAGCTCCGCGTAGCGGCCGCCGCGGGCCAGCAGCTCGTCGTGGGTGCCGTCCTCGGTGACGCGCCCGTGGTCCATGACGACCACGCGGTCCGCGCGGGCCGCCGTGGTGAGGCGGTGGGCGACGACCAGCGTGGTGCGGCGGCCGGCGAGGCGGTCGGTGGCGGCGTTGACCTGCGCCTCGGTCGCAAGGTCCAGCGCGGCCGTCGCCTCGTCGAGCAGCAGGACGTCCGGGTCGACCAGCTCGGCGCGCGCCAGGGCGATCAGCTGCCGCTGGCCCGCCGACAGGTTGCGGCCGCGTTCGGCGACCTCGTGCAGGTAGCCGCCGTCCAGGGTGGCGATCATGTCGTGGGCGCCGACGGCCCGTGCCGCCGCCTCCACCTCCGCGTCCGTCGCCTGGGGCCGCCCGTACGCGATGGCGTCGCGGACCGTGCCGGCGAACAGGTACGCCTCCTGGGGGACGACCCCGAGGCGGTGCCGGTACGCCGTGAGGTCCAGGTCCCGCAGGTCCGTGCCGTCGGCGGTGACCCGGCCGGACGTCGGGTCGTAGAAGCGCGCGACCAGCTTGACGAGCGTCGACTTCCCGGCGCCCGTCTCCCCGACGAACGCGACGGTCTGCCCGGCCGGGATGCGCAGGTCCACACCGCTCAGGGCAGCCTCGTCGTCCCCGTACGAGAAGGAGACGTCCTCGAAGGCGATGTCACCCCGCAGGGACGGCACCGGGAGCGGCTTGCGAGCGGGCGCCGTGGACGTGCGCTCCCGCAGCAGCTCCTGCATCCGCCCCAGCGAGACCGCCGCCTGCTGGTAGCCGTCGAAGACCTGCGACAGCTGCTGCACGGGCGCGAAGAACAGGTCGATGTAGAGGAGGTACGCGACCAGCGCGCCCGTCGTCAGTGTCCCCGCCTCCACCCGCCCCGCGCCCACGATCAGCACGGCTGCCGCGGCCACCGACGACAGGAACTGGACGAACGGGAAGTAGATCGAGATCAGCCACTGGCCGCGCACCCGCGCCGCCCGGTACTCGGCGCTGCGGGCCGCGAACCGCTCAGCGCCCGACCGCTCGCGCCGGAACGCCTGCACGATCCGCAGCCCGGACACCGACTCCTGGAGGTCGGCGTTGACGACGCTGATCCGCTCCCGCGCCAGCTCGTACGCCTTCACGCTCGACCGGCGGAAGAAGAACGTGCCGACGATCAGCACCGGCAGCGTCGCGAAGACGACCAGCGCCAGCTGTACGTCGATCACGACGAGCGCGACCATGATGCCGAAGAAGGTCACCAGCGACACGAACGCGGTCACGAGCCCGGTCTGGAGGAACGTCGACAGGGCGTCCACGTCCGTCGTCATCCGGGTCATGATCCGGCCGGTCAGCTCCCGCTCGTAGTAGTCGAGCCCCAGGCGCTGGAGCTGCGCGAAGATCTTCAGGCGCAGGGAGTACAGGACCCGCTCGCCGGTCCGGCCGGTCATCCGGATCTCACCGGTCTGCGCCGCCCACTGCACCACCACCGTCACCAGCGCCAGCGCGGACGCCGCCCACACCGCGCCCAGCGCGGCCTGCTCGACGCCCTCGTCGATGCCGTGCCGGATCAGGATCGGCAGCAGCAGGCCCATGCCGGCGTCGACGGCGACGAGCCCGAGGCTGACCAGGAGCGCCGCGCCGAAGCCGCGCAGCAGCCGGCGCAGCCCGTACGACTCCTCGGGCGTGACCGCCCGCGCCTCGTCGACCGCCGGGGTGTCGGTCGCGGGCGGCAGCGCCTCGACCTGCGCGAGCAGCTCGGGCGTGGCGCCCGGCGCCGCCGACTCCGCGACCGGCTGCTCCCGCTCCCACAGGGCGGGCGTGATGCCCCGCTCGGCGTCGAACTCGGCGTCCAGCTCCTCCCGTACCGTGCGGTCCTCGGGCAGCTCCATGGGCACGGCGTGGCCGGGCGAGACGCCGCCCAGCTCGTCGGGGTCGGTCAGCAGCCGCCGGTAGAGCGCCGAGCGCCGCTCCAGCTCCTCGTGCGTACCGATGTCGGACAGCCGGCCGCCGTCGAGGACGGCGATCCGGTCGGCGAGGTTCAGGGTGGAGCGGCGGTGCGCGATGAGCAGGGTGGTGCGCCCGGCCATGACGGACCGCAGCGCCTCGTGTATCTCGTGCTCGATCCGGGCGTCGACGGCCGAGGTGGCGTCGTCCAGGAGCAGCAGCCGCGGGTCGGTGAGGATGGCGCGGGCCAGCGCGATGCGCTGGCGCTGCCCGCCGGAGAGGGTCAGGCCGTGCTCGCCGACCTTCGTGTCGTAGCCGTCCGGCAGGTCGGATATGAACCCGTCGGCCTGCGCGGCGCGGGCGGCGGTACGGATCTCCTCGTCGGTCGCGTCGGGCTTGCCGTACGCGATGTTGGTCCTGACCGTGTCGGAGAAGAGGAAACTGTCCTCCGGTACGAGGCCGATGGCGGCCCGCAGCGATTCCAGGGTCAGTTCGCGCACATCGTGCCCGCCGACCAGGACGGCGCCGTGCGTCACGTCGTAGAAGCGCGGCAGGAGCATCGAGACGGTGGACTTGCCGCTGCCGGAGGAGCCGACGACGGCGACGGTCTCGCCGGGGCGGATCTCCAGGGAGAAGCCGTCCAGGACGGGCCGTCCGTCCTCGTACGCGAACGACACGTCGTCGAACTCGACGCTCGCCGGGGCGTCGCCCGGCAGCTCCTTGGTGCCGTCCGCGATCACCGGCTCTGTGTCGATGAGCTCCAGGACACGCTCCACGCCCGCGCGTGCCTGCTGCCCGACGGTGAGGACCATGGCGAGCATCCGGACCGGGCCGACGAGCTGCGCGAGGTAGGTGGAGAAGGCGACGAACGTACCGAGGGTGATCTGGCCGCGGGTGGCCAGCCAGCCGCCGAGCGCCAGCATCGCGACCTGCCCGAGCGCGGGCACGGACTGGAGCGCCGGGGTGTAGCGGCTGTTCAGCTTGATGGTGCGCATCCGGCCGGCGAACAGCTTGCGGCTCGCCTCGCGGATCTTGCCGGTCTCCTGGTCCTCCTGCCCGAAGCCCTTGACCACGCGTACGCCGGTCACGGCCCCGTCGACCACACCCGCGACGTGCGCGGCCTGCGCCTGGGCGTACCAGGTTGCGGGGTGCAGGCGGACGCGGCTGCGCTTGGCGATGAACCACAGCGCGGGGGCGACGGCGAGCGCGACGAGGGTGAGCGGCAGCGACAGCCACGCCATGACGACGAGGGAGATCAGGAAGAGCAGGAAGTTCCCGATGGTCATCGGGAGCATGAAGAGCAGGCCCTGGATCAGCTGGAGGTCGCTGGTGGCGCGCCCGACGACCTGCCCGGTGGACAGCTCGTCCTGCCGCCGCCCGTCGAGCCGGGTGATCGTCCCGTACATCTCGGTGCGCAGGTCGTGCTGCACGTCGAGGGCGAGGCGGCCGCCGTAGTAGCGGCGTATGTACGTCAGTACATAGACGACGAACGCGGCGGCGATCAGCAGCCCGGTCCAGACGGCGAGGGAGCGTGTCCCGGCCCCGATGACGTCGTCGATGACGACCTTGGTGATCAGCGGGACGATCGCCATGACGGCCATGCCCGCGAGGGACGAGCCGAGCGCGAGCACCACATTGCGCCGGTACCGCCAGGCGTACCCGGACAGCCGTCGTGCCCATCCTTGCTCTGCCGCCGCCACGTGGTGCCTCCCGGTCGAAAATATGATCTACCGGAAGGCACCAACACGGGTGCGGACGGATTTCATCCCTCCGCCGCGACGGTCCTTGGTCCTAGGACCTCAGGCTCAGCGGGTGACGCTCACCATGTCCTGGGCGGCACGGCCGGGAACGGCCGGCACGGACTCCTGCGGGACGGCGGGCGGGACGAAGACGTCGCTCCGGGCGGCGGTGGGGTTGAGGTCGGTGTGCACGACGCGGGCGACGGCCTGGATGGTGTTGATGCCGTCCTGCATGGTCGCGTTGTCGTGCGTGAGCACGGTGATCTGGTAGTTGTGCGCCGTGCCGGTGAAGGCGCCGATGGAGTGGACGCGCCAGCCGTGGGTGGCGCGCGGCAGCCAGCCGTTCTTGACGTGGATCTTCGCGGTGCTGGGCGCACCGGCGGGGGTGCCCCAGCGCTGCGAGGCGATGACCTTGTTCATCAGGTCGAGGATGTAGGCGCGCGAGGCGTCGGTGAGGACGGTGTTCTTCGCGGTGATCAGCGCCAGCAGCTTCTGCTGGTCACGGGCGGTGATCTGGGTGAGCCCCCAGTAGCCGCCGGAGCCGGGGACGGTCTTGGTCATGCCGGCCGCGGCGAGGAAGCCCTTGACCTTGGTCACGCCCAGCTGCTTCCACAGCGCGCTGGTGGCGTCGTTGTCCGACTTGGTGATCATGGCGGTGGCGCGGGACTTCTCGGTCGCGGTCAGCGCCCGCTTGGACTTCTGCGCGTCCCAGAGGAGGGTGGCGAGCACCGTCGTCTTGACCACGCTCGCGGAGTCGAACCGGGTGTCCGGCCGCAGCACGCAGCTGGTCTTGGTGACGCGGTCGTTCACGAGGATCGCGGTGGTGGACTTACGGCCCGCGAGGGCGGCGTTGATGTCCTTGACCAGCTTGGCGGCGAGGCCCGCCTTCTGGGACGTGCACGCCACGGCCGGCGTCGCGGCGGTGGCGGGTGTGACGGTGGCGGCGGTCGGCAGCAGCACCCCGAGGGCGACCGCGGCGCACACGGCCCCGCGCCTGCGGCGGGATATGGAAAGTCTGTTCACGCAATCCATGACTCGGCAGCGCGCGAAAAGTTGTACGCACGGGACTCATCGGATCGACGAGCCCCGTGCGACTCCCGTCACAGGTGCGTCGGCGCGAACATCTTCAGCAGGGCGGGGAGTACGACGACCGAAGGGCCGGGCCTGGCAAGGGACTTGGCGAGGTCCTCGCGCAGGGCCTCCGGTGTCGTCCGGACGGCCGGGACACCGAACGACCCGGCGAGCGCGACGAAGTCCGGTCGGGCCAGCTCGGTGCCGGTGGCCTCGCCGAAGGCGTCGGTCATGTACTCGCGGAGGATGCCGTACCCGCCGTCGTCGACGATCAGCCACGTGACGTTCGACCCGTGCTGCCTGGCCGTGGCGAGCTCGGCGATCGAGTACATGGCGCCGCCGTCGCCGGAGACGGCGAGCACCGGCCGGGTGGGGTCGGCCGCCGCCGCGCCGAGCGCCGCCGGGAAGGCGTAGCCGAGACCGCCGGCGCCCTGGGCGGAGTGCATGGTGTTGGGGCGGCGGGCGTCGAAGGCGGACCAGGCCCAGTAGGCGAGGATCGTCATGTCCCAGAAGCTGGGCGCGTCGTCCGGCAGGGCCTCGCGTACGGCGGCGAGGACCCGCCGCTCCAGGCTCAGGTCCTGGGCGTCGATCCGCTCCCGCACCTTGTCCAGGACGGTACGTACGCGGTCGGCGGCGCCCGTGTCCGGCCGTGCTTCCACGGTCTCCAGGAGGGCGGAGAGGGCGAGCCGCGCGTCGGCGTGGATGCCGAGCGCGGGGTGGTTGGACTCCAGCTTGCCGAGGTCGGCCTCGATCTGGATCACCCGGCCGCGCGGGGCGAAGGTGTGGTAGTTCGAGGACAGCTCGCCGAGCCCGGAGCCCACGACGAGCAGGACGTCGGCGTCCTCCAGGAAGTCGGTGGTGTGCCGGTCCTCCAGCCACGACTGCAGGGACAGCGGGTGCTCCCAGGGGTAGGCGCCCTTGCCGCCGAAAGTCGTGACGACCGGTGCGCTGATCCGCTCCGCCAGGGCCAGCAGCTTGCCGGACGCGTCGGAGCGTACGACTCCGCCGCCCGCGATGATCGCGGGCCGCTCGGCGTGCGCCAGCAGGTGCGCGGCGACCGCGGTCAGCTCGGGGCGGGGCGGGAGGTCCTCGGGGGCGGCGTCCATGGCGGTGACCACGGGGAGGACGGTCCGGGCCAGCAACACGTCCTGCGGGATCTCCACCCACACCGGGCCGTGTGGCGCGGTCAGCGCGGACTCCCAGGCGGCGGCGATCGCGGACGGGATCTGCGACTGCGTACGCACCGTGTGCACGGACTTGACGATGTCGCGGAACGACGCCTGCTGGTCGCGCAGCTCGTGCAGGTACCCGCGGCGCCCGCCGCCCAGCCCGGCGGCCGGGACCTGGCTGCCGATGGCGAGCACGGGCGCGCTCGCGGCGGCCGCCTCCTGGAGCGCGGCCAGCGACATCAGCGCGCCGGGCCCGGTGGACAGCAGGAGCGGCGCGGCCTCGCCGGTGATCCGGCCGTACGCGTCGGCGGCGAACCCCGCGTTGTTCTCGACGCGCAGGCCCACGTACTGGAGCTTCGAACGGCGCAGCGCGTCGAACACGCCGAGCCCGTGCTGGCCGGGCAGCCCGAAGACCGTGGTGGCCCCGAGCCCGGCGAGCGTCTCGACGACGAGGTCCCCGCCGGTGCGTCCGGCCGGCGGGTTGAGCGCGGCCTCGGTCTGCGCGGCGGTGGGCCGCAGCACGAGGTCGTGGTCGTGGGTCAAGGTGTCCCTCCGGGCTGTGGCTGATTGTGGACCGTCGTTCCGCCGGGGCCGAACGGGTGGGCACATCCAACCAACCGCGGCGCCGCACCCGCCCCCGTACCCCGGCCTCCCGTCCTACGCCTGGCGGGCGGCCGCGATCTGGCGCGACATGATCGTCGTCAGCTCGTACGCCGTGTGGGACGCGGCGACCGACGTGATCTCGGCGTGGTCGTACGCCGGGGCGACCTCGACGACATCCGCGGAGACCAGGTTGCAGGAGGCCAGGCCGCGCAGAATCTCCAGCAGCTCGCGGGAGGTCATGCCGCCCGCCTCGGGGGTGCCGGTGCCGGGGGCGTGGGCCGGGTCGAGGCAGTCGATGTCGATGGAGATGTACAGCGGCCGGTCACCGATGCGCTGGCGCAGCTGGTCGGCCACCTCGTCGGCGCCGCGCCGGTAGACGTCGGCCGACGTGACGATGCCGAAGCCCATCTTCTCGTCGTCCGTCAGGTCCTGCTTGCCGTACAGCGGGCCGCGCGTACCGACGTGGGAGAGCGCCTCGGTGTCGAGGATGCCCTCCTCGACGGCCCGGCGGAACGGCGTGCCGTGCGTGTACTCGGCGCCGAAGTAGGTGTCCCACGTGTCGAGGTGGGCGTCGAAGTGGAGCAGGGCGACCGGGCCGTGCTTCTTGGCGACCGAGCGCAGCAGCGGCAGCGCGATGGTGTGGTCGCCGCCCAGCGTCATCAGGCGGGCGCCGGTGCCGAGCAGCTCGTCGGCGGCGGCCTCGACGGTCTCCACGGCCTCGTTGATGTTGAACGGGTTCACGGCGATGTCGCCGCCGTCCGCGACCTGCGCGAGCGCGAACGGCGAGGCGTCCTGCGCCGGGTTGTAGGGGCGCAGCAGCCGCGACGCCTCGCGGATGGCGTTGCCGCCGAAGCGGGCGCCGGGGCGGTAGGAGACTCCCGAGTCGAAGGGCACACCGACGACGGCGACATCGGCCCTGCCGACCTCGTCGAGGCGCGGCAGCCGCGCGAACGTCGCGGGTCCGGCGTACCGCGGGATGCGGGACGAGTCGATGGGGCCGCGCGGCGTCTCGGGGGTGCTGCTCATGATCGGGTGCCTTCTTTCGGTCGCTTCGTACTGCTTCGAGTGTGCCTGGCCGGTCGGGACGACAGTAGGTGGCCGCAAAGCGACACTGAAGTGTACGTTTCCTCCATTGCCCAGGTTTCGGATGGAGGAACCGTCCATGCCCGAGGTCTCGCCGGTCGCATCGGCATCACCGGCACCACCGGCACCGCCCATCCCGCTGGCCTCGCTGCTCGCCCGCGAGGAACTCGGGCTGCGCCTGGTCGTGGGCTCGCCGGATGTGGAACTGCACTGGGTGCACACCTCCGAGATGGCCGACCCGTACCCGTACCTGCTGGGCGGCGAGCTGCTGATGACGGCGGGCGTGCAGCTCACCGACCCCGAGCGGTACGTCGACCGGGTCGTCGCGGCGGGCGCGGCGGCGCTCGGCTTCGGGGTGACCCCGGTGTACGACACGGTGCCGGAGGGGCTGGTCGCGGCCTGCGCCCGGCGCGGGCTCCCGCTGCTGGAGGTGCCACCGAGGACGCCGTTCACGGCGGTGGGGCGCGCGGTGTGGCGGCTCATGGCGGAGGCGCGCCACCGGGAGCTGCGCCGGGTGACGGAGGCGCAGCAGTCGCTGGCCACCGCCGCGGCACGCCCCGACCCGGTGCCGGCGGTGCTGCACGCGCTGGCGTCCCGGCTGGCGGGGCGGGCCGCGCTGTACGCGCCGGACGGCACGGAGTACGCGGCGGCGGGCCGCCCCGTGGGTCCGGACGCCGCCGCCGCCCTGGCCCGGTTGGTGCGGGTGCTCGGGACGGGCGCCCGCCCCGCGTCGGCGGCCGACACCGTGGGCGGCGCCCATCTCGCCGCGTACGCCCTCGGCGGCACCCAGGGCCTGGCGCTGGGCCTCGCTTCGGGGCGCCGGGAGCCGGGCGACCATACGATCGCGGGCGTCGCGGTGGTCCTCCTGTCGCTGCTCACCGCCCCGCACCAGGGCGCCGACGAGGCCACGCGCTCCGCCGCCCTGGTCCGCCTCCTGCTGGGCGCCGCCCCCGCCGACGTCGCCCCGCTGCTGGGCGAGGCCCCGTGGACCGTGGTGCACGCGCGCGGGGAGGGCGTCCCGCCCCCGCTGGGCACGCCATTGGTGGACGCCCAGGGGGGCACCGTACGAGCCCTGCTGCCCGCCGGCCGCGACCTCGCCCCGCACCCGGGCTGGACCCTCGGGGCCAGCGCCCCGGCGGACCCGTCGGACCTGGGCGCGGCGGACCTCCAGGCGGCCCGCACCCTCAGCCGCGCCCGGGCGGCGCACCTGCCGCTCGCCCGGCACCGCTCGGGCGGGCTGGGCACCCTGCTGGATCCCGACGAGGCGGCCGCGTACGCCCGTACCCTCCTCGCCCCGCTCACCGAGCCCCTGACGGAGACCCTGCGCGCGTGGCTGTCCCTGCACGGCAACTGGGACCGCACGGCCACGGCGCTGGGCGTGCACCGCAACACGGTCCGGCAGCGGATCGCGCGGTGCGCGGCGCTGCTGTCCATGGACCTGGACGATGCCGAGGTCCGCATGGAGCTGTGGTTCGCGCTGCGCTGGTTGTGATGTGAACGACCCTGGACAGCCGCGGTGACCGCCGGGTAACTTCGACCCTGAAGCCTGAGCAAGCGCTTAGCCAGACCGTACCCAGCTCCGAAGGAGGCGGCTCGTGCGCCGTACCGTATTCAACGAGGACCACGAGGCGTTCCGGGAGACCATTCGCGCCTTCATCGAGGCCGAGGTCGTCCCCGTCTACGACGAGTGGTTCGCGGCGGGCCAGGCGCCGCGCGACTTCTACTACAAGCTCGGTGAGCTGGGCGTCTTCGGTATCAACGTGCCCGAGGAGTTCGGCGGCGCCGGTCTGGACACGCACAAGTTCGAGGCCGTCCTGTACGAGGAGACCTCCCGCGCGGGCGTCCAGTTCGGCGGCTCCGGCGTGCACGTGCTGCTCGCCCTCCCGTACATCAAGATGCTCGCCACCGACGAGCAGAAGAAGCGCTACCTGCCGAACTTCTGCACCGGCGAGGAGATGTGGGCGCTGGCGATGACCGAGCCGGGCACCGGCTCCGACGTCGCGGGCATGAAGACCACCGCCAAGCTCTCCGAGGACGGCACGCACTACGTCCTCAACGGCGCCAAGACCTTCATCACCGGTGGCGTCCACGCCGACCGCGTCATCGTCTGCGCCCGCACCTCCGCGCCCACCGCCGAGGACCGCCGCTTCGGCATCTCCCTCTTCGCCGTCGACACCAAGTCCGAGGGCTACTCCATCGGCCGCAAGCTCGACAAGCTCGGCCTGAAGACCTCCGACACCGCAGAACTGGCCTTCGTCGACGTCAAGGTGCCGGTCGAGGACCTGCTCGGCGAGGAGGGCAAGGGCTTCTCCTACCTCGGCCACAACCTGGCCTCCGAGCGCTGGGGCATCGCCTTCGGCGCGTACGCGCAGGCCAAGGCCGCCGTCCGGTTCGCCCAGCAGTACGTCACGGACCGCACCGTCTTCGGCAAGCCGGTCGCCCACTTCCAGAACACCAAGTTCGAACTGGCCGCCTGCCAGGCCGAGGTGGACGCCGCCGAAGCCGTCGCCGACCGCGCCCTGGAGGCCCTGGACGCCGGCGAGCTCACGCCCGCCGAGGCCGCGTCCGCCAAGCTGTTCTGCACCGAGGTCGCCCACCGCGTCATCGACCGCTGCCTCCAGCTGCACGGCGGCTACGGCTACATGAACGAGTACCCGATCGCCCGCCTGTACGCCGACAACCGCGTCAACCGCATCTACGGCGGCACCAGCGAGATCATGAAGACCATCATCGCCAAGTCGATGGGCCTGTAGTCCCTGTGACCGAAGCGCTCGACGACCTGCTCGATCTGCTCGACCTGGAGCGGATCGAGCAGGACATCTTCCGGGGCCAGTCGCGTTCGGCGATCGTCCCGCGCGTCTTCGGCGGCCAGGTCGCGGCCCAGGCCCTGGTCGCGGCCGGCCGCACCGTCCCCGAGGACCGGCTCGCCCACTCCCTGCACGCGTACTTCCTGCGCCCCGGTGACCCCGGGGCGCCGATCGTCTACACCGTGGACCGCATCCGCGACGGCCGCTCGTTCACCACCCGGCGCGTGGTCGCCGTCCAGCACGGCCAGCCGATCTTCCACCTGTCGGCGTCGTTCCAGACGTACGAGGAGGGCCTGGAGCACCAGGCGGACATGCCGCCCGCCCCGGCTCCCGAGACCCTCCCGACGGCCGCCGAGCTCCTCCCCCGGTACGCGGACCGGTTCGTCCACCCCGACACCGTCGACCGCCTCCTGGAGGCCCGGGCGGCGGTCGACCTGCGGTACGCCGAGGAGCCCCCGTACGGCACGGCCGGCACCTCCCGCGAGCCACGCTCCCAGGTGTGGTTCCGCACGAACGGCAAGCTCGCGGACGACCCGCTGCTGCACGTGTGCCTGGCGACGTACGTCTCCGACATGACCCTGCTCGACTCGGTCCTCCTCGCCCACGGGCGGGGTGGCTGGGCCGTCGGCGACGTCGTCGGCGCGTCGCTGGACCACGCCATGTGGTTCCACCGCCCCTTCCGGGCGGACGAGTGGCTCCTGTACGACCAGGAGTCCCCGTCGGCCTCGGGCGGCCGGGGCCTGGGCCAGGCGCGGATCTACACCCAGGACGGGCGGCTGGCCATCTCCGTCATCCAGGAGGGCGTGGTCCGCGTCCCGCGGAGGTAGTGCGTGCGTTGCCCGTCCACCCCTCTGGGCATATGCTCCATATGCTGGCTCCATAGGGAGGATATATCCGTGTCGAATCTCTACGTCGAGGTGGACGACGACGCCCTCAGCGAGGCCGCGTCGATACTGGGCACCACCACGAAAAAGGACACCGTCAACGCGGCCCTGCTGGAGGTCGCCAAGCGCCGCCGCCGGCTCAAAGCCCTCGAAGAGCTCGCGGCCATGGGCGAGCGCGGCGACTTCGACGTCCTGCTGGACAAGGGCAACTACCGTCGATGAGCCCGGTCACCCACCTCATCGACACATCCGCCGCCGCCCGGATCCTGACGAACAAGGGCGTACGAGAGCGCTGGAGCGATCACCTCGTCGAGGGGGTCATCGGCATGTGCGACATCACCGGGATCGAGATGCTCTACTCGGCGCGCTCCCTCGCCGACCGGCTGGCGAAGCAGGACTTGCTCGCCGAACTCTTCAACTGGACACCCGTTCCCGACGGCGTGTACCAGCGGGCCGGCGCCGTACAGCGCGCGCTCACCGAGCGCGGCGAACACCGCAGTGCGGGCCCCGTCGACCTGCTGCTCGCAGCCACCGCCGAGCTGTCGGGCCTGACCGTCCTGCACTACGACGCGGACTTCGAGACGGTGGCACGGGCCACCGGTCAGCCGACGATGTGGGTGACGCCCCCGGGCGCCTTGTAACGGGCCTGGGGGCTCGACGTTCCCGTCATGATCGTTCAGGCTTGGGCGTCATGGAAACATTAACGGGCGGAACGGCCCTGGCTCTGGCGGGAGTTCTGCTGGGAACGCTGGGCACGCTCATAGGCCAGCACCTCGCGACCCGGGTCGACAACCGGCGCCATCAATGGGAGCGGTCCGCCACGGAACGCGCGGAGCGGAAGGCGGCCATCATGGACTTCCTCGGCTCCGCGCAGCGAATCGAGCTGGTCCTCGACAGCAGGAACCTCGGTCTGTCGGACGCGTGCGGCACCGACGAGGAGGCGCTGCACGACCTCTGGCTGGCGAAGAAGGCCGTCGAACTGGTCTGCTCCCACGACACGGCGCAGGCCGCGCAGGAGTACGCCGAGGCGCTGCACGAGCGCATGCGCAAAGGCACGGCGGACGCGTCGCTGTCCCCCCTGTCCGCCACCAAGCGGGAACGGCGACACGCCTTCATGGAGACGGCGCGCGGTGAGCTGGGCACCGGGGGCACCCGGCTGCGCCGCAAGGGGAGCTGACGGCACATGACGTCGTTCAGAGCAGGCCGGCCGCGTCCAGCAGGTACTCCGTCATCGGCTCGTAGAAGCGCGGGTCGACGACGTGGTCGTCCAGCGGGATCGTGACCTGCATCGTCCCCTCGGCCTCGCCGATGAACAGGGCCGGGTCGTTGCAGTCGGCGAACCCGACCGAGTCGATCCCCCGCTGCCCGGCGCGCCCCGCCCAGCCGTGGTCGGCCACCACCAGGTCCGGCTGCACATGCAGGTGGTCCAGGATGGCGTTCATCGGCTCCGGCGAATGGGTGTGCCACAGGGTCGCGCCCCGCTCGAAGACCGCCACGTCCGCGAACTGCACGACGTACCCCTCGTCCGCGATGAGCCCGCCCGGAATCCGCACGATGTCGCACCCCGCGCTCCGCAGCGCGGCGGCCGTTCTGCTGTGCACGTCCAGCAGCGCGCCAGGGTGCCCGGTCGCGAACAGCACCCGCTGCTTCCCGGCCGCCGCCTTCCGCAACCGCGCGGCCATCCGGTCCAGGGCGTCGACGGTCAGCTCCGGGTCGATGGTGTCCTGCCCGGCCCGGTGCGCCGGATCGTCGTTCACCCCACACCGCTCCGCCATCACGGCGAGCACGTCCTGCTCGTCCGCCCACCGGTCCCCCAGCTCCAGACCGAGCCAGTAGTGGCGGTCGCCGTTCGCCAGTTTGCGGTAGTGGGAGAGGTTGTTGTCGCGGGGCGTGGCGACGTCTCCGGCGATCCGGGTACGGACGAGGTGCTCGACGAGGGCGGCGCGGCTGGGTATCGGCATGGCCCCATTGTGCCGCCCCGCCACGGGGAGTGGTTGGGCTGTTTCGGCGGGTGGACGGTTACGCCGACGACTCGGCCGAGCCGATGACGTACGTGCCCTTCGCGGGCAGGGTAGCCACGAGGCCCCGCTTCCGGAGTTCGGCGACCGCGCGGCGCACGGTCCCGATGCTCACGCCGTACACCTCCGTCATCGCCCGCTCGCCCGGCAGCGCAGCACCCTTCGGCAGCTTGCCGGAGGCGATCTCGGCGGCAATGACGTCCGCCAGCTTCACGTACTCGTAACGCGGAAGGTCGTCACTCATACCTCCACAGTGCCGCGCCGGTGAGCGGACGGACTCTGTGGGACGCGTCCCGACGCGGTAGGACGCAGTGGGTAGCGGGGGGACGCGGTTAGCGGTACCGTCATACAGAGAACCCCGGCGACGGTGGCAGCCGTCCCGGGGCGTGGCCGATCTGAAGAAAGCAGACCGACGTGACCGAGCTTATCCATGCCCTTATCCGATGGGCGAGGGCGCTGTTCGCACCCCCGCACGCCCCCTTGCTCGTCCCCGAGGCGCCCCCCACCCGCCCGGCCGTCCAGGCCCCGCCCAGCCTTCCGTCGCTGCGGTCGCCGTACGGGCTGGACGAGCCGCTGGACGGCGCCGAGACGGCGCTGGTGCGCCCGTACCTGCTCGGGCTGACCGGGTGACCGGCGCGGCGCGCCGCCCGGTGCGGATGTGCGTACGGTGCGACCGGTTCACCGAGACGCCCGTGCTGGTCGCCGAGGTCCACGCCGGATCGGGGCCGGGGTTCAACGTCTACGCCTGTGCGGACTGCGCACCGCACATCCGCAGACCACCGGACGCCCTGGACCTCCTCGCGACCGGCCGGCCCGACCGCCCGCCGGGGGACGAGCCGGTCCGGTAGGCATCAGTACCGATGGCCCGGCCAGTGGGGGTCTTCCCAGCGGGCGGCGCCCGTGACGCCGAGCAGCCGTATCCGGTGGAGCAGTTCCTCGGGAACGCCGTGGACCCGGAGCCGGACGGCCGCGTGGCGGACCAGCCAGGAGGTGAGTTCAGCCCGCAGTTCTTCCCCGTTGTCCCAGGTCGCCCAAGGGAGCTCGTCCCCCAGCAGGTCGTCCTCCCAGTGGGCCGCCGCCTTGGCCAGGTGTTCGGCGGCCTGGACGTGACCGAGGGCCTCCCAGGTGGCGAGCCACGGAGTGAGCGTGCCGGAGGCCTCGGCGACCAGCGCGAGCAGCTCGTGCGCGGGTACGACGGGGTCCGGATCGGTGAGGGTGTGGACCCACCAGGCGTCCAGGAACTCCCGCACCGGCGCGGCGTGGTCGGCGGGCCACCGCACCCACTGGCCGAAGGCGAACCAGCGTCCGACCTCGTACATGCCGACCCAGGGCTCGAGGAGACCGCCGACGAGCGCCCTGGAGAACTGGGGCAGCACGCGGCGGAGCACGGCCCCGCAGTCGGTCCAGTCGGAGGCCCGCCACGTACGGTTCAAGAGATCGGGGTACAGCTCCACGTCCGGCGTCTTCAGCAACGCGAGGTCTTCGGCGCTGCCCCAGTGGCACTCGCAGTTGGACTCGTCGGGGCGGGCGGTCATGCCCCGGAAGGTGACGGCCAGCTGGTTCAGGGCGGCGTCGAGGCGGTGCTGTGAGGGCAGCTGGGCGGCGTTCATCGCAGGTGCTGCTTTCGTGGACTCCGGAAGCCGACGCAACCGAAGATCCGAACCCTACCGCTCGGGGGTGGGCCTTCTGTTCATGGTTGCCGTTCCGGGCCGCCCTCCCTTCCGAGAGTCGCGGGCTCCGGCACCCTGTCAAGGGCGCTTCGCGTCGGCTTCGCCGATGGCCTACGGCCACCCTTGACAGGCCGCCTCCACCCGCGCGTTTTCTCTCGGAGGGCGCCCCCGGGGAGCGGGCATCCGGGGGGCGCACCGTCCCCCTTCCGTGGTGGCCGGGAGGCGGCTGCCGGAGGGGCGCGGCAGTGGAATGGGGCGGTGGCTGGTGGGCTAAGCGGCTGCGGCCCGTCTTCCGGCTAGGGCACAAGACCTCGCTCCGGTGGGTGGTGGGTGCGCCCCAGTGGCATGGGGCATCCGGGCTCGGCTCGGCGACTGCGGGCGGGTGAGAGGTCGGGGTTCAGGCAGGTGGCCGGGGTGGGTGGGGGGTTGTGCCAGGGCGTAGCCCTGCCCGGCCAGGACACGGCGGGCACGCCGGGCGCCGGGCGCCGGGGACGGTGAAGGCCCCGGCCCGGCCTGGCCTCCGGCACGGACCTGGGCCCACGGCCTCCCGGACAGTCAGGCGCGGCCGGGCCCGTCCGGCCGCCGGGGCACACCCGCTGCTCCCCCGCCCGGAGCGCTCGAAGTCGAGAAGGGGCGCCCCCTTCACCCCCTCCAGTCACACCCGTATCGGACCACCGGAGTTGTGGGCGGGATAGGACACCCGTGCCCGGATGCTCATCGCCGAAAGGTGTCCTACACCGCCCACAACTCCCCAGCCTCGGTGCAGATGTGACGGTAGGGGCCAGTGAGGCGTCCTGGTGAGGCAGGCGGGGCCGGAGGGACTCTCGAGTCCCGCATACCGCGCCCGCATGACGCCAAGCGTCGTCATGCCCCCGTCGCGGGACCACGTCGGGCCCGGCACCCGGGAAGCCCCTCGCCTCGAGGGTCCAACGGGACCCGGACACCGGCGCCCCTCCCCGCTGCTCCTCTGCGAAGCCCGCAGGCAGTCCCATTGGACCCCTGGACACGTCATCCGACCCACAGGACGGCCCCTCCGCCCCCTCCAGTCACAGCCGTAGCGGATGGCCAGACGTGTGGGCGGCATGGGACACCCCGACCCCAACACCCACGATCAGCGAGGTGTCCCACACCGCCCACAACACCCCAACCCGGGGGCCAATGGGACCAAGGAGACCCGTGTGGCATCCCCCTAGGCAAACGGGCCCCCGGAAGACCAGCACGGACCAGGCACCCGACCCCCACCACGTCCCCGCCACACCACCCCTGGGTACGCGGCCCGACGGCTTCACCCAGGCCCAGCCACCCCCCACCCCAGCCACCCGCCTGAACCCCGACTCCTCACCCGCCCGCAGCCGCCGGGCCGAGCCCAGAAACCCCATGCCACTCCCGCGCACCCACCAGCCACCGGAGCGAGGTCCTGCATCGCAACCGAAAGACGGCCGCCCGCCGCTGAACCGAGAGCGAGAACCCCATTCCACTGCCGCGCCCCCTCCGGCACCCGCCTCCCGGCCACGAACGGCACCGGCCAGGGGCGCCCCCCGTGGACCCGTTCCCCCGGGCCGCCCTCCGAGCGGGAAAAGGCGGGCGGAGGCGGCCTGTCAAGGGTGGGCGAAGCCCATCGGCGAAGCCGACGCGAAGCGCCCTTTACAGGACGCCGGAGCCCGCCACACTCGGAGAGAGGGCGGCCCACACGGTCACCGACACACCGAAACGCTCACGCCGCCAGGGTGCCGATCGCCCCGTGGGCGAGCCGCCGCAGCAGGGCCTCCATCGCGGTGCGGCCGAGGAGGCCGATGTGCGGGGTCGAGTTGAGCAGGCCGAACACGGCGTGGACGGTGGCCCGGGCCTCCGCCTCCGGGGGCGCCGGGTACAGCTCGCGCACCACCGAGACCCATAGCTCGACGTACTGCCGCTGGAGCTGCCGCACCCTCTTTCGGTCGGCCTCCCGGAGGCGGTCCAGCTCGCGGTCGTGCAGGGTGATGAGGGGGCGGTCGTCGAGCGCGAAGTCGATGTGCCCGTCGATGAGCGAGCCGAGCAGCGCCTCCGGGTCGCCCGCCGCCTCCTGTACGCGTCGCCGGCCGCCGTCGAGGAGCCGCTCGCTGATGCCGACCAGCAGTTCGGCCAGCATGGCGTCCTTGCCGGGGAAGTGCCGGTAGAGGCCGGGGCCGCTGATGCCGACCGCGGCTCCTATCTCGTCGACGCCTACGCCGTGGAAGCCGCGCTCGGCGAAGAGGCGGGCGGCCTCCTTGAGGATCTGTTCGCGGCGCGTCGGGGCGTCGGTCCTGGTGCTCATGGGATTGATTCTAGACAAGGCGGTTAGCGGTCGTTAACCTGATGGACATACGTTAACGGTCATTAACCTGGGGGCATGATGCAGCAGGCGCCCGTGCTGACCAGCACGGCAGATCCGGCCTCCGCCGCCTGGCAGGCCAATGAGGCGGCGCACCACGAGCTGGCCGACGGGCTGCGCGCCCGGTTGGCCGCCGCCCGCCTGGGTGGCGGTGAGAAGGCCCGCGCCCGGCACACCGCGCGCGGCAAGCTGCTGCCGCGCGACCGCGTGGACAACCTCCTGGACCCCGGCTCGCCGTTCCTGGAGCTCGCGCCCCTCGCGGCGAACGGGATGTACGACGACCAGGCGCCGGCCGCCGGGGTGATCGCCGGTATCGGCCGGGTGAGCGGCCGCGAGGTCGTCGTCGTGGCGAACGACGCGACCGTCAAGGGCGGCACGTACTACCCGATGACGGTCAAGAAACACCTCCGCGCCCAGGAGGTGGCCCTGGAGAACCGGCTCCCCTGCGTCTACCTGGTGGACTCGGGCGGGGCGTTCCTGCCCAAGCAGGACGAGGTCTTCCCCGACCGGGAGCACTTCGGGCGGATCTTCTACAACCAGGCCCGTATGTCGGGCGCCGGCATCCCGCAGATCGCGGCGGTGCTCGGGTCCTGCACGGCGGGCGGGGCCTATGTGCCCGCCATGAGCGACGAGGCCGTGATCGTACGGCACCAGGGCACGATCTTCCTGGGCGGCCCGCCGCTGGTGAAGGCCGCGACCGGCGAGGTGGTCACGGCGGAGGAGCTGGGCGGCGGCGAGGTCCACTCCCGTACGTCCGGGGTCACCGACCACCTCGCGGAGGACGACGCGCACGCGCTGCGCATCGTCCGGAACATCGTCTCGACGCTCCCCGCGCGGGACCCGCTGCCGTGGTCGGTGGAGCCCGCCGAGGAGCCGAAGGTCGACCCGGCGGGGCTGTACGGGGCGGTGCCGGTCGATTCGCGCACCCCCTACGACGTACGGGAAGTGATCGCCCGGATCGTCGACGGGTCCCGGTTCGCGGAGTTCAAGGCCGAGTTCGGGCAGACGCTGGTCACCGGCTTCGCCCGGATCCATGGCCACCCGGTGGGGATCGTCGCCAACAACGGCATCCTGTTCTCCGAGTCCGCCCAGAAGGGCGCGCACTTCATCGAGCTGTGCGACCAGCGCGGCATCCCGCTGCTCTTCCTCCAGAACATCTCCGGTTTCATGGTCGGCCGGGACTACGAGGCGGGCGGCATCGCCAAGCACGGCGCCAAGATGGTCACGGCCGTCGCCTGCACGCGCGTACCGAAGCTGACGGTCGTCGTCGGCGGTTCGTACGGCGCCGGCAACTACTCGATGTGCGGCCGGGCGTACTCGCCGCGCTTCCTGTGGACGTGGCCCAACGCCAAGATCTCCGTCATGGGCGGTGAGCAGGCCGCCTCCGTCCTCGCCACCGTCAAGCGCGACCAGCTGGAGGCGCGCGGGGAGTCCTGGTCCGCCGAGGACGAGGAGGCGTTCAAGGACCCGATCCGCGCGCAGTACGAGCAGCAGGGGAGCGCCTATTACGCGACGGCCCGCCTCTGGGACGACGGTGTGATCGACCCGCTGGAGACCCGCCAGGTGCTGGGTCTGGCCCTGACCGCTTGTGCCAACGCGCCCCTGGGTGACCCCCAGTTCGGCGTCTTCCGGATGTGAGGGGAACGACGATGTTCGACACCGTCCTGGTGGCCAACCGAGGTGAGATCGCGGTCCGTGTGATCCGTACGCTGCGGGCCCTCGGCATCCGCTCGGTGGCCGTCTTCAGTGACGCGGACGCCGACGCCCGGCACGTACGGGAGGCGGACACGGCGGTGCGGATCGGGCCGCCGGCCGCCGCCGAGAGCTATCTGCGCGTGGACCGGCTGCTGGAGGCGGCGAACCGGACCGGCGCGCAGGCGGTCCACCCCGGGTACGGCTTCCTGGCGGAGAACGCCGGCTTCGCGCGGGCGTGCGCGGACGCGGGGCTGGTGTTCATCGGGCCGCCGGCCGAGGCCATCGCCCTCATGGGTGACAAGATCCGCGCCAAGGAGACCGTGAAGGCCGCCGGTGTGCCGGTCGTGCCGGGCTCCTCGGGGAGCGGGCTGAGCGACGACGAACTGGCGGCGGCGGCGCGCGAGATCGGCATGCCGGTGCTGTTGAAGCCGTCGGCGGGCGGCGGCGGCAAGGGCATGCGGCTCACGCGTGTCGAGTCGGCCCTGCTGGAGGAGATCGCGGCGGCGCGGCGTGAGGCGCGGGCGTCGTTCGGCGACGACACGCTTCTCGTCGAGCGGTGGATCGACCGGCCCCGGCACATCGAGATCCAGGTGCTGGCGGACGGGCACGGCAATGTCGTCCACCTGGGCGAGCGCGAGTGCTCGCTCCAGCGCCGCCACCAGAAGATCATCGAGGAGGCCCCGTCCGTCCTGCTGGACGAGAAGACCCGCGCGGCGATGGGCGAGGCGGCGGTCCAGGCGGCCCGGTCGTGCGGCTACCGGGGCGCGGGGACGGTGGAGTTCATCGTCCCGGGCGGTGACCCGTCCGCGTACTACTTCATGGAGATGAACACCCGGCTCCAGGTGGAGCACCCGGTCACCGAGCTGATCACGGGTGTGGACCTGGTGGAGTGGCAGCTGCGGGTGGCCGCCGGGGAGCCGCTCGGGTTCGCCCAGGACGACATCGCCCTGACCGGGCACGCGATCGAGGCCCGTATCTGCGCGGAGGATCCTTCGCGCGGGTTCCTGCCGTCGGGCGGCACGGTGCTGGCGCTCGACGAGCCACAGGGCGAGGGGGTGCGGACGGACTCGGGTCTGAGTGAGGGGACGGAGGTCTCCAGCCTGTACGACCCGATGCTGGCGAAGGTCATCGTCCACGCGCCCGACCGCCCGACCGCTCTGCGCAAGCTCCGGGCGGCCCTCGCCGGCACGGTCACGCTCGGCGTACCGACGAACGCCGGTTTCCTGCGCCGTCTGCTCGCCCACCCGGACGTCGTCACGGGCGACCTGGACACGGGCCTGGTGGAGCGGGACGTGGACGCTCTGGTCCCGACCGGGGTCCCCGACGAGGTGTACGAAGCCGCCGCGGCGGTACGCGAGGCCCGGCTGCGGCCCCGGGCGGACGCCACCGGCTGGACGGACCCGTTCTCGGTGCCCAGCGGCTGGCGGCTGGGCGGGGAGCCCGTACCGGTCACGCACTGGTTGCGCGTACCGGGACTCGAACCCGTCGCTCACCGGACCCGGGGCCACGCGCGCGTGAGCGACGACCGGGTCACGGTCACCGTGGACGGTCTCACCCACACCTTCCACCGTGCCGGGACGTGGCTGGGCCGGGACGGGGACAGCTGGAACGTCCTGGACCACGACCCCGTCGAGGCGTCGCTCAGCCGGACCGCGCACGCGGGGGCCGATTCGCTCACCGCGCCCATGCCCGGGACGGTCACGGTGGTGAAGGTGGCGGTCGGGGACGAGGTGACGGCCGGGCAGGGCCTGGTGGTCGTCGAGGCGATGAAGATGGAGCACGTCATCTCCGCCCCGCACGACGGCACCGTCGCCGAGCTGGACGTCACACCCGGCACCACCGTCGCCATGGACCAGGTGCTGGCCGTCGTGATCCCCAAGGAGGAGGAAGCATGATCGCCGGACTCCCCATGACCGTCCCCGCGCCCGGGCTTCCCGCCCGCGTCCGGATCCACGAGGTGGGCGCGCGCGACGGCCTGCAGAACGAACAGGGCACCGTCCCGACCGAGGTGAAGGCCGAGTTCATCCGGCGCCTCGCCGACGCCGGGCTCACCACGATCGAGGCGACCAGCTTCGTCCACCCCAGGTGGGTGCCCCAGCTCGCCGACGCCGAGCGGCTGTTCCCGCTCGTCAAGGACCTCGAAGGCGTACGCCTGCCGGTCCTCGTGCCGAACGAGCGCGGCCTGGACCGGGCGCTGGCGCTCGGGGCGCGGGAGGTGGCCGTGTTCGCGAGCGCCACCGAGTCGTTCGCGAAGGCCAACCTGAACCGGACCGTGGACGAGGCGCTCGCCATGTTCGCCCCGGTCGTCACCCGCGCCGTGGAGCACGGCCTCGCCGTGCGCGGCTATCTGTCCATGTGTTTCGGCGACCCCTGGGAAGGTCCCGTCCCGGTCGACCAGGTCGTCGCCGTGTGCCGGCGGCTGAAGGACATGGGCTGCGACGAGCTGAGCCTGGGCGACACCATCGGCGTGGCCACGCCCGGCCACGTACAGCGCCTGCTGACGGCCCTGAACGAGGCGGGCATCCCGACGGGCGCGCTGGCCGTGCACTTCCACGACACCTACGGCCAGGCGCTCGCCAACACCCTCGCCGCCCTCCAGCACGGCGTCACCACCGTCGACGCCTCCGCCGGCGGCCTCGGCGGCTGTCCGTACGCCAAGTCCGCCACCGGCAACCTCGCCACCGAAGACCTCGTGTGGATGCTCCACGGCCTCGGCATCGACACCGGGGTCGACCTCGGCCGGCTCACCGCCACGAGCGTGTGGCTGGCCGGACAACTGGGCCGTCCCAGCCCCTCCCGCACCGTCCGCGCCCTCGGCGGCGCGGCCTCCCACAAGGAGTCCTGAGTCATGTCCCTGGACCACCGGCTCTCACCGGAGCACGAGGAACTGCGGCGCACCGTCGAGGAGTTCGCCCACGAGGTCGTCGCCCCGAAGATCGGGGACTTCTACGAGCGCCATGAGTTCCCGTACGAGATCGTCCGCGAGATGGGGCGGATGGGCCTGTTCGGCCTGCCCTTCCCGGAGGAGTACGGCGGCATGGGCGGTGACTACCTCGCCCTCGGCATCGCCCTGGAGGAGCTGGCCCGCGTGGACTCGTCCGTGGCCATCACCCTGGAGGCGGGCGTCTCGCTCGGCGCGATGCCGGTGTACCGCTTCGGCACCGAGGAGCAGAAGCGGCAGTGGCTGCCGCGCATGTGCAGCGGCGAGATCCTGGGCGCGTTCGGGCTGACGGAGCCGGGCGCGGGCTCGGACGCGGGCGGCACGCGCACCACCGCCGTCCGGGACGGCGACGAGTGGGTCATCAACGGCTCCAAGTGCTTCATCACCAACTCGGGTACGGACATCACGGGCCTGGTCACGGTCACCGCCGTCACCGGCCGCACCCCCGACGGCAAGCCGCTGATCTCCTCGATCATCGTCCCGTCCGGCACCCCCGGCTTCACGGTCGCCGCGCCCTACTCGAAGGTCGGCTGGAACGCCTCGGACACCCGTGAGCTGTCCTTCTCCGACGTCCGGGTCCCGGCGGCGAACCTGCTGGGCGAGGAGGGACGGGGGTACGCCCAGTTCCTGCGCATCCTCGACGAGGGCCGGATCGCCATCTCTGCGCTGGCGACGGGCCTGGCGCAGGGGTGTGTGGACGAGTCGGTGAAGTACGCCAAGGAGCGGCACGCCTTCGGGCGGCCGATCGGCGACAACCAGGCCATCCAGTTCAAGATCGCCGACATGGAGATG
Organism: Streptomyces sp. CB03238; assembly: GCF_002099185.1. NCBI lineage: Bacteria > Bacillati > Actinomycetota > Actinomycetes > Kitasatosporales > Streptomycetaceae > Streptomyces > Streptomyces sp. CB03238. The sequence goes on along the minus strand of NZ_NBCN01000001.1, from coordinate 230,289 downwards.
CGGGCGCACATGGCCCGCATCGGCTGGCGTGACGCCGCCTCCCGGCTGGTGAGCGGCGAGCCGTTCAAGAAGGAGGCGGCGCTGGCGAAGCTGTACTCGTCGACCGTCGCCGTCGACAACGCCCGCGAGGCCACCCAGATCCACGGCGGCTACGGCTTCATGAATGAGTATCCGGTGGCCCGGATGTGGCGGGACTCGAAGATCCTGGAGATCGGCGAGGGCACGAGCGAGGTCCAGCGCATGCTGATCGCACGGGAGTTGGGGCTTTCCGCCTGACGGGCGGGCGTACACCGCGGCCGCCGTCGTCGCCGGGCGGCGGCCGGCCGCTGCCGTGGCGTGCTCCATCGCACACCGGGGCACCCTCTGGACAAGGCGTGAGGTTAGGCTAACCTACCTTCGAACTTGCCCAGTGGCCGAATACGGCCGTACGAAAGCGATTCCACCATGCCCAGCAACGCCCGAGCCTCCCATCTCACCCGTCGTGGTCTGCTCGCCGCGGGCGGCGCCATCGGGCTCGGCGCCGCGCTCGTCGCTTGCGGTGGCGACAAAAAGGACAGCAAGGGCTCCTCGTCGGCCGGCGAGAAGTCCGGCCCCTGGAAGTTCACGGACGACCGCGGCAAGGCGGTCGAGCTGAAGTCCACCCCGAAGAACATCGTCGCCTTCATCGGCACCGCCGCGGCGCTGCACGACTACGGCATCGAGGTCAAGGGCGTTTTCGGCCCGACAACCGTCAAGGACCCCAAGACCGGTAAGGACAAGCCGGACATCCAGGCCGGCGACCTCGACGTCACCAAGGTGAAGAACCTCGGCAACGTCTGGGGCACCTTCAACATCGAGGAGTACCTGAAGCTGGAGCCCGAGCTGCTGGTCTCGGCGATGTGGGACAAGGACGTCCTGTGGTACCTGCCGCCGCAGTCCCACGACAAGATCGTCAAGCTGGCGCCGACCGTCGCGCTGTGGGCCGCCAACACCACCATGCCGAAGGCCCTGGCGCGCCACGCCGAGCTGGCCGAGTCCCTCGGGGCGGACCTGAAGGCCAAGAAGACGGTCGACGCCAAGGCCCGCTTCGAGAAGGCCGCCGCCACGCTGCGCGCCGCCGCCAAGGCACGGCCGGAGATCCGCGTCATGATCGGCTCGGCCAGCGCGGAGCTGTTCTACGTCTCGCTCGCCAAGATGTCCGCGGACACCGCGTACTTCGAGGAGCTGGGCGTGAAGTTCGTGAAGCCGAAGGTGAACGCCCAGGGCTACTTCGAGGAGCTCAGCTGGGAGAACCTCGACAAGTACCCGGCCGACATCATCATGATGGACAACCGCAGCCAGGCCATCCAGCCCGCCGACCTGAAGTCCAAGCCGACCTGGGCCCAGCTTCCGGCCGTGAAGGCCGGTCAGGTCGTCCCGCGCTTCACCGAGCCGATCTACTCGTACGACAAGTGCGCGGTCCTGCTCGAGGACCTCGCCAAGGCGATCGAGAACGCCAAGAAGGTGGCCTGAGCCGAATGTTCGGTTTCTTCTCCCTGAAGGTGGTGCGGGCCCGGCGGCTCGGCCCGTCGCTGGTCCGCGTCACCTTCACGGGGGCGACCGGTGACGAGCTGAAAGGTTTCGCCGCCGGGGGTCGCGACCAGAGCCTGTCGCTGTTCCTGCCGCACCCGGGTCAGCCGGAGCCGGTCATGCCGCCGGTGGCGGACGGGGACCTGTACGGCGCGCTCGGCGCGTGGCGGGCGATGCCGGACGACGTACGGGCGGTGATGCGCTCGTACACCGTGCGGGAGCAGCGCCAGGACCCGGACGAGGTGGACATCGACTTCGCCCTCCACGAGGACGGTGGCCCGGCGTGCCGCTGGGCCGCGCAGGCCTCGGAGGGTGACCGGGTGGTCGTCCTCGGCCCGACGGTCGCCGACAACACCGGTGTGCGTTTCCGGTTGCCCGAGGACGCGGACGAGGTGCTGATCTGGGGCGACGAGACGGCGCTGCCCGCCGCCTCGTCGATCCTGGAGTGGCTGCCGGCCGGGACCAGGGCGCGGGTGTGGCTCGAAGTCCCGTACGCCGCCGACCGGCTGGAGTTGAAGACCGAGGCGGACGCGACCGTCACCTGGCTGGTCCGGGAGGAGGGCGCGCCCACCGCCGTCGACGCCGTACGCGCCGCCGAACTGTCCGGCACGGCTCCGTACGCCTGGATCGCGGGCGAGTCCGGTTCGGTGAAGGCGCTCCGCCGCCACCTGGTCAACGAGCGCGGCATCGACCGCCGGCGCGTGACGTTCGTCGGCTACTGGCGCAAGGGCCTGAGCGAGGACGCGCTCCGGGAGGCCCCGGACGCGACCGAGGACGAGGCGTAGGCCGGCTCACCGACCGCGCGTCCGCCCCGGGGCGCCCGCTCCGGACGTACGCCGCGCCGGCGCCCTGACGGGCCGAAACCCCGGCATCCGCGGGGCGTACGCCCAGTGGCCTCGCACCACGGCCGCGTGCCCGAGCGGGCAGCCCATTCCCGCCCGAGCCGCCGGCCACCCCGGTCGTAGCTCCCGAGCCCGGTCCCGGCACCCACCCGGGACGCAAGCCGGGGTGTCGCGCCCACCCACGCAGGACCCGGGCGGCGCGGCCACGGGCGGGCGCAAGCCGGTGCCGCCGCACGCCCGGGACGTGATCGGCCACGGCGCAGTCCGAGCCCGGGTCCAGCCCAGGCCGGGTCCAGCCAAGGCCGGGTCCGGCCCAGCCCGGGTCCAGCCCCAGTCACCCGTCCGGTCGCGCAAGGCCGCCCGCACTGCCCCGGCGCCCGCCAGGGCACCGCACCGCCCCCCGGGCACCGCCCGCCCCCGCCAGGGCACCGCACCGCCGTGCAACGGCCGTGCAACGGAAGGGCCTCGTGAGACCCCAGCGTCCGTTGCAGGTTCAAATGAGGTTAGGCTAACCTTACTTACCACCGCGGCTCCTCAAACCCCTCTTGTCCCCTGAGGGCCGATCAAGTCCCCGTACCCGGGAGGACATCGCATGCGCTCGCACCTGCTCAATGACGCAACCGCCGAGCAGTACCGGCGTTCCGTCACCGAAGGAGTCGAGCGGGTGGCGAACCGGCTCGCCTCCACCCGACAGCCGTTCACCGGCGTCACCCCCGACGAACTGGCCCCGCTCATCTCCGCCGTCGACCTCGACCGGCCGCTCGGCGACGCCTCCGCCGCCCTCGACGAGCTGGAGCAGGTCTACCTCCGCGACGCCGTCTACTTCCACCACCCCCGCTACCTGGGCCACCTCAACTGCCCGGTCGTCATCCCCGCCGTCCTCGGCGAGGCGGTCCTCTCGGCCGTCAACTCCTCCCTCGACACCTGGGACCAGAGCGCCGGCGGCACGCTCATCGAGCGCAAGCTGATCGACTGGACCACCGGCCGCATCGGCCTCGGCCCGGCCGCCGACGGGGTGTTCACCAGCGGCGGTACGCAGTCCAACCTCCAGGCACTGCTCCTCGCCCGCGAGGAGGCCAAGGCCGACGACCTGGCCAAGCTGCGCATCTTCACCTCCGAGTGCAGCCACTTCAGCGTCCAGAAGTCGGCCAAACTCCTCGGCCTCTCCCCCCAGGCCGTCATCGCGATCCCCACCGACCGCCACAAGCGCATGCAGTCCGTCGCCCTCGCCGCCGAGCTGGAGCTGTGCGCCGCCCAGGGGCTTACCCCCATGGCGATCGTCGCCACCGCCGGCACCACCGACTTCGGCTCCATCGACCCGCTCCCCGAGATCGCCGAGCTCGCCGCCCAGTACGGCGCCTGGATGCACGTCGACGCCGCCTACGGCTGCGGCCTGCTCGCCTCCCCCACCCGCCGCCACCTCCTCGACGGCATCGAGCGCGCCGACTCGGTCACGGTCGACTACCACAAGTCGTTCTTCCAGCCGGTCAGTTCCTCCGCCCTGCTGGTCCGTGACGGCGTCACGCTGCGCCACGCGACGTACCACGCGGAGTACCTCAACCCGCGCCGCACGCTCGAAGAGCGGATCCCGAACCAGGTCGACAAGTCGCTCCAGACCACCCGCCGATTCGACGCGCTCAAGCTGTGGATGACGCTGCGCGTCATGGGCGCCGACGGCGTCGGACAGCTCTTCGACGAGGTGTGCGACCTGGCCGCCGCCGGCTGGGACGTGCTGGCCGCCGACCCGCGCTACGACGTCGTCGTCGAGCCGTCGCTGTCCACTCTCGTCTTCCGCTACATCCCGGCCGCCGTCACCTCGCCCGCCGAGATCGACCGCGCCAACCTCTACGCCCGCAAGGCGCTGTTCGCGTCGGGCGAGGCCGTCGTCGCCGGTACGAAGGTCGACGGCCGCCAGTACCTCAAGTTCACCCTGCTCAACCCCGAGACGACCGTGCACGACATCACCGCCGTCCTCGACCTGATCGCCGGCCACGCCGAGCAGTACCTTGGAGAGAACCTTGTCCACGCCTCGTGACATCCACGATTTCGTCGGTATCGGACTGGGTCCGTTCAACCTCGGCCTCGCCTGCCTGACCGAGCCGATCGACGAGCTGAACGGCGTCTTCCTCGAATCGAAGCCGAACTTCGAGTGGCACTCGGGGATGTTCCTCGAAGGCGCCCACCTCCAGACGCCGTTCATGTCGGACCTCGTCACCCTCGCCGACCCGACCTCGCCGTACTCCTTCCTCCAGTACCTCAAGGAGAACGGCCGGCTGTACTCGTTCTACATCCGCGAGAACTTCTATCCGCTGCGGACCGAGTACAACGACTACTGCCGCTGGGCCGCGTCCAAGCTGAGCAGCGTCCGCTTCTCCACCACGGTGACGACGGTCGAGTACGACGCCGAAGAGGAGCTGTACGCGGTCCACACCACCGCCGGAGAAACGTTCCGCGCCCGCCACCTCGTCCTGGGCACCGGCACCCCGCCGTACGTCCCGGACGCCTGCCAGGGCCTGGACGGCGACTTCATCCACAACTCGCGCTACCTCCCCAGCAAGGAGGCGCTCCAGAAGAAGAAGTCGATCACCCTCGTCGGCAGCGGCCAGAGCGCCGCCGAGATCTACTACGACCTGCTCAGCGAGATCGACGTCCACGGCTACCGGCTGAACTGGGTCACCCGCTCGCCCCGCTTCTTCCCGCTGGAGTACACCAAGCTCACGCTGGAGATGACCTCGCCGGAGTACGTGGACTACTTCCACGCTCTGCCCGAGGCCACCCGCTACCGCCTGGAGTCGCAGCAGAAGGGCCTGTTCAAGGGCATCGACGGTGAGCTGATCGACGCCATCTTCGACCTGCTGTACCAGAAGAACCTCGGCGGCCCTGTCCCCACGCGCCTGCTCACCAACTCCTCGCTGAACACCGCGACGTACGAGAACGGCACGTACACGCTCGGCCTGCGCCAGGAGGAGCAGGGCAAGGACTTCGAGATCGAGACCGACGGCCTGATCCTCGCCACCGGCTACAAGTACGTCACGCCTGCCTTCCTGGAGCCGGTCAAGGACCGCATACGCTGGGACGGGCAGGGCCGCTTCGACGTCGCCCGCAACTACTCCATCGACACGACCGGCCGCGGCATCTTCCTCCAGAACGCCGGCGTGCACACCCACTCGATCACCAGCCCCGACCTGGGGATGGGCGCCTACCGCAACGCGTACATCATCGGCGAACTGCTGGGCTCCGAGTACTACCCCGTCGAGAAGTCCATCGCGTTCCAGGAGTTCGCCGTATGAGCACGACCACCACTGTTGGCACCTTCACCTTCCGGCCCCTCGACCCGCTCACCGACGGCGAGCTCGTCCACGGCTGGGTCACGCACCCGAAGGCCGCCTTCTGGCTGATGCAGAACCACACCGTCGCGGACGTCGAGCGCGAGTACATGGCCATCGCCGCCCATGAGCACCACGACGCCTTCATCGGCCTGCGCGACGGCGAGCCCGCGTTCCTCATGGAGCGCTACGACCCGTCCAAGGTCGAGCTGGTCGGCCTGTACGAGGCCCAGCCCGGCGACGTCGGCATGCACTTCCTGGTCGCCCCGACCGACACACCCGTCCACGGCTTCACGCGGGCCGTCATCACCGCGGTGATGGCGGAGCTGTTCGCCGACCCCGCGACCGAGCGGGTCGTCGTCGAGCCCGACGTACGCAACAAGGCCGTCCACGCGCTCAACGCGGCCGTCGGCTTCGAGATAGCCGAGAAGGTGGCCAAGCCGGAGAAGGACGCGTACCTCAGCTTCTGCACCCGGGAGCAGTTCCACGCGGCCGTGGGAGCCGCCCGATGAACCCCGTCGCACACCTCACGCCCGACCGCTGGGCGCACGCCAACCGGCTCCTCATCCGCAAGGGTCTCGCCGAGTTCACCCACGAGCGGCTGCTCGACCCCGAGCCCCTCGGGGAGGACCGCTACCGGGTGCTCAGTGACGACGGCACCATCGAGTACCGCTTCACCGCCCGCCGGTTCGCCCTCGACCACTGGCAGGTGGACGCCGACTCCATCAGCCGCCACCAGGGCGCCGAGCAGCTCCCGCTCGACGCGCTGCGGTTCATCATCGAGCTGCGCGGCTCGCTCGGCCTGAGCGACGAGATCCTGCCGGTCTACCTGGAGGAGATCTCCTCCACCCTCTCCGGTACGGCGTTCAAGTCGACCAAGCCGCAGGTCCCGGCCGCCGAGCTGGCCAAGGCGGACTTCCAGGCCGTCGAGACGGGCATGACCGAGGGCCACCCCTGCTTCGTCGCCAACAACGGGCGGCTCGGCTTCGGCATCGACGAGTACCACGCGTACGCGCCGGAGGCGGCCAACCCCATCCAGCTGATCTGGCTGGCCGCGCGCCGCGACCGCACCACCTTCACGGCCGGCGCGGGCATCGACTACGAGACGTTCATCCGCGCCGAGCTGGGCGACGCGACCGTCGACGGCTTCGCCAAGACGCTCGCCGACCAGGGCCTGGACTTCGCGGACTACCTCCTGGTGCCGGTCCACCCCTGGCAGTGGTGGAACAAGCTGTCCGTCACCTTCGCCGCCGAGATCGCCCAGCAGCGCCTGGTCTTCCTCGGCGAGGGCGACGACCGCTACCTGGCGCAGCAGTCCATCCGTACGTTCTTCAACACGAACGACCCGGCCAAGCACTACGTCAAGACGGCCATCTCGGTCCTCAACATGGGCTTCATGCGCGGCCTGTCCGCCGCGTACATGGAGGCGACCCCGGCCATCAACGACTGGCTGGCGAACCTGATCGACGGCGACGACGTCCTCAAGGCGGCCCGCTTCTCGATCATCCGCGAGCGTGCGGCGGTCGGCTACCGGCACCTGGAGTACGAGGCCGCGACCGACCGGTACTCCCCGTACCGCAAGATGCTCGCCGCGCTGTGGCGCGAGAGCCCGGTGCCAACCATCGCCGAGGGCCAGCGCCTCGCCACCATGGCGTCCCTGCTGCACACCGACCACGAGGGCGCGTCTTTCGCGGGCGCGCTGATCGCCGAGTCGGGGCTGGCGCCGACGGAGTGGCTGCGCCGCTACCTGGAGGCGTACCTGCTGCCGATCCTGCACACCTTCTACGCGTACGACCTGGCGTGGATGCCGCACGGCGAGAACGTGATCCTGGTGATCGAGGGCGGCACGGTCCAGCGGGCGATCTTCAAGGACATCGCCGAGGAGATCGTGGTCATGGACGCGGACGCGGTGCTGCCGCCCGCGGTCGAGCGCATCCGGGTCGACGTGCCCGACGACACGAAGCTGCTGTCCGTCTTCACGGACGTCTTCGACTGCTTCTTCCGCTTCCTGGGCGCGACGCTCGCGGACGAGGGTGTGCTGGGCGAGGACGACTTCTGGCGGACGGTCGCCGAGTGCGTGAAGGCGTACCAGGAGTCCAAGCCGGAGCTGGCGGACAAGTTCGCTCAGTACGACATGTTCGCCGACGCGTTCACGCTGTCGTGCCTCAACCGGCTCCAGCTGCGCAACAACAAGCAGATGGTGGACCTGGCGGACCCGTCGAGCGCGCTCCAGTTCGTCGGTACGCTGCCGAACCCGATCGCGCGGTTCGCGTAACCACGGTCCGGCCGACGCCCGGGGTACGGTCCCCCGGGCGTCGGCTCCTTTCCTACTCCGTACGCCAGGGCACCTGCGGCGACCGGTAGAAGTCGACGCCCAGTGCCTCCAGGCGCGGGCCCTGCCCCGCGAGCCGCTGCTTGTACGTGTCCCAGTCGTGCGTGGCGGCCGGCGACCAGCCCAGCTCGGCCGCGCCGAGGAGCCGGGGGAAGGCCATCTGGTCGATGTGCGCGCTCGACGCGATGGTCTCGGTCCACAGCGGCGCCTCGACGCCCTGGATGGCGTTCGCGGGCGCCCCCGGGAGGTACGCCCCCGGGTCCCAGTCGTACGAGCGCTGGACCTCGACGTAACCGGCCCAGGACAGGCCGAGCTTGGTGTCCTTGGTGTACTTCATGTCGAGGTACAGCCGGTCGGCGGGCGACAGGATCAGCCCGGTGCCGTTCCGGGCGGCGGCCGCCACCTTCGCCTTCTCCGCGTCGCTGGTGCGGTCCAGGCCCCAGTACTGCGCGAGTGCGCCCTTGGCGGGGTTGGCGCCGACGAGCTGGTGCCATCCGATGACGGTCTTTCCGTACGTCGCCACGGTCGCCTGCGCCCGGTCCATGAAGGTGACGTAGTCCTCATGGCTGGTGGAGTGCGCCTCGTCGCCGCCGATGTGGATGTACCGGCCGGGGGTGAGCGCGGCGATCTCGCGGATGACGTCGTCGACGAAGTCGTACGTGATCTCCTTGCCGACGCACAGGCTGCTGAAGCCGACGGCCGTGCCGGTGTAGAGGGGTGGGGCGATGCCGTCGCAGTTGAGCTCGGCGTACGAGGCGAGGGCGGCGTTGGTGTGACCGGGCATGTCGATCTCGGGCACGACCTCCAGGTGGCGGGAGGCGGCGTACGCGACGATGTCCTTGTACTGGGCCTTGGTGTAGTAGCCGCCGGGCCCGCCGCCGACCTGGGTGGAGCCGCCGTAGGTGGCCAGGCGGGGCCAGGAGTCGATGGCGATGCGCCAGCCCTGGTCGTCACTCAGGTGCAGGTGCAGCTTATTGATCTTGTAGAGCGCCATCTGGTCGATGTAGCGCTTGACCTGCTCGACGGTGAAGAAGTGCCGCGAGACGTCGAGCATCGCGCCCCGGTAGGCGTAGCGGGGCGCGTCGGTGATGATCCCGCCCGCGACCTGCCAGGGGCCGGGCTGCCGGGCGTCCTTCTCGATGGAGGCCAGGAGCTGCTGGCGCAGTGTCTGGACGCCGTGGAAGAGGCCGGCGGGCGTACGGGCGGTGACGGTGACGCCCCGGCGCCCGGACTCCAGCCGGTACCCCTCGTCGCCGAGCGCCGCCTCGCGGCCGCTCAGCCGCAGCCGGATGCCGTCGCGGCCGTCGTCGTGGTCCACGACCGGCAGTGCGTACCCGGTGGAGGGCCGCAGCAGGTCCGCCAGGTACGCCCCGATGCGGCGTGCCTCGCGGGAGTCGTCGTCCACGTGGATCCGGGTGCGGGCGGTGAGGGTGTAGGGGCTGCCGCCGGGGCGTGCGGAGGCGGGTACGGGCACGATGTCGCCGAGCGGCCGGACGCCGGGCGTGGCGGCGGCCCCGCCAGGCGCGGCCCCGCCAGGCGCGGCCCCACCGGGCGCGGCTCCGATCCCGGTCATCCCGGCGGCCACGACGAGTAGCAGCGAACCGAGGAGGCGGAGGCGGGGGAACGTTCTGCGCTGTGTCACAAGCTGGTCCCTTCGACGGGCGTCGCAACTGCGGGCTTGTGCAACCGAACGGTCACCATCCGTACCGCGCACCCCAGGGCCGGTCAAGGTGTAGACCACTCTGGAATGTCCGGGGGGTCCGCACCGCGAAACAGGCGGTTCTCAAGCAACTCTGACCAAATCGGACCCGCCTTTAACCCACCACTGCCCGATATCGGGCAGGATTGTTGCCATTCGCATCCCGCTCCTTCAATATCTACGAGTGCTCGAACACCGCCCGTCGCACGACGACCTCATCGACCACCTGGTCCGCAGCACCGCGCTCCAGCGCGGTGAGGCCGCCCGGGTGGTGCTCGACGTGCTGGCGTACTTCGACGAGACGACCGAGGAGTTCGTCCGCCGCCGCCACCGCGAACTGCAGTCCGGCGGCGCGGTGAACTCCGCGATCTTCGAGCGCATCGCGGCCGAACTGCCGCACCGCGCCGTGGCGCCACCGGAGCTCTCACTCCGGCAGCTGCGCCGCATCATCTACGGCTGAGCACACACCACGAACCTGGAGGGGCAACACTTTATGTGCGGAATTGTCGGTTATATCGGTAAGCGTGATGTGGCTCCGCTGCTGCTGGAGGGTCTGGCGCGGCTGGAGTACCGGGGGTACGACTCGGCGGGCATGGTGATCACCAGCCCGAAGTCCACCGGTCTGAAGATGGTCAAGGCCAAGGGCCGGGTCCGTGACCTGGAGGCCCGCGTCCCCAAGCGCTTCACCGGCACCACCGGCATCGCCCACACCCGCTGGGCCACCCACGGCGCCCCCAGCGACATCAACTCGCACCCGCACATGGACCCCGAGAACAAGGTCGCGGTCGTCCACAACGGCATCGTCGACAACGCTGCCGAGCTGCGCGCCAAGCTCGAGGCGGACGGTGTCGTCTTCGCCTCCGAGACCGACACCGAGGTCCTCACCCACCTGATCGCCCGCTCCCAGGCCGAGACCCTGGAGGAGAAGGTCCGCGAGGCGCTCAAGGTCGTCGAGGGCACGTACGGCATCGCCGTCATGCACGCCGACTTCAACGACCGCATCGTCGTCGCCCGCAACGGCTCCCCGGTCGTCCTCGGCATCGGCGAGAAGGAGATGCTGGTCGCCTCCGACATCGCCGCGCTGATCGCCCACACCCGCCAGATCGTCACCCTCGACGACGGCGAGATGGCCACCCTCAAGGCCGACGAGTTCCGTACGTACACCACCTCCGGCACGCTGACCACCGCGACGCCCGAGACCGTGGAGTGGGAGGCCGCCTCCTACGACATGGGCGGCCACGACACGTACATGCACAAGGAAATCTCGGAGCAGGCCGACGCCGTGGACCGTGTCCTGCGCGGCCGCATCGACGAGAAGTTCTCCACCGTCCACCTCGGCGGCCTGAACCTGGACGCCCGCGAGGCCCGTGGCATCCGCCGCGTCAAGATCCTCGGCTGCGGCACCTCGTACCACGCCGGCATGATCGGCGCCTCGCTCATCGAGGGCCTGGCCCGCATCCCGGCCGACTCCGAGCCGGCCTCCGAGTTCCGCTACCGCAACCCGGTCGTGGATCCCGACACCCTGTACATCGCCGTCTCGCAGTCCGGTGAGACGTACGACGTGCTGGCCGCCGTCCAGGAGCTGAAGCGCAAGGGCGCGCGGGTGCTCGGTGTCGTCAACGTGGTGGGCTCCGCGATCGCCCGCGAGGCGGACGGCGGCGTGTACGTGCACGCCGGCCCGGAGGTCTGCGTCGTCTCCACCAAGTGCTTCACCAACACGGTCGTCGCCTTCGCGCTGCTCGCCCTGCACCTGGGCCGCATCCGCGACCTCTCGGTCGCCGACGGCAAGCGGATCATCGAGGGCCTGCGCAAGCTGCCCGGCCAGATCCAGGAGATCCTCGAGGGCGAGGAGGACATCAAGAAGCTCGCCGCCGAGTACGCGGACGCCAAGTCGATGATGTTCATCGGCCGTGTCCGGGGCTACCCGGTCGCGCTGGAGGCCTCCCTGAAGCTCAAGGAGATCTCCTACATCCACGCCGAGGCGTACCCGGCCTCCGAGCTCAAGCACGGCCCGCTGGCCCTCATCGAGCCCGCGATGCCGACCGTCGCGATCGTCCCGAACGACTCCCTGCTGGAGAAGAACCGCGCCGCGATGGAGGAGATCAAGGCCCGCAGCGGCAAGATCCTCGCGGTCGCGCACCAGGAGCAGGAGAAGGCCGACCACACGATCCTCGTCCCGAAGAACGAGGACGAGCTGGACCCGATCCTCATGGGCATCCCGCTCCAGCTCCTCGCCTACCACACCGCCCTGGCCCTGGGCCGCGACATCGACAAGCCGCGCAACCTCGCGAAGTCCGTCACGGTCGAGTAGATCCCGCCACTGACGGCCGAAGCGGCAATTGAGCAACCCCCGCGTCGAGCAACCACGCCCGCGAGAGCGGCGCCGGTTCAGGCGCAAAGGGGGCCGACCCCCGGCGCGTGCCACCAACGCGCCGGGGGTCGCCCTTTTCGTACGGCCGGTGCCGCCCTTGCACCGGCCTCGTGGCCGCTTCAGCCGGTGGCCGTCACACCCCGGCCGGCGGCGCGCCCTTGGAACGTCGGCCACTTGGCGAGCGACGCCGTCGCGCCGTACCAGGCGCCGAGGCCCGCGAGTGCGGCGGCCCAGCCGCCGATCTGGCCGAGCGCGGAGGCGTCCGCGAAGGAGCCGACGCCGGAGAGCAGCAGGGAGAGGGTCAGCAGTCCGTACACGCCCTGCCCGAGCAGCCCGCTGCCGGAGGCGGCCGCCGTCAGGCTGAGCGACAGCATGGCCCACAGGACCATGAACAGTCCGCCGGCTTCCGCGGAGACCCCGGAGCCCACGCCGGTGCCCCAGGCGAACCAGAAGGCGCCGAGGCCGGCGAAGGCGGTGCCGGTACGGCCGTTGCCCGCGCGCAGTTCGAAGAGGCCTGCGACGAAGAGGGCGACCCCGCCGACCCAGGTCGCGAGAGCCGCGGCGTCGGAGGCCGCGACGTTGTCGATCACACCGGTGCTGCCGACGCCGAACGCCAGCAGGGTCAGGCCGAGTGCGAGGTGGCCGAGAGTGGAGGTGGTGCTCCCCGCAGAGACGTCGTTGTCCACGGCGGGCTCCCTTCATGCTCATGTGCAGTTGTGCTGCTTCCCAGCCACCTGGATATACCCTTCACAAGCGCACAACCCACCTGCCGAGACGGCCGAATTTCGCCCAAGCGGAAGGAAATTGACGGCATATCACCGGCGGATAACGGCAGGGCTACGGGATGACGACGACCGGCCGCTGCGCGCGCCGCGCCAGTCGGCCGGCGACCGAACCGAAGATGCGGCCGACGATGCCGTGCGTGGAGCCGACGACGATGGCGTCGGCCGAATACTCGCGACCGACCTCTTCCAGCTCGTGGCAGATGTCGCCGCCGCGCTCGACGAGGATCCACGGCACCTCGGACAGGTAGTCCGCGCAGGCCAGCTCCAGCCCGAGCACCTCGGTGCGGTGGTCGGGTACGTCGACGAAGACGGGCGGCTCACAGCCGGCCCACACGGTGGTGGGCAGCCGGTTCGCCACGTGCACGATGATCAGGCCCGAACCGGACCGCCGGGCCATGCCGATGGCGTACGCGAGCGCCCGCTCGCTGGAGGTCGAGCCGTCGAAGCCGACGACCACCCCGTGCTGGAAGGCGGGATCGCAGGAGTGGCGCGTCTCGTCCGCCGCGAGGGGGTCGACCGGGGAATCGGCGACCTGCCTGCGGTCCGCGGGTTCAGGGATTTCGTGACCGGCCATCGGTGTCTCGGCGAAGAAGGTCCTCTTGAGAAGGAGCAGGGGTCCAACGGTTGGCGGTGGAGGTGTGTCCGGGAACCATCTTCCCAACCGCATACCCCCAAGGGTACGGCGGCACTCCTCCGCTGCCCAGTGCCCGCCACCCTGCCGCGGCGGTCACACGGCGTTCCAGGGAGCATGCACGAGCCCGCCCCGTATGGCAATGCCGCATGCCCCCTACAGCCGTCCCCCGCCCCACGCGCCACAGGCCCCACCGCCCCCGGCACCCCCTCCCCACCAGCACGAACCCGCCCCGGACGCCCCCCGGCCGGCCGGGGGCCGCCGCGCCGCCCCACACCCCCAAGCACCCCGGACGCCACCGCGCCACCCGCACGCCCCCAGCAGCCCCGGACGCCGGCCGACCGGTCACGGCACGCGAGCCACCGCCGGGCCCCACCCGGACGCCCCCACCCGGCCACCCCCGCCCGAGCCCCCGGACGGCCACCGCACCGCAGACACGCCCCGGGCCGCCGCCCGACCGGCCCCCGCCACCAACCGCCCCACCTGCCCGGACACACCCCCGGGCCCCACCCGTTCGGGGCGACGCACCCAGCACCCCCACTCACACCGCCGCGCCCAGCCAGGACGGTGCGCCCACGCCGACCGCCCCGCGCCGCCGACACAACCCCGGCCGCGAGCCCGCCACCCGCCCGGGCTCCGCGCCACGCCCACCTGCCCGCGGTCCGGGCCACGCCGCCCAGCCGGGTCGCCCACCCGAGGTCCCGCCGCCACCCCACCCGCCTGGGCCCCGGACCGGGCACCCCGCCGCCGGCCCCGCCGGCCCGGGGCGAGCGGGGCACCCACACCGCCGGCCCTCGCCCGCCCAGGCGGGGTCGGCCGCCGACCCACCGCGTCTGCCCGACGCACACCGCCCGGCCCAGCCGGGAAGGGCACAAGCCCGTCGGGCCCCCCGGGTGCCCATCCGGGCCGGCACCGCGCCGGAGGAGGGACCGCTGTCCGAGTCCGCCCGCACGCCCCGGCGGCGGCCCACCTGGGCCTGCGGGGCGCCGGCCCGCGAGGGTGCGGGCTGTCGACCGCCGCCCCGGCCATCCGGGGGCCCGAGGCAGTGACCGGGGCGGCCGGTTGTCGTTGGCCACTCGGTCCGACCGGTCATACCGCAGCCGCCGGCCGCAGCAACAGTTCGCAGCCGCAGCCCGCAGCCATCAGGGAGCTTCCGTGCCCGCACGCCCGTCCGCCCCGGCCCCGTCGTCCGCATCCGACTCGGCGAGCGATGTGGTCCGCTGGGCGGCCTTCAGCTGTGCCCTGGTCCCCGTCGTCCTCCTCGTGTACGGCACGTCCTTCGGCGGCGCGGCCGGGACCGCTCTCGGGCTGGCCGCCGTGACCACCGCCTGCCGGGTGCTGCTGCGCCGTTCGGAGCGGGTCGCCGAGGCGAGCGGCCGGCGGCAGAACGTCCCGCACCGCGGGGGCCGGCACTCACGGTCGGGTGCGGGGGCGCACCGTGGAGGCCGTCACGGGGCGGGGTGTGCGCCCGGAGACTGACGGGTTCGCACACGCGCGCCCGTATGTTTTCAGCCAACTTCGGCCCGGACGGCATTCCTTGCCAGAATGGCCTGTCAACCCCCTTGTCACCAGGCAGGAAAGGACCGACGGGGCTGCTCGCACCCTACGCGGATGGGCCATGCACGTGAGGCGCACTTCCCTCCGCGGCCCACGAGTGGAACGCTTCGTGATCGAATGCTTCGCGCCAAGTTGCCTTGTCGACATAGTGCTGGATGCGGAACTTGTCACTCCGGCGCCACGGGACACAGTAGATTCGATCATGACTATCGAAGACTGGGGACTCGTGCAAAACCGAGGGGAAACGTGCAGGAGCGACAGGACCTAGGAGACGCGAACACCGAGGGGGGCTTAGCGTCATGAGCCAGGACTCCGCCGCACCGGAGACCGGACGCAAACTGTCCGGACGGCGCCGCCGCGAGGTCGTCGCAGTGCTGCTGTTCAGCGGCGGCCCCATCTTCGAGAGTTCGATCCCACTCTCGGTGTTCGGGATTGACCGCCAGGACGCCGGAGTTCCGCGCTACAGGCTGCTCGTCTGCGCGGGCGAGGACGGACCGCTGCGGACCACCGGCGGGCTCGAACTGACCGCGCCGTACGGGCTGGAGGCCATCAGCCGGGCCGGCACCGTCGTCGTACCAGCCTGGCGGTCGATCACCTCGCCGCCACCGGCCGAGGCGCTCGACGCGCTGCGCCGGGCGCACGAGGAGGGCGCCCGCATCGTCGGCCTGTGCACCGGCGCGTTCGTGCTCGCCGCCGCCGGTTTACTGGACGGCCGGCCCGCCACCACGCACTGGATGTACGCGCCGACGCTCGCCAAGCGCTACCCGTCGGTCCATGTGGACCCGCGGGAGCTGTTCGTCGACGACGGCGACGTACTGACCTCCGCCGGAACGGCGGCCGGAATCGACCTCTGTCTGCACATCGTGCGCACGGACCACGGCACCGAGGCGGCCGGGGCACTCGCCCGCCGACTCGTCGTACCGCCCCGGCGCAGCGGCGGACAGGAGCGGTATCTCGACCGGTCGCTGCCCGAGGAGATCGGCGCCGACCCGCTCGCCGAGGTGGTCGCCTGGGCCCTGGAGCACCTGCACGAGCAGTTCGACGTGGAGACGCTCGCGGCCCGCGCGTACATGAGCCGGCGGACCTTCGACCGGCGCTTCCGCTCACTGACGGGGTCCGCCCCGCTCCAGTGGCTGATCACCCAGCGGGTGCTCCAGGCGCAGCGGCTGCTGGAGACGTCCGACTACTCGGTCGACGAGGTGGCGGGCCGCTGCGGCTTCCGCTCGCCCGTCGCGCTGCGCGGGCACTTCCGCCGCCAGCTGGGCTCCTCGCCCGCCGCGTACCGGGCCGCCTACCGGGCCCGGCGCCCACAGGGCGACTCCGCAGGCCCGTCGGGGTCGTCGGGACCGTCGTCGGCCGTCGTGGAGTCCATGGTGCCCTCCCAGGTGCCGCCGACGGCGAGACGGGCGGCCGCGGCGTCCACCGCGACGGGCCCGACGGCGACCTCCGCGGCCCCGCCCGAGCACCACGGCAGGCCGCACGCGGACGCCTTCGGCGGCCGGGCGGCCCTTCCGGGCCAGCGCAGCGCGCCGTAGCAGGACCGGGGGACACCCGCGTACCGCCGTGGAGGGGCGGTCGCTGAGGGGGTGCGGGAGCGCACCCCCTCAGCGACCGCCCCTCTAAGGTAGGACGCATGAACGATCGCATGGTGTGGATCGACTGCGAGATGACCGGGCTCTCGCTGACGGATGACGCACTTATCGAGGTGGCCGCACTGGTCACCGACTCGGAACTGAACGTACTCGGTCAAGGTGTGGACATCGTGATCCGCCCGCCGGACGCGGCGCTGGAGACCATGCCGGACGTGGTGCGCCAGATGCACACCGCCTCCGGCCTCCTGGACGAGCTCCCCAACGGCACCACCCTCGCCGACGCCGAGGAGCAGGTCCTCGCCTACGTACGCGAACACGTCAAGGAGCCCGGCAAGGCTCCGCTGTGCGGGAACTCGGTCTCCACGGACCGCGGGTTCCTGCTGCGTGACATGCCGACGCTGGAGGACTACCTCCACTACCGGATCGTCGATGTCTCCTCGGTCAAGGAGCTGGCTCGCCGCTGGTACCCGAGGGCGTACTTCAACAGTCCGGAGAAGGCCGGCAACCACCGGGCGCTCGCCGACATCCGTGAGTCCATCGCCGAGCTGCGCTACTACCGCGAGGCCATCTTCGTCCCGCAGCCCGGCCCCGACTCCGACACGGCGAAGCAGATCGCCGCGCGCCACGTCCTGCCCGAGTAGCGCGGCCGCCGGCCCGCCCGTCCGAAAGGCGGGAGCGAGCACCCTCTCGGACCCTGTACACTTTTTCTCGGCCGGTCGGGAAAAAGACCGGTCGTGGTGGGTATAGCTCAGCTGGTAGAGCACCTGGTTGTGGTCCAGGATGTCGCGGGTTCGAGTCCCGTTACTCACCCTGATCGACGCAAGGGCTGACCTGTGAAAACGGGTCAGCCCTTCGTCATGTCCAGGCAGTGTGTCCAGCAGCGGGAGGGCGACCGGATGGTGATCAGGGAATGCCGGGACCACGACGTCGAGCTGCTCGACCGGCACATACCCTCCCCCGGCGCTCCCTCACCCGGGGTCCTCTCCTCCCACGCCCGCCGGTACGCCCGCCAGGCGGCCGGGGACGGGACGTTCCTCGTCGCCTGGCGCGACGGCCGGCCCGTCGGGACCTGCGAGGTGCGGTGGGACGGATGCGCGGCGCCGGAGGTACGGGCGGTGTGCGGTGAGGACTGCCCGGAGATCAACGGGCTCGTCGTGTGGCCCGAGTCGTTGCGCTCGCACGGGATCGGCACCGCCCTCGTCCACGCCGCCGAGGAACGCGCGCGTGAGCGGGGACGGGCGCGGATCGGGCTGGGGGTGGAGGGCGGCAACCGGCGGGCGGCGGCGTTGTACGCGCGCCTGGGCTACCGGCCGGTCGTCCCGTACACCGACCGCTGGTCCTACGAGGACGCCGAGGGCACCGTGCACCGGATGGCGGACGCCTGCACGTTCCTGGTGAAAGCCCTGACGCCTGGCACATGAACATTGCGGCAACGTTTCTCCGAGTGGTGGCGACTGTGACGTACGCAACACGTCCCTCTCCCCCACAGGAGGAATCGTGCACCACCCGCAGAACCGGATCCCCCGCACGAGACGCCGCTCCATCCTCATCGCCACCGCCGTCCTCTGTGCCATGTACGCCTCCCCGCACGCGTCCCCCGCCGGGGCGGCCGAGGCCGCCGCCGCCCGGCAGGTCGAGCGGCTCGACCGGGGCGTCGTCAGCGTCCACACCGGAACCGGCAACCTGGTCGGCTGGCGGTGGCTCGGCACCGACCCGGACGACGTGGCGTTCAACGTCTACCGCGCCGGTACGAAGGTGAACGCCACGCCCGTCACCGGCTCCACCACCTACTTCCACCCCGGCGCGCCCAGCCACGCCGACTACACGGTCCGCGCGGTCGTCGGCGGCGTGGAGCAGGGCGACTCCGTGCACGCCGTGCAGTTCCGCGGCGGCTACAAGGACGTGCCCATCACCCGGCCCGCCGGGGGCACGACGCCCGACGGGGTCGCGTACACGTACGAGGCGAACGACGCGTCCGTCGGCGACCTCGACGGGGACGGCGCCCTGGACTTCGTACTCAAGTGGCAGCCCACCAACGCCAAGGACAACGCGCACTCCGGTTACACCGGCAACACGATCGTCGACGGCATCCGGCTCGACGGCACCCGGCTGTGGCGGATCGACCTGGGGCGCAACATCCGCTCCGGCGCGCACTACACACAGTTCCAGGTGTACGACTACGACGGCGACGGGCAGGCCGAGGTCGCCATGAAGACGGCCGACGCGACCGTGGACGGTACGGGGAGGACCATCGGGAGCGCCTCCGCCGATCACCGCAACAGCAGCGGGTACGTGCTCACGGGCCCGGAGTACCTCACCATGTTCAACGGCCGCACCGGCGCCGCCATGGGGACGGTCGACTACGTGCCCGCGCGCGGCAACGTGGCGTCGTGGGGGGACAGTTACGGCAACCGGGTCGACCGGTTCCTCGCCGGGACCGCGTACCTGGACGGCGTCCGGCCCTCGCTCATCATGGCGCGCGGTTACTACACCCGGTCCGTGATCGCGGCCTGGGACTGGCGCGGCGGGCAGTTCACCCGGCGCTGGACCTTCGACTCCAGCTCCTCCACCAACGCCGGCAAGGGGTACGACGGGCAGGGCAACCACAGCCTGTCCGTCGCGGACGTGGACGGCGACGGGCGGGACGAGATCGTGTACGGGGCGATGACCGTCGACGACAACGGCAACGGGCTGTGGACGACGAGGCTCGGGCACGGCGACGCCGGCCATGTCGGGGACCTCAACCCCGCCCGCGCCGGGCTGGAGTACTTCAAGGTGTCCGAGGACAGCTCCAAGCCCGGCTCCTGGATGGCCGACGCCCGTACCGGTCAGGTCCTGTGGCAGACCGCCACGGGCGGCGACAACGGCCGGGGCGTGTCCGCCGACGTCCACGCGGGCTCCCCCGGCGCTGAGTCCTGGTCGGCGACCGACACCACGCTCAGGTCACCGACCGGGGCGTCGCTCGGCCGGGAGCCGTCCAGCATCAACTTCGTCAGCTGGTGGGACGGCGACACCACCCGTGAGCTGCTGGACGGCACCCGGATCGACAAGTACGGCACGGGCGGGGACACCCGGCTGCTGACCGGCGCCTCCGTCGCGTCCAACAACGGGACCAAGGCCACCCCGGCGCTGTCCGGCGACATCCTCGGCGACTGGCGCGAGGAGGTCGTGTGGCGTACGTCGGACAACCGGGCGCTGCGGATCTACTCGACGCCGTACGACACGACGACCCGGATCACGACGCTGCTGCACGACACCATGTACCGCACGGGGCTGGCGTGGCAGAACACCGCCTACAACCAGCCCCCGCACCCGAGTTTCCCCATCGGGGCCGGGATGCCCACGGCACCCCGGCCGACGGTTGTCACCCCGGTCACTACCCCGTAGCGTCGCCGTAGATGATGCCGCGGCCGTTGGTCGCCACGTACACCCGGCTGTAGACGCGGGGGTCGCCGGTAATGGCGGCCCCCGTCCAGCCCCACTGGTGGGCGTCGTCGTTGATGCGCACCCAGCTCGCCCCGGCGTCCGTGGAGCGGAAGATGCCGCGTACGCCGCCGATCTTCGCGCTGGTGTAGAGGGCCTGGTACGTGGCGCCGGGCGCGGCCTTGCCGAAGCCGATGGTGTCGGCCTGCTCGACGCCGCTCACCTTGGTGAAGGTCGCGCCCGCGTCGGTGGAGCGCCACAAGCCGTACGTACTCGTCGGGGATCCGCCCGCGAGCCAGATGTCGCCGCTCCGGCCGGGCACCGCCTGGAAGCGGACGTTCCCGGTGGCGGGCAGGCCCGTGGCCCTGGCACTGAAGGAGAGACCGCCATCCGTACTGACGTAGAAGGTCCCGTTCTTGAAGCCGTAGAACCTCTTCGCGTCGACCCGGTCGGCCTCGACGGTCGCGCCGGCCGGGATGCCCTGCGACGGGGTCCAGGAGGTGCCGAAGCCGGCCGTGGTGTGGACGGCCGCGCCGTCCGGGCTCCACACGAACCGGCTGCCGTCGGCCGCCGCGGCGACCGTGCCGCCGCCGGAGACACCGGAAGGCTCCTGCCCCGCCCACCAGTTGGCGCCGTTGTCCGTGGAGAAGGCGATACGCGGTCCGCCGTCGAGGTTGCCGACGCGTACGACCGTGTTCGGGTTGGCCGCGGCGTAGTCGAGGCTGGTGGTGGAGGTGAAGTTGGGGGAGGTGAACATCATGGACGGCACCTTGGTGACGTCGGTGTGGCGGAAGCCTCCGATGTCGCCGAGCGCGCTGATCAGCGGGGCGCCGGAGGGCGGCGAGACCAGGTCGAGGACGGCGGTCTCCTCCAGGCCCTGGACCATCGGCTTGATGGTGACCTTGCCGCCGCTGTCCCAGGCGGTGAGGTTCTCGGTGCCGTAGATGGTGGCACCCGTCCCGTACATCATGCGGTTGGAGTCGAACGGGTCGATCTCCAGCGCCTCCGTCATCCAGCCGAGTTTCGGGGTCTGTTCGGGCGGGGACGGGTTGGCGCCCCAGGTGAGCCAGGGGGAGGACGAGACGTCCATGGTGTAGCGGTTGGTGCGGTTGGGGTACGAGGTGTACTCCCACGCCCGCGTCCAGTTCGCGCCGCTGTCCGTGGTGCGGAAGATCTGCGTGTCGGGCCACCAGGAGCTGTAGCCGGTGACCATGACGGTGCCGGGCTTGCGGCGGTCGACGCTCAGGCCGCTGAAGCCGTAGTAGGCCTCGGGGTCGGGGGTGATGTCCTGCCAGGTGCCGGTCCTGGTGGCGTACCGCCACACGGCGCCCTTGCCGCCGTCGTACGGGCCTCCCGTGTCGCTGTACGCCAGGTAGAGGTGGCCGTTCGCCGCGTCGAGGACGCCCTTGTGGGCGAGGAGGCCGGTGGGCTGACCGGGCAGGCGGGTCCAGGTGGCGCCCGCGTCGGTGGAGCGGTAGACGGCGTTGGCCTTGTCGGCGACACCGACGTAGATCGTCTTGGTGGCGCTGCCACGGGTGCCGGTCGTCTCGTCGAAGGTGACCCAGACGATGCCCTGGTTGTCGGAGGCGTAACCGCTGGTGTCGGACGGGTCCTGGGCGTAGTTGCCGGGGTTGGGGAACGCGGTGACCTGCGACCAGGTGGCGCCCGCGTCGGTGGAGCGCCACAGGCCCTTGCCGCTGGGCGCGCCGAGGTACAGCACGCTGTTGCGGTTGGGGTCGACGGCGAGGCGCTCGCCCATGCCGCGGCCGGGCATGTTGCCGCCGAGCTTGAAGGGGAGGTCGGCCTTGCGCCAGGTGGCACCGCGGTCGGTGGAGCGGAGGACGGCGCCGTTGCCGGGGTCCCAGCTGTTGGTGTACGTGCCGACGGCGGCGTACACCCGGTTGGGGGCGACGGAGTCGGAGGCGAGGCTGACGACGCCGGTGTGGCCCCAGTCGTCCCAGCCGACGTGGTCGAGCAGCGGGGTCCACGTCCTGGTCGCCTGCTGCCAGCGGTAGGCGCCGCCGATGTCGGTGCGGGCGTAGGCGAGGTTCTTCTCGGCGCGGTTGAAGACGATGCCGGGGACGAAGCCGCCGCCGTCGACGCGGACGTTCTTCCAGGAGTACGCGGCCGCTTGTGGGCCCGCCGTAGCTGCTGGTGGCGCGGCGGTCAGCAGGCCGGCGGCGAGCGCCAGGCCGAGGAGCAGGTTTCGCGTTCTGCGCACGGGGGCTTCCTCTCGGACGTGGGGGTCCGCGGCGGGCCGTGGGCAGCCCGGCCCGCCTTGGTTTGTCGCGTCATGCACAAGCCTTGAACCAGTGGGAGCGCTCCCACTATGAGGAGAGGGGGGCGAGGGGTCAAGGTGCTTGAAGAGTCGAAGAAAATCGAATGCGAAATTCGACGGCCCCTCTGTTCCATGACGGAACTTGCCGCTACGGTCTGCTGCACCAGTGGGAGCGGTTCCATTCAGTCGGCGCAGGGTCAGATGCGCGCCCGAGCTGCGAGGAGTCGCTCATGCGCCATCCCCCGCACGTACGCCCCGGTAGCAGGCAGGGCCCTTGCACGCGGTTCGGGCCACCGGGCGCTCGCCCCTCCCACCACCCGCCGCGACTCACGACGCACCACTCCGTGGCGGGCGACTTCGGCGAGCCCGTACGCGGGGTCCTCGTAACCCGGGCCCTCGTACCTCATCTGATCAGCGACGACGACGGCACACCCCCGCACATATCCGTCACGACCGAGAGGTATCACCGGACATGAGCCGCACCAGAGCCGCCGCACCACCTACGCCTTCCCGTACGTCCTCCCGTACGACTTCCCGTACGCCCTCCCGCCGCCGCACCGCCTTGCTGGCCGCCTGCACCATGATCGCGGCGACCGGCGCCACCGCCACCGCGCTCAGCACCTCCGCCGGCGCGGCCGCCCCCGGCTGCACCGTCAACTACCAGGTCACCAACCAGTGGAACACCGGCTTCGGCGCCAACGTCACCGTCACCAACACCGGTGACCCGGTCAGCTCCTGGACCCTGGAGTGGACCTACGCGGGCAACCAGCGCATCACCCAGTCCTGGAACGCCACCACCACGCAGTCCGGCGCCGCCGTCACGGCCAGGAACGTGTCGTACAACGGCAGCCTGGCCACCGGCGGTTCCACCTCCTTCGGCTTCAACGCCTCGTACAGCGGCACCAACGCCGTCCCCACGACGTTCAAGCTGAACGGCGTCACCTGCAACGGCGGCCCGACCGACCCGCCGGACCCGACCGACCCGCCGACCGACCCGCCGCCCTCCGGGAGCCGCGTCGACAACCCGTACGCCGGCGCCAAGGTGTACGTGAACCCCGAATGGTCCGCCAAGGCCGCCGCCGAGCCGGGCGGCACCCGCGTCTCCAACCAGCCGACCGGCGTCTGGCTGGACCGCATCGCCGCCATCAACGGTGTGAACGGCGGCATGGGCCTGCGCGCCCACCTCGACGAGGCACTGCGCCAGAAGGGCACCGGCGAACTCGCCATCCAGCTCGTCATCTACAACCTGCCGGGCCGCGACTGCGCCGCGCTCGCCTCCAACGGCGAGCTGGGCCCGACGGAGATCGACAAGTACAAGACGCAGTACATCGACCCGATCGCCGCGATCCTCGCCGACCCCAAGTACGCGGGCCTGCGCATCGTCACGACCGTCGAGATCGACTCCCTGCCCAACCTGGTCACCAATGTGTCCGGCCGCCCGACCGCCACGCCCAACTGCGACGTGATGAAGGCGAACGGCAACTACGTCAAGGGCGTCGGGTACGCGCTGAACAAGCTCGGCGCGGTCGGCAACGTCTACAACTACGTGGACGCCGGCCACCACGGCTGGCTCGGCTGGGACGACAACTTCAACGCCTCCGCCGAACTGTTCAAGCAGGCGGCGACCGCCGAGGGCTCGACGGTCTCCAAGGTGCACGGCTTCATCGTCAACACGGCCAACTACAGCGCGCTGAAGGAGGACCACTTCAAGATCGAGGACACGGTCAACGGCGTGTCCGTACGCCAGTCGAAGTGGGTCGACTGGAACCGGTACACCGACGAGCTGTCGTACGCCCAGGCCATGCGCGCCAAGCTGGTCTCGCTCGGCTTCGACCAGAAGCTCGGCATGCTGATCGACACCTCCCGCAACGGCTGGGGCGGCACGGCCCGCCCGACCGGCCCCGGCGCGACGACCAACGTCGACACGTACGTCAACGGCGGCCGTTACGACCGGCGCATCCACCTCGGCAACTGGTGCAACCAGGCGGGCGCCGGTCTCGGCGAGCGCCCGAAGGCCGCTCCGGCGGCGGGCATCGACGCGTACGTGTGGATGAAGCCGCCGGGCGAGTCGGACGGGGCGAGCAGCGAGATCCCGAACGACGAAGGCAAGGGCTTCGACCGGATGTGCGACCCGACCTACACGGGCAACCCGCGCAACGGCAACAACCTTTCGGGCGCCCTGCCCAACGCCCCGCTCTCGGGCAAATGGTTCTCGGCCCAGTTCCAGGAGCTGATGAAGAACGCCCACCCGGCGCTCTGACCCCCGCTCCCTGACGCCCACTCCCTGACCCCCGCCCCCGGCCGGCCGCCCAGCGCCCGCCCGGGGGCGGGACACTCGGGCCATCCACACGCCTGAGCCCTGGCCCTTGGCCCAGGCCCCAGGACCGGCTCCGGTCAAGCACCCTCGGCCCCGGGAACGGACCGTCCGGTATCGGTCACCGTTCCGGGCCAGCCCCCATGCCTCAGCCCCCGGCCCCAGAACCGGCTCCGGTCAAGCACCCTCGGCCCCTGGCCCCAGGCCCCAGAACCGGCTCCGGTCAAGCACCCTGAGCCCCTGGCCCCAGGCCCCAGGACCGGCTCCGGTCAAGCACCCTCGGCCCCTGGGGTGGGCCGTCCGGTATCAGTCACCGTTCCGGGCCAGCCCCCATGCCTCAGCCCCCGGCCCCAGAACCGGCTCCGGTCAAGCACCCTCGGCCCCTGGCCCCAGGCCCCAGGACCGGCTCCGGTCAAGCACCCTGAGCCCCTGGGGTGGGCCGTCCGGTATCAGTCACCGTTCCGGGCCAGCCCCCATGCCTCAGCCCCCGGCCCCAGAACCGGCTCCGGTCAGGCACCCTGAGCCCCGGGGGGGGGCCGTCCGGTCCCGGTCACCGTTCCGGGCCGCCCTCCCTTCCGAGAGTCGCGGGCTCCGGCACCCTGTCAAGGGCGCTTCGCGTCGGCTTCGCCGATGGCCTACGGCCACCCTTGACAGGCCGCCTCCACCCGCGCGTTTTCTCTCGGAGGGCGCCCCCGGGGAGCAGGCATCCCGGAGGGCGCACCGCTCTGCCCGGGTTCGTTGCCGAGGTGGCCCGGCCGGGGCAGGCGCGGCAGTGGAATGGGGCGGTGGCCTCTTGGCTAAGCGGCTGCGGCCCGTCTCCTGGCTAGGGCACAAGACCTCGCTCCGGTGGGTGGTGGGTGCGCCCCAGTGGCATGGGGCATCCGGGCTCGGTCCGGCGACTGCGGGCGGGTGAGTGGTCGGGGTTCCGGCAGGTGGCCGGGGTGGGTGCGGGGTTGGGGCGGGTGGAGCCGAGCGGCCAGGGCACGGCGGGCACCGCGCGGCCAGGACAGCAGGGCCGGGGCGCGGCCTGTCCTCCGACTCGGGCCCGGGACCACAGCCTTCCGGACAGTAAGGCACGGCCAGGTCGGCCTCCAGAAGGGGCGGCCCCTCCAGTCACACCCGTATAGGACCACCGGAGTTGTGGGCGGGATGGGACACCCCGTGCCCGGACGCTCATGGTCGGAAGGTGTCCTACACCGCCCACAACTCCCCAGCCCCGGTGCAGATGTGACGATAGGGGCCCGTGAGGCGTCCTGGTGAGGCAGGCGGGGCCAGGGAGACTTCGAGCCCCGCACACCGCACCCGCAGGACGCCAGACGCCGGCCGTCGTGCCCCGTCACAGGACCAGGTCGGCCCGGTGCCCGGGGCAAGGCCGAGCCCCTCACCTTGAGGAGTCCGGCGGGGGACACCGGTGCCCCGCAAGGTGCTGCCTCCTGTCCGGCACAGGCACGGGGTACGGCCTCCCCGGCCAGCCCCCCGGGGATGCCGGACACGCATCTGCCCCACAGGGCGGGCCCCTCCGGCCCCTCCAGTCCCAGCCGTATCGCCCTGCCGGAGTCGTGGGCGGGATCGGACACCCACAGCCCGCACACCACGGCGAGAAGGTGTCCCACACCGCACACAACACCCCGAACCCGGCGCTGGCGTGACCAAGAAGACGGGTGAGACCTCCCTGCACGGCAGGCGCGGCCCAACCGGGCCCGTGAGACAGCAGGCACGGGCATCCTGCGGCCGGCCACCTGCCGCACCCACGCCTTCGCCCCGCCCACCGGTGGCCGGGCGCCTCTGCCAGGGCGACACCCGGGCCCAGCCACCACCCCACCCCAGCCACCCGCCGGAACCCCCACCCCGCACCCACCCCGCAGCCGCCGGACCGAGCCCGTGCGCCCCATGCCACTGGGGCGCACCCACCACCCACCGAAGCGAGGTCCTGTGCCTCAGCCGAAAGACGAGCCGCAGCCGCTTAGCCCAGCCGCCACCGCCCCATTCCACTGCCGCGCCCCCTCCGGCACCCGCCACCCGGCCACGAACGGCACCGGCCACGTGCGCCCCCCGAGGACCCATCCCCCCGGGCCGCCCTCCGAGTGGGAAAAGGCGGGCGGAGGCGGCCGGTCAAGGGTGGGCGAAGCCCATCGGCGAAGCCGACGCGAAGCGCCCTTGAGGGGGCGCCGGAGCCCGCCACACTCGGAGAGAGGGCGGCCCACACGCCCACCATGACCAGCACGCCCACCCCGAGGGCCGAGGCCCACCCGCCCACCATGACCAGCACGCCCACCCCGAGGGCCGAGGCCCACCCACTCCACCGCCAAGAACAGCACGCCCACCCTCAGGGCCAAGGCCCACCCACTCACACGGTCGCCGTGACACGGGCGTTCAGCCGCCGGGCCCGCGGGTGGCCGGGGCGGAGCGGCCGTTACGTCGAGTCGCGGACCACCAGTTCCGTGGGCAGGATGACCTGGGAGGGTTCCGGTCCCGTGCCGGTGATTTCCTGGAGCAGTATGCGGGCCATGCGGCGGCCCATCTCCTCGATCGGCTGGCGCACGCTCGTCAACGGCGGGTCCATGAGGCGGGCCACCGCCGAGTCGTCGACGCCGATGAGCGCCACGTCGTCGGGGACGCGCCGGCCCGCCTCGCGAAGCACGCTCCGGGCGCCCGCCGCCATGACGTCCGAGGCGGCGAAGACACCGTCCACGTCGGGGCAGCGGTCCAGCAGCTCGCGCATGGCGCGACGGCCGCCCTCCTCGGTGAAGTCGGCGGCGGCGACCAGCCGCTCGTCGGCCGGGAGGCCCGCCGCTTCGATGCCCTGGCGGTAACCGTCCAGGCGGCAGCGCGCCACGTACATGTCGAGCGGTCCCGTGATGGTCGCGATCCGGCGGCGGCCGCGGCCCGTGAGGTGGTCGACGGCCGAGCGGCCGGCGCCCACGTTGTCGGAGTCGACGTAGGCGCCGGGTTCGTCGGCGGACCGGCGGCCGTTGAGCACGGCGGGCAGGCC
Source organism: Streptomyces sp. CB03238 (assembly GCF_002099185.1). Lineage (NCBI taxonomy): Bacteria > Bacillati > Actinomycetota > Actinomycetes > Kitasatosporales > Streptomycetaceae > Streptomyces > Streptomyces sp. CB03238. The sequence goes on along the minus strand of NZ_NBCN01000001.1, from coordinate 202,599 downwards.
CAGTTCGCGCGCGAGGTCGGGCAGCGGGTCGTCCCCGTGGATGGAGACGAGCAGGACGCCGTCCACCCGCTGGGCCGACAGGTACTGCTCGAACCGCTGCCGCTCCTTGCTGGACCGGATCAGGGTGAGCAGCAGCTGCATGTCCGCGTCCGCGAGTTCGGCGCTGACGCCCCGGATGATGTCGAGGAAGTACGGCTCGGCGAACAGGCGGGCCTCGGTCTCGGGTATCACCAGGGCGATGGCGTCCGTGCGGGCGCCGGCCAGGGCGCGGGCGGCGCGGTTGGGGACGTACCCCAGCTCGGCGATGGCCTGGCCGACCGCCTCCTTCGCCCGGTCGCTGACCCGCGGCGAGCCGTTGATCACCCGGGACACGGTGCCGCGCCCGACCCCCGCCCGGGCCGCGACCTCCTCCAGCGTGGGCCTGCCGGTCTGCCGTCCGCTCACCGCCATCGGTCTCCCATCGAACGTCGAACGTCGAACCCCGCAATGAGGCAGCGAGGTAGTGACTGTCGTCAACCTAGAGGGTGCCCCCTGCACCGGGGCCAGCGGGAGTACCGGTTCCAAGAACCGGATGTGGGAGCGCTCCCACCGTAGACGAAAGCGCCGCCCGCCGCCACTGACGGGCTTCCGGGGCCGGCGCCCGCCCGCCCGGCACCGGCGATTTTTCACCCATGCCTTGACACCCACCCCCGCCAGGCAGCAACCTTCCGGGCATGGCGGTGTGGGAGCGCTCCCACCGCCCCGCACCGCTGTCCGATACGGCCGCCGCCGAGCCGCTGAAAGCCGACCCGGACCTCCTATGCGCGCACACCAGCACCACCTGGACGAGGAGAGTGGAATGCGCACTTCCAGCAGTACGCGCGGACGCCGCCGCCCCGCATCCGCGGCCGTCGCGGCGCTCTCGGCGCTCACGGCCGGCGCGGTCCTGTTGACCGGCTGCAGCAGCGACGACAGCGGATCCGGCGGGACCACCGGCGACGAGAAGATAACCCTGCGCATCGGGACCTTCGGTTCCTTCGGATACGACAACAAGAACGGCGCCAAGCTCTACGCCGAGTACGAGAAGCTCAACCCGCACATCAAGATCGTCGAGTCGAACGTCGCCGACGGCCAGAAGTACTGGGACACACTGAAGCTGCGCCTCTCCCGCAACAGCGGTCTCGCCGACATCCAGGCCATCGAGGTCGGTTACATCGCCGAGGCCATCGGCCCCGCGATGGCGAGCAAGTGGGTGGACCTGTCGAAGACCGGCGGCGCGGACACCTCCGCCTTCCTGGACTGGAAGGTCAAGCAGGCGACGACGGCCGACGGCGCGGTCATCGGCCTCGGCACCGACATCGGCCCGATGGCCATCTGCTACAACAAGGACCTCTTCGCCAAGGCCAAGCTGCCCACCGACCGCACGCAGGTCGCCAAGCTGTGGGCGGGCGACTGGGCGAAGTTCGTCATCACCGGCAAGACGTACCAGAAGAACGCCCCGGCCGGCACCGCCTTCCACGACTCCGCCAGCGGCCTGTTCAACGCCGTGCTCTCCAGCCAGCCGCAGCAGTACGCCAACGAGAAGGGTGAGCTCGACTACGAGAACAGCCCCGGTGTGCGCAAGGCCTGGGACCTGGCCGTCGAGGCGGCGCAGGCCGGGATCACGGCGAAACTGCGGCAGTTCGACGAGAAGGGCACCTGGAACGCCGGGTTCAAGAACTCGAAGTTCGCGACCGTCGCCTGCCCCAGCTGGATGACCGGCATCATCAAGGACCAGGCGGGTCCCAACAACAAGGGCAAGTGGGACATCGCCACCCCGCCGGTCGCGGGCAACTGGGGCGGTTCCTTCCTCGCCGTACCGAAGGCGGGCAAGCACGCCGAGGAGGCCGCCAAGCTGGCCGCGTGGCTGACGGCTCCGGAGCAGCACGCCAAGGTGTTCGGGGTCAACGGCAACATCCCGTCCACCAAGGACACGCTCGCCTCGGCGACGGTGCAGAACGCCAAGATCCCGTACTTCGGTGACACACCCGTCGGGAAGATCTACTCGGAGGCCGCGGCCGGCATCACGCCCGCGCCGGTCAGCCGTTACGACGGCCAGGTGAAGACCTTCATCACCGACAACGGCATCCTCGACATCGAGCAACGCGGGACCACGCCGGACGCCGCCTGGGAGAACGTCAAGAAGCTGATCGACGACAAGATCGATCAGTAACGCCCCCGCGCCCGGCCGCCCGGCGCTCCCCCGCCGGGCGGCCGGCCCGGCGCCCTGCCCGGCCCAGGGGCCCGTGGTCGTGCCTCGCAGAGGTCGCGGGCCGTGGGCAAGCCGCGCCTGCCCTGTCCGCAGTACGCCACAGGGCCTCGGGTCACCACCGCTGCCGCGCCCCGCGGCCTCCCGCCGACAACGCGCCCCGGCAGCCCGCTCCGCACGACAGGCACCGCACCCACCGCAGGAACGAACGCAACGCACCCACGCACCCACCTGGAAGGACGCCCTCGTGGCCACCTCCGTCAGTGCGGCGGCCGACGGCACGTCGCCGCCCGATCCGCCCGAGCCCGAGCCCGAGCCCTCGCCTCCCGCACCGGCACGACACGCAGGCGGTGGCGGCGGCTGGCGCAGTCGGCTCTACCGCTGGGACCTGAAGGCGACCCCGTACGCCTTCGTGTCGCCCTTCTTCCTCTGCTTCGCGACCTTCGGGCTCTTCCCGCTGGTCTACACGGGCTGGCTCTCGCTGCACCGGGTGGAGCTGGGCGGGGAGGCGCAGTGGCGCGGCTTCGACAACTACACGGGCCTGTGGGACAGCGACTTCTTCTGGAACGCGCTGGCGAACACGTTCACCATCGGTGTCATCTCCACCGTCCCGCAGCTGCTGATGGCGCTGGGCCTGGCCCACCTGCTCAACTACAAGCTGCGCGGCCGGGGGTTCTTCCGGGTCGCGGTGCTCGCTCCGTACGCCACGTCGATCGCCGCCGCGACGCTCGTCTTCGCCCAGCTGTTCAACAGCGACTACGGGCTGATCAACACCGCGCTCGGGTGGGTGGGGTTCGATCCGGTCGACTGGGAGTCGTCCAAGTGGCCGGCGCAGATCGCGATTTCGGTCATCGTCATCTGGCGGTGGACCGGTTACAACGCGCTGATCTACCTCGCCGCGATGCAGGCCGTCCCCCAGGACCTGTACGAGGCCGCGTCGCTCGACGGGGCGTCGCGCTGGCGGCAGTTCATCAGCGTGACCATCCCGTCCATCCGTCCCACGATCCTGTTCACGATCGTGGTCTCGACGATCGGCGCCACCCAGTTGTTCGGTGAGCCGATGCTGTACGGCGGGAGCCTCGGGGTCAGTGGTGGCAGCGGCAACCAGTTCCAGACGCTGAGCCTGCTGATGTACGAGAAGGGCTGGATCACCGGGGCGCTGGGGCAGGCGTCCGCGATCGCCTGGGTGATGCTGCTGATCCTGCTGCTGATCGGCGCGGCCCGGCTGCTCGTCGCCCGCCTGAACAGGGAGACCGGGGAGACCAGGAAGACCGGGGAGACCAGGAAGACCGGGGGGACCACCACGTGAAGATCACGCAGACGGCGGGGCGCCAGCACCACGCGGGCCCGCTGACGTACGTCCTGCTGGGCCTGGCGGCCCTGGTGTCGCTCTTTCCGCTGTACTGGAACCTCGTCGCCGCCTCGCACACCGGTGAGCGGGTGGTCGAGGCGCCGGCGCCGCTGCTGCCGGGGCCGCACCTGCTCGACAACCTCACCTTCGCCTGGAACCAGGTGGACATGGGTGAGGCGCTGGTCAACACCACGGTCGTGGCGGGTCTGGTGGCGGCGTCGACCGTCGTGTTCTCCACGCTCGCCGGGTTCGCCTTCGCCAAGCTGCCGTTCCGGGGCCGCAACGCGCTGCTCGCGCTGGTGGTGGCGACGATGACGATTCCGCCGCAGCTCAGCGTCATCCCGCTGTACCGGATCATCACCGACCTGGGGTGGGTGGACCAGCTCCAGTCCGTCGTCCTTCCGTCCCTGGTGGCGGCCTTCGGCGTGTTCTTCATGCGGCAGTACCTGCTGGAGGCGCTGCCCGTGGAGCTGGTGGAGGCGGCGCGGGTGGACGGTGCGCACAGCCTGCGCATCATCTGGCACGTCGTGTTCCCCGTCGCCCGGCCCGCCATGGCCGTGCTGGGCATGCTCGTCTTCGTCCAGGCCTGGAACGACTTCTTCTGGCCGTTCATCGCGCTGACGCCGGACGGCAATCCGACCCTTCAGGTGGCGCTGGCCGGTCTCGGCTCGGGGAATCACACCATCAACCAGGCGATCGTGCTGACCGGCGCGTTGCTCTCCACCGTGCCGCTGCTGCTGGTCTTCGCGCTGCTCGGCAAGCACATCGTGGGTGGGATCACCTCGGGCGCGGTCAAGAACTGACCGCGCCCGGCCGATTCCGTACGTACTGAACCGAACATCCCTGCACCCCTCTTCTGCGTTGGGAGCGCTCCCGAATGACTGCGTCCGATTCCTTGCCGCTCACGGCAACCCGCCGGTTTCCGCCCGGTTTCCTGTGGGGCGCGGCCACCGCCGCGTACCAGATCGAGGGGGCGGCGGCCGAGGACGGCCGTACCCCGTCCATCTGGGACACCTTCGCCCGTACGCCCGGGAAGGTCTTCGAGGGCCATACGGGGGATGTGGCGGTCGACCACTACCACCGGTTCCATGAGGACGTACGGCTCATGGCGGACCTGGGCCTGACCGCGTACCGCTTCTCGGTGTCGTGGTCGCGCGTGCAGCCGACCGGGCGCGGTCCGGCCGTCCAGAAGGGCCTGGATTTCTACCGCCGGCTGGTGGACGACCTGCTCGCGCACGGCATCGAGCCGGTCCTGACGCTGTACCACTGGGACCTGCCACAGGAGCTGGAGGACGCGGGCGGCTGGCCGCACCGCGCGACCGCCGAGCGGTTCGCCGAGTACGCGGGGCTCGTCGCCGGTGCGCTCGGTGACCGTGTCGGGCGCTGGACGACGCTCAACGAGCCGTGGTGCACGGCGTTCCTCGGGTACGGCTCCGGCGTGCACGCCCCGGGGCGCACCGACCCGGTGGCCGCCCTGCGCGCCGCGCACCACCTGAACCTGGGGCACGGGCTGGCGATCCAGGCGTTGCGTGCCGCGCTGCCGCCGCGCGCCCAGATGTCCGTCTCGCTCAACCTGCACGAGCTGCGGCCGCTCACGTCGGCGCCCGAGGACGTGGACGCGGTGCGCAGGATCGACGCGGTCGGCAACCGGATCTGGCTCGGGCCCATGCTGAACGGGGCCTATCCGGAGGACCTGCTGAGGGACACCGCCCACCTCACGGACTGGTCCTTCGTCCGTCCGGGTGACCTCACCGACATCAACCAGCTCCTGGACACCCTGGGCATCAACTACTACACGCCCACCGTGGTGGCGGCGTCGCACGAGGGCGCCGAGGCCCCGCGCAACGACGGCCACGGCGCGAGCGCGTACTCGCCCTGGCCGGGCTCGGAGGACGTCGCCTTCCACCAGCCGCCCGGTGAGCGGACCGCGATGGGCTGGGCGGTGGACCCGACGGGCCTGTACGACCTGCTGCTGCGGGTGGCCGGTGAGCACCCGGGCCTGCCGTTGCTGATCACCGAGAACGGCGCGGCGTTCGAGGACGAGGTCGCCGCCGACGGTTCGGTCCACGACCCGCGGCGCCTGGCGTACGTGCACGGCCATCTGGAGGCGGTGCACCGGGCGATCGAGGACGGGGCGGACGTACGGGGCTACTTCCTGTGGTCGCTGCTGGACAACTTCGAATGGGCGTACGGCTACGCCAAGCGGTTCGGCGCGGTGCACGTCGACTACCAGACACAGCGGCGTACGCCGAAGTCGACGGCCCACTGGTACGCGCGCGTGGCGCGGTCCGGGGAACTGCAGGCGATCGACGCGGTCTCTGACGCGGTCTCTGACGCCGTCTGACGCTGCTCTTCTCATCACGGCCCCGGCGCGAAACCGCCGGGGCCTCGGTGCGTCGCGCCGCCGTTTGCGTACAGAATCGGCTCATGCGCGCACCTACCCTCCGAAAAAGGGCCCTGATGCTCGCGGCCGTCGTGGCGCTCGGTGCCCTGCCGGCCGCCGGCTGCGCCGGCAACGGGAACGCCGGCCGCACCACCCTCACCGTGGGCCTCTTCGGGTCGTTCGGGTACGAGGAGGCCGGTCTGTACGACGAGTACATGCGGCTGAACAAGGACGTCGTCATCGAGCAGACGTCCATCCAGCGCAACGAGAACTACTACCCGCAGCTCCTCACCCACCTCGTCAGCGACAGTGGCCTCGCCGACATCCAGGCCGTCGAGGCCATCAACATCGCGGAGGTCACCGCCACCCAGGCGGACAAGCTCGAGGACCTGGGCGCGGCGGAAGGCGTGCGACGGGAGGACTTCCTGCCGTGGAAGTGGGCGCAGGCGACCACCGGGGACGGCCGTACGGTCGGGCTCGGCACCGACATCGGGCCGCAGGGCATCTGCTACCGCAAGGACCTGTTCGCCAGGGCCGGTCTGCCCACCGACCGGGAGGCGGTGAGCCGGCTGTGGGCGGGCGACTGGCGCAAGTACCTGGAGGCGGGCAAGCGGTACCGGGACCGGGCCCCGGCGGGCACCTCCTTCGTGGACTCGGCGTCCGGGGTCCTGTCGGCCGTCACGGGCGGCAGCGCGCGCCGGTTCTACGACGAGGACGGCACCGTCGTCTACAAGACGAACCCGGCCGTGCGGGAGGCGTGGGACATCGCGGCCTCGTTCGCGACGGAGGGCCTGACGGCCCGGCTCCAGCAGTTCACGCCCGCGTGGGACCAGGCGTACGCGAACGGCACCTTCGCCACCGTTTCCTGCCCCGCCTGGATGCTCGGCTACATCGAGGACAAGGCGGGCCCGGCGGGCGAGGACAAGTGGGACGTGGCGGCCGCGCCCAGGCCGAGCAACTGGGGCGGCTCCTTCCTCGTCGTACCGAAGTCCGGCAGGCACCGGGCGGAGGCGGTGCGGCTGGCGGCGTGGCTGACGGCGCCCGCGCAGCAGGCGAAGCTGTTCCAGCGGCGCGGCAGCTTCCCGAGCGCGTCCGCCACGCACGCCCTCCCGGCGGTGGCCGGGGCCCGGCACCCGTATTTCGGTGACGCCCCGATCGGCCGGATCTACACCCGTGCCGCCCAGGGCGTCCCGGTGACGATCCTCGGCCCGAAGGACCTGGTCATCGCCCAGAACCTGGCCGACGTCGGCATGCTCCAGGTCGACCAGAAGGGCCGGCGGCCCGAGGACGGCTGGGACGCGGCGGTCAGGACCATCGACAACGCACTGGACCTGTGACCGCGATGGTGAGCGACACGACGACCACTGCCCTGCCGGAGCCGCGCACGGAGCGCATCGCGTGGCGGGGCCGTAGGCACCGGTGGACGGTGCGGTGGAGCCCGTACGCGTACCTCGCGCCGTTCTTCGCCTTCTTCGCCGCGTTCGGGCTCTTCCCGCTCCTCTACACCGGCTGGGCGTCGCTGCACCGGGTGGAGCTGACCGCGCCCACGGACATGGAGTGGGTGGGGCTGCGCAATTTCTCCCGCCTGCTGGTCGACGAGTTCTTCTGGAACGCCCTGAGGAACACGGTCACCATCGGGCTCCTGTCCACGGTCCCGCAGTTGGTGATGGCGCTGGGCATCGCGCATCTGCTCCACCACCGGCTGCGCGGCTCGATGTTCTTCCGGGTCGTCGCCCTCACCCCGTACGCCACGTCCGTCGCCGCCGCGACGCTCGTGTTCGTGCTCCTCTTCGGCCGGGACTACGGGGTGGTGAACTGGGCGCTGGGTCTGGTGGGCGTCGATCCGGTCGACTGGCAGAACGGCACGTGGACCTCGCAGGTCGCGGTGTCGACGATCGTCATCTGGCGGTGGACGGGCTACAACGCGCTGATCTACCTCGCCGCGATGCAGGCCGTCCCCGACGAGCTGTACGAGTCGGCGGCGCTGGACGGCGCCTCGTGGTGGCGGCAGTTCGTGCACGTGACGGTGCCGTCGCTGCGGCCGACGATCCTGTTCACGTGCGTGGTGTCGACGATCGGCGCGACGCAGCTGTTCGGCGAGCCGCTGCTGTTCAACGGCAGCGCGGGGGCGACCGGCGGTTCGGAGCACCAGTTCCAGACGCTGGGGCTGTATCTGTACGAGCAGGGCTGGGTGAACCTCCACCTGGGGCGCGCCTCGGCGATCGCGTGGGCGATGTTCCTGATCCTGGTGCTCCTCGGGGCGGCCGTGGCGCTGGTGGGCGCGTACCGAAGGAGGACGGGGTGAAGGCTCGCGCAGGCCTGGTGACGTACGCCGTGCTGATCGTCTTCGCCGTGCTGTCGCTGTTCCCGCTGGTGTGGACGGCGATCGCGGCGTCCGGCACCAATGGCCGCCTCGCGAGGACGCCGCCGCCCTTCTGGTTCGGCGGCGACCTGCTCGGCAACCTGCGCATCGCCTGGACCGACGCCGACATGGGCCTGGCGCTGCTCAATACGACGGTCGTGGCGAGCACGGTCGCGGCGGGCACGGTCCTGTTCTCGACGCTCGCCGGTTTCGCCTTCGCCAAGCTGCGCTTCCGCTTCAAGAACGCGCTGCTGCTGCTGGTGATCGGCACGATGATGGTGCCGCCGCAGCTCAGTGTGGTCCCGCTGTTCATGCTGGTCGCCGAGTTGTCGTGGACGGACCGGCTCCAGTCCGTCGTCCTGCCGGCCCTGGTGAGCGGCTTCGGGGTGTTCTTCATGCGCCAGTACCTGCTGCGGGCGCTGCCCACGGAGCTGGTCGAGGCTGCCCGTGTGGACGGCGCGAGCGGGCTCAGGGTGGTGTGGCACGTCGTCTTCCCGGCCGCCCGGCCGGCGATGGCGGTGCTGGCCATGCTGACGTTCGTGATGTCCTGGAACGACTTCTTCTGGCCGATCATCGCCCTCACCCAGAGCAACCCGACGGTCCAGGTCGCCCTGACGAGCCTCGGCCGTGGCTACGTCCCCGACCAGTCGGTCATCATGGCGGGTGCCCTGCTGGGCACGCTGCCGCTGTTGCTGGTCTTCGTGGTGTTCGGCCGGCAGATCGTCGGCGGCATCATGCAGGGCGCGGTGAAGGGCTGAGTACGGGAACGGGGAGGGGTGCGCTCCGGCCGGGTGGGGGGCGGGCCCGGCCGGAGCGCTCGTCAGGTGGTCGGTTGGGGGCTTGGCTACGTGTACGAGGCGAACGCCTTGGTGAAGGCCAGCGGCTGCTGGAGGATCGAGCTGCACGTGGCGTCCGCGTGGTTCACGGCGCCGGCGGCGCACTGCTTGTCGCGGGTCGAGGACCACATGGACAGCCCTCCCAGGCCCTTGGACTTCGCGAAGTCGACGAGCTGCGTGGCGTCGTCGACCGTGAAGATCTCGGTGGTGACGTCGTTGACGCCGATCATCGGGGTGACGGCGACGGTCTTCCACGCGGCCGCGTCCGACAGCCCGAGCACGCCCTTGACCTGCGCCTGGGTGGCGGTCGCGGCCTGGATGGCGTACTGGCCCATGTCACCGTTGTACGCCGGGCCGTAGTCCATCGCCATGATGTTGACGGCGCCGGTCTTCACGCCGGTCTTCTTCGCGTCCGCGAGCAGGTCCACGCCCGGCTGCGTCAGGCCCTCCGGCATGACGGGCAGGGTGAAGGAGACGTCCAGGCCCGGGTGGGACTTCTGGAGCTGGGCGATGGCCTGGGCGCGGCGGGTGTTGGCGGCGGTGTCGGGCAGGGCCGCGCCCTCGATGTCGAAGTCGACCTTGGTGAGCTTGTACTGGTCGACGACCTTGCCGTACGCCGTGGCGAGGTCGTCGGCCGTGGCGCAGTTGAGGGCCAGTTCGTGGCCGGCCGCGCCGCCGAACGACACGCGCACGTCACCGCCCTTGGCGCGCAGGGCGCCTATCCGGGCGGCGACCTTGTCGCTCGCCAGGTCGGTGACTCCGCCCCACAGGGGGGCGCAGGAGCCGCCGGAGGTGATGAAGGCGAGGGTGAACTCCTTCACGCCCGTCTTGGCGGCGGTGTCGAGCAGGTCGTACGCCGGGTGGAGCGAGGTGTCGACGTACGGGGCGAATCGTGCGCCGCCGGAGCCCTGCGTGGGGGTGGGCGTGGGGGTGGGGGTCGGCTTCGCGGCGGTCGGAGCAGAGGCGGTCGGAGTAGGGGCGGTCGGGGTCGGCGTGGGTTTGGTGGTCGCCGTCGGGGTGGGTGTCGGCTTGGGCTGCTCGGTGGGTCGGCCGCTGGGCTGCGGCGTCGCGCCGGCGTCGGCCGAGCAGGTCACGTCGTTGATCAGGCACGTGGCAGGGTCGCCGGCCTTCCTCGCCGCGCTGGTGACGAAGCCGACCGTGACGGAGGCGCCGGGTGCGAGCTCCTTGTTCCAGCTCGCGGGCTTCACGGTGACGTGCTGCCCGTTCACGGTGTGGTCACCGTTCCACAGGGAGCCGATCTTCGTGCCGGCGGGCAGGTCGAATTCGAGCGTCCAGTCGGTCTGGGCCTTGTCCGTCTCGTTGGTGATGACGTACTGGCCGGTGTAACCGCCGTCCCAGGAGCTGGTCTTGGTGTAGACGGCGCCCACGGCGGCCGCCTGCGCGGTGCCGGTGAACGCGAACGCCGCGCCGCCGGTCACCGCGGCCGCCATGACCGCGCCGATCGCCTTGCTCCTGCCGCTCGTCCTGCGCCGGTGCGCGGCCCTGCCTGTGGTGCTCATCGCGTGCCTGCCTCTGTGTGGGGGGTTGGTGGTGCGGCAGCACGCTAGCGAGCCTGAAACGGACAAATGGCCACTATTGGGCGGCGGTTGCGGATCTTAGGCTCGGCTTAAGGAAGCCATGGGAGCCGATTAATGATGGGTGCGCCGCCGGCGCCGTACCCGGTGCCCGCGCCCCCGCCCGCGTCCCTCCGCCGGGCCGCGCCGCGCGTCCAGCCCGATCCAGACGCGGACCTCCGTACCGCCGAGGACCGAGCGCCCGATGCGTACGTCCCCGCCCGTCGACTCCGCGACCCGCCGCACGATGTCCAGCCCGAGGCCCGTCGAGCCGTCCCGCGCCCCGCTGTTGCCGCGCGCGAGGGCGGCCTCCGGGTCGGCGATACCGGGCCCGGCGTCCGAGACGAGGATGATGACGGCGTCGTCGCCGTTGTGGACGTCGACCGAGAAGGCGGTGCCTTCCGGGGTGTGGCGGAAGACGTTGCCGAGCAGCGCGTCCAGTGCGGCGACCAGCTCGGGGCGGGCGACGGGGATGCGTACGGGCCGGTCGACGCCCGCGAGGCGCACCTTGCGGCCCTCGTCCTCGGCGAGCGCGGACCAGAAGCCCATCCGTTCCCGTACGACTTCGGAGGCGTCGCACCCGGCGCCCGGGCCGGTCGCCTGGGTCTGCGGTTTGGCCTCCCTGGCCGTACGGATGATGGTGTCGACCTCCCGTTCCAGCTGCTCGACCGCCGCCCGCGTCTGGTCGGCGGCCGGCCCGTCGCCGAGGGAGGCGGCGTTGAGGCGCAGCACGGTCAGGGGTGTACGCAGCCGGTGGGAGAGGTCGGCGGCGAGTTCCCGTTCGTTGGCGAGGAGCTGGACGACCTGGTCGGCCATGGAGTTGAACGCGACGGCGGCGGACTTGAGTTCGGTGGGCCCGTCCTCGGGTACGCGGGCGCCGAGTTTGCCCTCGCCCAGTTCGTGGGCGGCGTGCGCGAGCCGCTGGGCGGGCTGCACCATGCGCACGCCGAGCCGGTCAGCGACGGCGACGGAGCCGACGACCAGGGCGACGCCGACTCCGGCGAGGATCAGCCAGGCGGTGGCCAGGCCGTTGGAGACCTCGCCCTCGGGGACGTACACCTCGACGATCGCGATCTGGCCGGTGCTGATGGCGGTCGGCTGGAGCAGGGCGTAGCCGCCGGGGACCTCGGTGGTCGAGGCGCGCGGGACGCGCTGCACGGTGGCGAGGTCCTCCCCGGTGGCGCGGCCCGTGCCGATCTCCATGGGTGCGGCTTCCGCGGAGGCCGGGATGTGCACGGCCAGGTGCCCGGCGGCGCCCGCCTGGGTGGAGGCGACGGCCCGGTCGAGCTGGGCGCGGTCGGTGGTGATGGACAGGGAGGTGCCGATGGCCGCGGCCTGCCGTTCGGCGTTGGTGAAGGCCCGGTCGCGGGCCATCTCCTTGATGACGAGCCCGAGGGGTACGGCGAACGCGACCACGACCATCACCGTGACGGCCAGCGCCACCTTGACGAGCGCCCATCTCACTGCGGCGGCTCCAGCTTCACTCCGACGCCCCGCAGGGTGTGCAGGTAGCGGGGTTTGGCGGCGGTTTCGCCCAGTTTGCGGCGGAGCCACGAGAGGTGGACGTCGATGGTCTGGTCGTCCCCGTACGACTGCTGCCACACCTCGGCGAGCAGTTCCTTGCGCGGGACGACCACGCCCGGCCGGCCGGCGAGGAACGCCAGCAGGTCGAACTCGCGCCGCGTCAGGTCGAGGCGCACCCCGTCGAGTTCCGCCTGGCGCCGCAGCGGGTCGACGGTCAGGCCGCCGACCTGGAGGACGCTGCTGGGCGGCGCCTCACCGGCGGCCGCGCGGGAGCGGCGCAGCACGGCGGCCATCCGCGCGGACAGGTGCTCGACGGAGAACGGCTTGGTGAGGTAGTCGTCGGCGCCGTCGTTGAGGAGCCGTACGATCTCGGCCTCGTCGTCCCGCGCGGTGGCGATGATCACGGGTACGTCGGTGATGCCGCGCAGCATCTTCAGCGCCTCGGACCCGTCCAGGTCGGGCAGTCCGAGGTCCAGGATGACGACGTCGAAGCGGAAATGGGCGACCTCGCGCAGCGCCTCCAGGGCCGTGCCGACGCTCCGTACGGTGTGGGAGGCCTCGGTCAGGTGCCGGATGAGGGCGGAGCGCACGAACTGGTCGTCCTCGACCACGAGCACACTTGCCATGGGCGGCACCGTACGCCATACGGCGCAATGAGGGGGACCGGTGTTGACGTCTGGGGTGGGTGGTGCAGGATGGCCCGGATGCGTAGAGGACTCGTACATGCCATGGCGTGGTCGCTCGCCACGGGCGCGGCGGTCACTCTGTCGTGGTGGGGTGTGCACACGGTGATGGCCGGGACGGCGTACGACCCTCCGCGCGCCCTGCCGATCACGGCCGACCGCCCGGCGGCGGCGCCGAGCGTGGCGCCGCAGGCGTCGTCCACGCGGCGCCCGGAGGCATCGCCGGCGCCGAGTGCCACGCCGTCCGCGTCCGCCTCCCGCACGCAGAGCCGGAAACCGTGGGTCGCCCCGTCGCGCCCCCCGGCACCGGAAACGAGCGCGCCACCCGCGAGCACCGGCGAGGTGAAGAGCGTCACGGTCGACGGCGGCCGGGTGGCCTTCGACATCGGTGCCTCGTCGGCGGAGCTGGTCTCGGCGACCCCGGCGGCGGGCTGGCAGATGCAGGTGTGGAAGCAGCCGACGTACATCCGTGTGACGTTCAGCAAGGACGGCCGGGAGACCGACGTGTTCTGCACATGGCACGACCACGCGCCGATGGTGCAGATCGAGGAGCGCTAGGGCGTGTCCGGCGAGGCGCGCTCACTCCTCGTCGGCCGGGTAGGACTTCGTCCAGGTGGCGCCGCAGCGGCACTGGTAGTGCTCGATGAGTTCACCGCTCTCGGAGACGCCCATGCCCTGGTGGACGCGAACATGGACATGCCTACCCATGAGTGTCCTCTTTCCGTACGGGGGGACAATTGGCCGATTTTCGCCTCGGCGTCTCATTCCTGGCAAGGACTCGCCCACCATGCGGACGGCCGCCGGCATCCGGTCAGTGGAACACCGACGGGGGCGGTACGGGGGAGTCCTTGGCGCTCGCGTCGGTGATGGGGACCGCCCCGCCCGTGAAGTCGGTCAGCCCCCGCCCGTGCTCCACCCGCCCGGGGTGCGGATCGGTGGCGACCCGGCGGGTCAGTTCGGCGACGGGCAGGGGCACGTCGGAGGCGAGGAGGACGGCGTTGCCGAAGCGGCGCCCGCGCAGCACGGTCGGGTCGGCGGCGAGCGCCAGCTCGGGGAAGACGGCGGCGGCCGTGGCGACCTGGCCGCGCAGATGGGCCAGCGGCGGCCCGTCGGCGAGGTTGGCGGCGTAGTGCCCGCCGGGCTTGAGGACGCGCCGTACGTCGGCGAGGAACTCGGTGCTGGTGAGGTGCGCGGGGGTGCGGGCGCCGCTGAAGACGTCGGCGATGACCAGGTCCGCCCAGCCGTCCGGCACCTTGCCGAGCCCGGCGCGGGCGTCGGCGCTGCGGACCCGTATGCGGGCGGCCGGGTCGAGCGGCAGCTCGCGGCGCACCAGCTGCACGAGGGGCGCGTCCAGCTCGACGATCTGCTGGGTGGAGCGGGGCCGGGTGGCGGCGACGTACCGGGCGAGGGTGAAGGCACCGCCGCCGAGGTGGACCACCTGGAGGGGCCGTCCGGGAGGTGCGGCGAGGTCGGCGACATGGCCGAGTCGCCGCTGGTAGGCGAAGCCCAGCCGGGCCGGCTCGTCGAGGTCCACGTGCGACTGGGGCGCCCCGTCGATGAGCAGCGTCCAGGCCCGCGCGCGCTCCGGGTCGGGTACGAGCTCGGCGACCCCGCCGGCCACGGTCTCGACGACGGCCTCGGCCACCGAGTCGCGCCCGCGCCGCTTGTTCCTTGCCATCCGCCCATTATCGGGCCCCGGGGCGGGCCCCGGTGCTGTCGGCAGGTCCCCCGGTGCTATCGGCAGGTGCCCGGGCGCTATCGGCAGTTGTCGGCGGCCTCGATCAGACGGGCGGCCTCGCCGAGCGCTTCGCGCAGGACGACCGGGTCGGTGACCGGGCCGGTGTCCGTCGGGGGCAGCAGCCAGCCCGTGCCGGAGACGGGGGGCTCGGGCTGGGCGCCGGGGAGGGGAGGGATCCGCAGGCCGCGCCCGGAGGTCTGGGTGCAGGCGCTGCCCGGCATGTCCCAGCCGGCGGCGGTGCCCGGCGGGACGAGGAAGCCCAGGGTGTCGCACGACCCGTCGTGCAGCACCGGTCCGACGAGCGGGGCGCCGCCGCGCCGCAGGATGTCGACGGCTTCCAGGCCCTGACGGGCCGGGACGGTCACCAGATCACAGGGCTCGCCCTCGGTGGGCGGGGCGCTCGCGTCCGGTGTCGGCCAGTGCTGTGCGGTGGTGGGTGACGCGCCACCGGACTGCGGATTCACCTGCATGCCGACCTCCAACAAGGGATCCCCTCCTCGCTCGAGTCCCCGTATGGAGACACGTTGCGTCTCTCCGCATGGTTCAACGCCCATGCGCGTCAACGGCTACGGCGGCACGCCGCCGCAAAGGATGGCAGTTCATGGCGGATCGCGGACGAGATATCCGATTTGTAGCCAAACACTGCGTGGTCGGTCCGTCACAGCAGGTACGTTCTTGCTCCGCCGGAACAACGGCAGTGCAGTACGCAGGAGAGGGCTCGGCCATGGCGACGTCACGGGCAGTTCCCAATCTCGCCTTCCGCCGACTGCGCGGGCAGCGCTCCCCGGGGGAGTTCGCGGCCGCGGTCCGCCGGGCCGCCCGGGAGATCGGCGAGCAGGTGGCGTGTGACGCCCGCTACATCGGGCGTGTGGAGTCGGGCGAGATCCGCTGCCCGAACTACGCGTACGAGCGGGTGTTCCTGCACATGTTCCCCGGGCTGTCCCTGACGGATCTGGGGTTCGTCGCGCGGGAGCGCGTACGCGGCCGGGGGGCGCGTGCCGCGGCCGCCGCCGTACCGGCGCCACAGACCACCATCCGGAACGATGAGGAGAGCGACGTGCTGCGTCGCGCATTCATGACGAGCGGCACCGCCACGGTGGCGGCCGCCTCGCTCGGTATCGGCGGCGCCGTCCCCGCGCCGCGTGCCGGCGGCAGGTTCGGCGAGGCCGAGGTGAACGCCGTCGAGGAGGCGGTGCGACGCATCCGCCTGTTCGACGACCGGCACGGCGCCGACCGGCTGTACCGGATGGCCGCCGAGCCGCTCCGTACCGCCTACGCGCTGCTGGACGCCGGGACGGCGACCCGCCAGTCCGCCGCCGACCGGATGCAGGCGGGCGCCGGTGAGCTGGCGCTCTCGGTGGGGTGGCTGGCGCACGACTCGGGCCGCCTGGAGGACGCCCGCTCCCACTACGCGGAAGCCCTGGCCACCGCGCGCGTGGCGGGCGATCCCGCCCTGGAGGCGCACGCGTTCTCCAACACCTCGTTCCTGGCCAGGGACGAGGGCCGGTTCCGGGAGGCGGTACGGGCGGCGCAGGCCGGGCAGCGGGCGGGCAAGCACCTGTCGTCGGCGCGGCTGCTGTCCCTGCTGACGCTGCGCGAGGCGGGCGGCTGGGCGGGGCTGGGCGACCGGGCGGCGTGCGAGGAGGCGCTGGGGCGGGCGCACACCCTGTTCGGGCGCGGTCCGGGCGACGCGGACCCGGAGTGGATGTCGTTCTTCGGCGAACCGGAGCTGGAGGCCCTGGAGGCGCAGTGCTGGTCCGCCCTGGGCGACTGGTCGCGCGCCGCCCGGCACGCGCACCGCGCGACGGTCCTGCAGGACCCGCACTTCACCCGGAACCTGGCGCTCTACCGGGCCCAGCTGGCGGCCGACCTGGCGCGCGGCGGCTCCCCGGAGGAGGCCGCGGCGGCCGGTGAACGGGTGCTGGACCTGCTGGACGAGGTCCAGTCGAGCCGCATCCGCGCGATGCTGGCCGAGACGGTCGCGCTGCTGGCGCCGTACCAGGGCAGCGCGGCGGTCACGGCCTTCCTCGCCCGCCGCGCGGTCCTGGAGGCGCCCTAGCTCTCCAGGTGGCCGGTGTCGTTCCAGCGTTCGATCGCGGGGGCGCCGTAGGCCCAGCCGAGGGCCGACAGGCTGGTCGGGTCGAGGCGGATGCGGGCCGCGAAGGAGACGTCCTCGCCCAGCCAGCGCGCCGCGATGGAGCGCAGGATGTGGCCGTGGGCGAAGACCAGGACGTCCCGGTCGGCCGAGCGGGCCCAGGCGACGACCTCGTCCGCGCGGGCGGACAGCTGCGCCAGGGTCTCCCCCTGGGGCACGCCGTCGCGCCAGATGAACCAGTCCGGCCGGCCCGCCTTGATCTCGGCCGGCGTCATGCCCTCGTACGCGCCGTAGTCCCACTCCATCAGCGCGTCCCAGCGCTCGGCGCGGTCGCCGAAGCCGGCCAGTTCGCAGGTCTCACGCGCGCGTGCCAGCGGACTCGTACGGATCTCGAAGCCGTCCAGGCCGTCCCAGGGCCCGCGGTGGAGCCGTTCGCCGAGCAGCTTCGCGCCCCGGCGGCCCTCCTCCAGCAGCGGTATGTCCGTCCTGCCGGTGTGCTTGCCGAGCAGCGACCATTCGGTCTGGCCG
Organism: Streptomyces sp. CB03238; assembly: GCF_002099185.1. Classification (NCBI taxonomy): domain Bacteria; kingdom Bacillati; phylum Actinomycetota; class Actinomycetes; order Kitasatosporales; family Streptomycetaceae; genus Streptomyces; species Streptomyces sp. CB03238. Next base: position 185,298 of record NZ_NBCN01000001.1, on the reverse strand, counting down.
TGCCGGGCGAGCAGGATCCGCGGTGCCATGAGGGCTCTCCCGAAGTTCTCGCGTGGGGTGTCCGTCCATCATCGCGCACGGCCCCGCCGCCACGGATGGTGGGGATCCGGGCCCCGGTTGTCAGTGCCGGATGCGAGACTTCCGCGGGTGAGCGAATCCCTGGGCAGCGGACCGGTTCGGCGTCCGCAGACGACACTGCGGCACCAGCTCGCCGAGCTGCGCGGCCCCGCCACCGCGCCGCATCCGCTGGATGCCCGCGCGCTGGCGGCGCTGGCCGCCAATCCCGGCTGCAAGCGCCGGGCGCTGCTGGACGGCGCCGGGGTCGACAAGGCGGCGCTGGCGTCCGCGCTCGGGGCGCCGTCGGGCTTCGGGCAGTCGCAGTTCGCGTTCATGCGGGGCAATGCCTTCGAGGCCAAGGTGAAGGCCGACGGCGGCATGGAGCTGATGCGGCTGCTGGGCGTCGCCGAGCCAGAGGACGTCCGGGTCCCCGACCTGGCGGCGGCCGGGCCGGAGGGCCGTGCGGCGCGTACGGCGCTGGCGCTGCGGGAGGCGACGGCGGCGGGGGCGTGGTCGCTGCTCGACCATCCGATGCTGGCGCTGGAGGTGGCCGGTTCGCCCGCCTACCTGGAGCCGGACGCGGTGGTGGTGCGTCCGGACGGGCGGTGGACGGTCGTGGAGATCAAGTCGTTCCCGATGATCGACGGCTCGGCGGACGCGGCGAAGGTGGGCGCGGCGGCCCGGCAGGCCGCGGTGTACGTGCTGGCGCTGGAGCGGGTGGCGGCGCTGACGGAGGGCGCTTCGGTGGCGCATTCGGTGCTGCTGGTGTGCCCGAAGGACTTCTCCAACCAGCCGACCGGCTCGGTCGTCGATGTGCGCAAGCAGTTGTCGGTGACGCGGCGGCAGCTGGCCCGGCTGACCCGGATCGAGGACATCGCGGCCGCGCTGCCCGAGGGGGTCACCTTCGATGTGGCGGCGTGCTCGGCGGAGCAGCTGGCGGCGGCGGTGGAGGCGGTTCCGCATGCGTACGCGCCGGAGTGCCTGGCCGCGTGCGAGCTGGCGTTCCACTGCCGTGACCGGGCCCGGGCGGCGGACGCGGTGGAGGCGCTGGGGCGTTCGGTGCGCGGCGAGCTGGGCGGCCTGACGACGGTCGGCGCGGTGCTGGCGGCGGCGCGAGGCGAGGCAGGCGACCCGGACGATCCGGCGGTGTCCGCGCTGCGGCGGGCGGCGGCGCTGCGGGCGGAGTCCTTGGAGGGCGCATGTCGCTGATCTCCACGCTGGCGCGGCTGGAGGCCGTCGAGTCCGGGCGGGCGCAGCCGCTGGCCACGGTGCGGCACCGGCACGTGTCGGAGCGGCCGCTGGTCCTCGTACCGCTGACGACCGCCGGTGAGGCCGGTGCGCCGCTGGGGGCGCTGGTGGGGACGGACCGGGAGGAGCCGCGGCTGCTGGTGGTGGCGCAGCCGCGCGACCGGGACCTGCGGTTCGCGTTCCTGGCGGACCTGGCCGAGGCGGTCATCCCCCACCTCGACGGGTACGCGGACGAGGTCGAGGCCGCCGAGCGCAATGAGACCGACCCGGAGACCGGCAAGAAGGTCAAGGTCGAGGTGGAGCTGTGCGCGGACGCGCCGCAGCTGATCGTGCCGAGCCGCGCGGGCGTCGAGTACGTACGGCTGCTGGGCCGGTCGATGCGGTTCCGGCGTACGGCCGAGCAGGATCCGGAGACGCCGTTCCCGGCGCCGCCGCGTGTGCCGCTGCTGGGGCGGTGGCTGACGCACTACGGGGAGCGGGCGCGGGTGCCCGGTTCGTCGCTGCTGCTGGCGGCGACGGACCTGCTGAGCCGGCACTGGGCGACGGGTCAGTCGTCGCTGGAGGACCAGCACCTGGGGGCGCTGCTGGCGTGGATCGACACACCCGAGGGTGAGTCGGGCGCGGAGGCGGCGCTTCGGGCGGAGCTCGGACGGGACCGGGACGGGCAGTTGCTGTGCCCGCCGGCCGGTCCGGCGACCGATCCGGCGTTCGACAACCGGCTGCTGGCGCCGGCGATCGAGCGGTACGACCGGGCCCGGCAGGCTCTCGCGTCGGTGGAGGACGGGGAGGCGGCCGACGAGCGGCTGGGCGAGCTGCACCGGGCCGAGGGTGAGGTCCGGCGGCTGATCCTGACCCAGCTGCGGCCCACGTGGCAGGCGGTGTGGCGGGCGATCGAGCTGGTGCGGGAGTTGCCGCCGGGCGCGCGGGTCGCCGACCGGTGGACCCGCGACCGCTGGTCGTTCACCGGCCACCGGGACCGGGTGCGGGCGGGCGAGCCGCCTCAGCCGCGCCGGGACGACGCCGTGACGGCGGCGAACAAGCTGGCCGCGCGGGAGAGCGCCCAGGCGCAGCTGGAGGCGCAGGAGGCGCTGGACGACCCGCTGGTGATGGCGGGGCGGCGACTGGCGGGCGAGGCGTTCCTCGCCGAGGTGGTGGACGTGACGATGGCCTGGTCGGAGTCGAAGCGGCCCTCCCCTCGGCCGCTGCTGACGGTGCGGACTGACGACCGGCCGCACCTGGGTGACCGGGTGAAGGTGTACCGGTCTCTGGACGGCAAGCCGCAGGCGGCGGAGTTCGTACGGCACGAGGAGGACGGGGCGCTGGTGTTGCGGCTGCTGGACCGGATGGGACGTTCGAAGGACCCGGCGGAGGGCTCGGTGCCGGAGAAGGGGGACCGTCTGGTGTGGACGCTGTTCGAGCACGACCAGCGGGTGGGCCCGAAGCTGCCGGACCCGGAGGAGACGCCGTGGACGCACGGCGGTCCTCCCCGGAGCGATGCCGAGAGCCCCGACCCCGTGACCCCGGAGGACCTGCTGTGACGTTCGATCCTTCCGCGGAGGCCGCCCGGGCGACCCGGGAGATCCTCGACGACACGCTGCACGGCGACGCGCGGGGCGTCGTCGTGGACTCGCCGCCGGGCGCCGGCAAGTCGACGCTCGTCGTGCGGGCCGCGCTGGAGCTCGCGGCGGCCGGCCGGCCCCTGATGGTCGTCGCGCAGACGAACGCCCAGGTCGACGACCTGGTGCTGCGGCTCGCCGAGAAGGAGCCGGAGCTGCCGGTGGGCCGGCTGCACAGCAACGACTCGGACCCGTACGACAAGGCGCTCGACGACCTCGGCAACGTACGCAAATCGGCGAAGGCGGCGGACCTGGCCGGGCTGGACGTGGTGATCTCGACGGCCGCGAAGTGGGCGCATGTGAAGGGCGTCGAGCCGTGGGGGCACGCCATCGTGGACGAGGCGTACCAGATGCGGTCGGACGCGCTGCTGGCGGTGGCGGGGCTGTTCGAGCGGGCGCTGTTCGTGGGCGACCCGGGGCAGCTGGACCCGTTCAGCGTGGTCGGCGCGGACCAGTGGGCGGGCCTCTCCTACGACCCCTCCGCCAGCGCGGTCTCGACCCTGCTCGCCCACAACCCGGACCTGCCGCAGCACCGGCTGCCGGTCTCCTGGCGGCTCCCGGCGTCGGCCGCGCCGCTCGTGTCGGACGCGTTCTACCCGTACACGCCGTTCCGCAGCGGGACGGGGCCCGGAGACCGGCGACTGTCCTTCGGGGTGCCGTCGGACGGCTCGGGCCCGGACCGGGTGCTGGACGAGGCGGCCGAGTCGGGCTGGGGCCTGCTGGAGCTGCCGGCCCGGCACACCCCGCGTACGGACCCGGAGGCGGTACGGGCGGTGGCGCTGGTGGTGCGGCGGCTGCTGGACCGGGGCGGGGCGGCGACGAGCGAGCGCGCCGAGGACCCCGTACCCGTCACCCCGGACCGGATCGCGGTCGGCATGGCCCACCGCGACCAGGCGGCGGCGGTGCGGGCGGCGCTGACGGAGCTGGGCGTCTCGGGGGTCACGGTCGACACGGCGAACCGTCTCCAGGGGCGGGAGTACGACGTGACGGTCGTCCTGCACCCGCTGTCGGGCCGCCCGGACGCGACGGCGTTCCACCTGGAGACGGGCCGCCTGTGCGTGCTGGCCTCCCGTCACCGGCACGCGTGCGTCGTGGTGTGCCGGGCGGGCGTCGCGGACCTCCTGGACGAGCACCCGTCGACGGAGCCGGTGCAACTGGGCGTGACGGTCAAGTTCCCGGACGGCTGGGAGGCGAACCACGCGGTGCTGTCCCACCTGTCGGAGCACCGGGTGGCGTGGTCACCGTAGGAACCGGGTGGCCGGGCCGGGCGTTGTCCTCACCCGGCCCCTACGCCCTGGGAGCGTGAGGGAACCCCACTCCCCGAAACCGGTGGCTCGGCCCCCGAACCCCTCTCGCGGGGGAGGTTACGGACCAGCCCCTCCCGACGCCGGGGCGCCCCGGCGGGGGCTTGGCCGGCCCGAGGGGGGAACGCGCAGTGGGCGTGTTCTGGGCGTAAAACGACTGAGCTTGCGAAGGAGAGCCCAGGACATGACACGCCCCACGAGCGGCCCCCACGGCACGCTCCCCCGCCGGGGCAACCCCGACAGACCCCACGCTCGGCCGGGCGCGCTGCCGCCCCAGGCCGAGCAGGGTCGGGCTTTCGGGGCGCGGGCCCCGCGGGGGCGTACTTGCGCCGGGCGGGAGAATGGAATGTGGTCCATCGCGACGGGGGCGTCCCCGCGGGTGGGGGAAGCGCGTCGTGCGAAGAGGAGAGGTTCATGGCGGAAACCGAGCGGAGCGAGCAGCGGCGGCTCAGGCCGGCGCCCCTGCTCTTCGAGCCTGCGGAGGCCGCCTCCGACCCCGAGCACTTCTTCGACCTGGAGTCGATGGAGGACCCCCAGGAGCTGCTCGCCCGGTCCACCGAGCTGGCGCTGGCGTTCCGGGCGGCGACCGACCGGGCGGTGGAGTTCCAGGCGGTCGCGGCCGCGCAGCTCGCCGATCCGCAGCGGTTCGACCGGCTGACGGCCGGGGACATCGCCGAGCGCGCGGAGTGGACCGAGGACTACGCCAGGAAGATGATCGAGTTCGGTCGGGACCTGCTCCGCAACGGCGGCCGCCCCGGCGACGAGTAGCCGGTTGGCATATGACGGGGGCGCAAGATACTCCTCCGCACCCCACCTTGTCCCGGTTTTCGGCAACTCACCGGAACCGGTTCATCACGGCCGGTAGACGTGGATGTCATGAGCGCATGGTTGCGAGACGACGTCCACCACACCACCGAGGTCACGGCGGCCGGAGCCGGCTGGCTGGCGTCGGCCGCGGCGTACCCGCGTTCCACCCTCGCCCTGTGGGAGACCCGGCCGGCCGCACCGGCGGTGCTGCCGTGCGGCTCGGTCTTCGACGTGGTGGGCGTGGAGTCGGTCTTCGGGCGCCGCATGCTCGACCGGCTGTGGGCGGAGGGCCCCGGCTCCGGCCCGGTCGCCGCGCACCGCGGCCGGATGCTGCTGTTCACCGCCCCCGGTACGGCCCACCGACTGCCGTCCCTGCTCGGCTGGGAGGTGGGAGACCCCCCAGGACGAAGCCCGAGGGGGAGGGGGGATGCCGTACCGCCCCTGCTCTGCCACGGCACGGGAGACGCGATCACCGTGCCCCCACTGACACCGGCACCGGACGGCAGCGGCGGCGCCCCGCGCTGGCTGGTCGCACCGGACACCCGGCACCCGTGGCTGCCGGGGCCGGAGGTGATCCTCTGGGCGTGTGTACGGACGGCCAGGGCAGGGGCCGCCGCCGGCGTACGGATGTCGATTTTTCCTCCCGCCGATCAGGGTGCTAATGTCTACGACGTCAGCAGGCGCCGCTAGCTCAGTTGGTTAGAGCAGCTGACTCTTAATCAGCGGGTCCGGGGTTCGAGTCCCTGGCGGCGCACAGACGGAAAAAGCCCCTCGCGGAAGCGAGGGGCTTTTTCGTACGTCACTCCACGGTCACCCGCACCGTCCACGTGCCCGTCCGCGTCCGGTCGGCGACCTCGACCCGTGTGTTCTCCCCCGGCACCGTGAACGTCTCCCCCACCCCCAGTGGCGCGTCCGCCAGCGGGGGGTAGACCGACCGGTCCCAGCAGGCGTCGGTCGAGGGGTGGGTGTCCACCACCTCGACGGGGCCGGCGCCCGACACGGCGTCCGTGCGGACCCGGTAGATCAGCACGCCCTCCGTACAGGTGCCGTGGTCGTTCCCGCTCGCCCCGCGTGCCTCGATCGCCAGCGCGCTGTTGCTGCTGGTCCTGACGACCGCGAGCCGGGTGCCGACCGACGCGCCCCGCTCGGGCGCCGCCGCCAGCGGCTCCAGGGTGAAGCGGCTGCTGCCGGGCCCGCCCATGCAGTGCACCTGGCGCCGGTTCAGCCAGCCCAGCTTCCACTTGTGCCAGCCGAAGAGTTCCGGGGCGAGTGCGAACTGGCTGCCCATCACATCCCAGTCACCCACATGGGTGTCCCAGTCACCTTTGCCGTCCATCGGCCGGTGATAGAGGTCCGGCAGGTCGAAGACGTGTCCGGTCTCATGGGCCAGGACGTTGCGGTCGGGTGGGTGCCGCTCGAAGACGGTCACCACCCGCTTGATCGCCGCACCGTCGGCGTACAGCGGGGTGTTGAAGTTGACGACTTTCGTGGCGTCGGAGTCCACGCCTGGCGCGTCCGGGTCGGCGACCAGGTAGACGATGTCGTACCGCGAGAAGTCGACCACCGGGTCGGCCGCGGCGAGCGCGTCACGCAGGTAGGCGGCGCGCCGGCCGGGCTCCCAGTCGCGCCGTATGGCGTACGAGGTGGAGGCGTGCGGCATCCGGACCCACTCGCGCCGCGGGTGCGGGCGCAGCGTGAAGGTGCCGTACGAGGCGCGCTCGAAGAACTGGCTGGTGGCGGGGAAGTAGTCGGCGGCGAGCTCGTCCGGGGCGGTCAGCGGCCGGGAGTCGGGGAACGACAGGAAAACCATGAGGGCGTCGAGCTTGCGGACGGGCCGAGGGTAGGCGTCGTTCCACGTGTCCAGGCCGAGCGAGTGATGGGCGTCGGTACGCGGCAGGGCGCACGGGCCCGCCGTCGGGGCGGCGCTCGCGGGGCCGGCGACGAGGCCGGTGGCGGCGAGCGAGAGGAGAGCGAAGAGGCCCGCGGCGGTGGACCGCAGGCGGCGGCGTTCCACTCCCTCGGGTGTCTGCTGACCCTCCACGTCGACCTCCGGTGCGGCATACGGGACGTCTCACCACCCTGTGGTGTTATGTGGTGGTACGTCCTGTTCCACTGCCCCAGTTGGGTGAGCGGCCGACGCGCCCCACCGGTCCGCGAAGTTCACCGACAGTCACAACCGATCACGGCAGGACGGGCCCGTGCCACACCCGTGCAGAAACGATCGGCCGCCTGTGGACGGTGGGGTTACTCACAACAACCCCACGCGTCTCACCCGGTGGCGGCGCTGGAATGGCCGCCGCGAGAGCCTCTATGATCGGCACACTTTCCTGGCCGACCCATCCCGACCACATCTGTGCGTCACAACTGCCTTGCGGGAGCGAGCCGTGAACGGAACCTCCGAAGGACCGGGAGCTGCGGCAGTCTCACCGACCGGGACCGCCCGGCGGCCGGTCACAGAGCGTCATGAAACCGTCGGCGAACCGCGCCAGTCGGCAGCTGCCGCTCGCGTTCCCCCGGAGGCGCCCGGTTCCCGTGCGTCGCGCGACGCGCAGGCCCCACCCGAGCGGCCCCCGGGCGCCCCCCGGGAGCACACACCGGACGACCCGGACCTCGGCCCGCACTACCGCGCCCCCGCCGCGGACCCCGGCCACCGCCCGGACCTGGACCACGATTGCCTCGCGCCCGCCCCGGACCACGTCCCGGCCCCCCACCACGACGCGGGCAGCATCGACGGGGACGCCCTGCACGACTACCGCGCCGCCTTCAACGCCGCCCACATCGCCATGGCCGTCGTCGACCCGGAGGGGCTCGTCGTCACCGCGAACGACGCCCTCGCCACACTGCTCGGCACCGACACCGCGTCCCTCCGGGAGCAGGCCGCCGCCGACCTCGTCGACCTCGCGTCCGACAGCCGCACCTGGCACGCGTACCGCGAAGTGCTGCGCGGCCGCCGCTCCCGCTTCCGCTGCACGCGCCGCCTGAAACATCCCGACGGGCGCTCCCTGTGGGCCGAGGTGACCGTCGCGCCGGTCACGCCCAGCCGGGGCGTCCTGCTGTCCATCGCGGACATCAGCGACCGGCGCCAGCTCCAGGCGCGGCTGCGCCACCTCCAGATGCACGACCCGGTGACCCGGCTCCCCAACCGCACCCTGTTCTTCGAGCGCCTGACCTCCGCGCTGGAGAACTCCTCGTACGACGACGGCGGCACCGGCCGGATCGGCCTGTGCTACCTGGACCTCGACGGGTTCAAGGCGGTCAACGACACCCTCGGGCACCGCGTCGGCGACCGGCTCCTCGCCGCCGTCGCCGCACGGCTCACCGAGTGCGCCGACAGCGACGGCTACACCCGAAGCGGCGGGCACCTGGTGGCCCGGCTCGGCGGCGACGAGTTCGCGATCCTGGTCGAGGACTCCACCGGTACGGAACAGCTCGCCGACCTCGCCCGGTCCGTACTCACCGCCGTGCAGCGGCCGTTCGACCTGGCCGGGCAGCGGCTGTCGGTGTCGGCGTCCATCGGCGTCGTCGAACGGACCGCCGCCGGCACCACCGTCAACGGCCTGATGCAGGCCGCCGACACCACCCTCTATTGGGCCAAGGCCGACGGCAAGGCCCGCTGGACGCTCTTCGACCCCGAGCGCAACGCCCACCGCATGACACGGCAGTCGCTCTCCTCAACCCTCCGCCCAGCTGTCGAACGGGGCGAGTTCACCCTTGAGTACCAACCCCTCGTCGGCATGTCGGACGGCGCCGTACGGGGCGTGGAGGCACTGGTCCGCTGGCACCACCCGCAGTTCGGTCCACTGGCGCCGAATCGGTTCATCGGAATTGCTGAAGAGGACGGCTCGATCGTCCAGCTCGGCCGCTGGGTGCTGCGTACGGCGTGCCGCCAGGCCCGGCAGTGGCAGCTGGACCACCCGAGCGAACGGCCGCTGTTCGTCAGCGTCAATGTCGCCGTACGCCAGGTGTGGGACTCCGACCTGGTCGCCGACGTCGCCGAGATCCTCGCCGAAACGGGACTCGCCCCCCACCTCCTCCAACTGGAGCTGACCGAGTCCGCGGTGATGGGGTCGGCCGGACGGCCGCTGCAGGCCCTCCAGGCGCTCAGCGACATGGGCGTACGCATCGCCATCGACGACTTCGGCACCGGCTATTCCAACCTCGCCTACCTCAGCCGCCTCCCCGTCTCCGTCCTCAAACTGGACGGTTCCTTCGTCCGCGGCTTCCAGGACGAGGAGCACCCCAACCCCGCGGACGAGGTGATCGTCGAGGCGTTGGTGCAGCTCGCGCACCGGCTGGGGCTGACCGTCACGGCCGAGTGCGTGGAGACGTCCGGTCAGGCGGCCCGGCTGCGCCGGATCGGCTGCGACACCGGCCAGGGCTGGCTCTACTCCCGCGCGGTCACGGCGGAACGCATCGCGGAACTGATCGGCATCGCTCCGAACTGATCCGCCCCCGCCCGGAGGGGACTGCGGGCGGCCTTCACGATTCACCATCCCCACCGGGCGGCACCCGGCATCCGGCCGGGATGGGGCCGCGCAGGGTCGCCCCCGCAGAGGTTGGCGGCGCGGGAACGGCTCGCAACCGTCGTACCCAAGGCCGCCGGCCTCGTGGGGGTGCCCCCTCCGGGAGAGAGGCGAGCCCGGAGGGGCCACGCCCCCACCCCACCGGGAGAAGCCGCACCCCCGGCGGGGTCACCCAGCCACGAGACCGTACGCATCCGCGATCAGCTCGTACGACCGCAGCCGCGCATCCGCGCCATGCGCGTTGGCCGTGATCATCAGCTCGTCGGCGCCCGTGCGCTTCTGGAGGTCGTCCAGCCCGACCCGCACCGCGTCGGGCGTGCCGTGCACGACGTTCGCCAGCCAGTCGTCGACGAAGTGCCGCTCGGCGTCGCTGAACGCGTACGCCTCCGCCTCCTCCGGCGTCGGGATCAGGCCGGGCCGCCCGGTACGCAGCCGGACCATCGACAGGGCCCCGGTCAGCACCTGCCGCCGCGCCTCCCGCTCGTCCTCCGCAGCCAACGCCGAGACCCCGATGAGCGCGTACGGCGCGTCCAGCACCGCCGAGGGCCGGAACGAGTCCCGGTACAGGTCGAGCGCCGGGATGGTGTTCCGCGCCGAGAAGTGGTGGGCGAACGCGAACGGCAGCCCCAGCATCCCCGCCAGCCGCGCGCTGAACCCGGAGGACCCCAGCAGCCACACGGGCGGCCGCCCCGACGGCCCCTGCACGGGCCCCGGAACGGCGTGGATCCGGGCGTACGGATGGCCGTCCGGGAAGTCGTCGTCCAGGAACCGCACCAGCTCGGCGAGCTGCTCGGGAAAGTCGTCGGCCCCCTCCCCCACCCGTCCCGTACGGCGCAGTGCCGCAGCCGTGGCACCGTCCGTCCCCGGGGCCCGCCCCAGTCCGAGGTCGATACGGCCCGGGGCCATCGCCTCCAGGGTGCCGAACTGCTCGGCGATGACGAGCGGCGCGTGGTTGGGCAGCATGACACCGCCCGAGCCGAGGCGGATGCGCGACGTGTGGGCGGCGAGGTGCGCGAGGATCACGGCCGGCGACGACGAGGCGACACCGGGCATGGAGTGGTGCTCGGCGACCCAGTGGCGGTGGTAGCCGCGCCGCTCGGCCAGCCGGGCGAGGGCGACGCTGGTGCCCAGGGCCTGCGTGGCGGTGCGGCCGCTGCCGACGGTGACCAGGTCCAGCACCGAAAGGGGTACGGGCGCATTCCCGCTCACCTTGCCTCGAATCACGTCATCGCTCACCGGTAGACCCTCCTGCGCGGGAAACACGTACAGCACCCGACAACAGGAGGCTCTCTCCGTTTTATTCCTTCCGCGCGAACAACGCCCCCAGCTCCGTCGACCACGCCCCCCGCCGCTCCGCCAGCCGCAGGCCCTCCCACACCGTCACCTGGTTCGCCGTGAGCACCGGCTTGCCCACCGCCGCCTCCAGCTCCGGCAGGCACCCCACCGTGTGCAGCGCCGTGTCCGGTACGAGGACGGCCTCGGCCCCCGGATGGTCGGCCGCCCGGACCAGCTCCAGCACCCGCTCCGGCCCCCACGTCGCGACCTCGGCCGCCGTGACGACCCCGCCCGCCCGGTACGCGACGACCTCGATGCCGGCCGCCTCCAGGAACCGGACGAACAGCTCCGTGACGTCCTCCGGGTACGTGGCCGCCACGGCCACCCGCCCGGCGCCCACCTCCCGTACCGCGTGGGCGAAGCCGAACGAGGTGCTCGACGCCGGGAGCCCGGCCCGCACGGCAAGGGCACGGATCTGCTCATGGGCTCCCTCCCACCCGTACACGAACGATCCGCTCGTGCACGCCCACACCACCGACTCGGCGCCGGACAGCCGCAGCTCCTCGACACCCGTCGCGAGCCGCTCCACCGAGCCCATCTCCAGCAGCGCGTCGACCCGGTGGGCGTCCTCACCGATGTCGGTGTGGACGATCGGCACGTTGACGCCGGTCAGCAGCGTCTCGATGCGGGGGTAGTCGTCCTCGGCGGAGTGCCCGGGGTAGAGCAGTCCGACAGTCGTCATGTCACGCCCTCCTGTGTGTCCGGAGCGGTGCCTGGAGCCGTGTGGGGCGCCGTGCCCGGAGCCATGTCCGGAGCCGTGTAGGGCGCCGTGCCCGGAGCCACGTAGGGCGCCGTGCCCGGAGCCATGTCCGGAGCCGGCTCCATGAGCAGCGCCTGGTACGGCCCCACGGCGCGCACGCCGATCCGGCGCAGCGCCGCCCACATGGTGACCTGGTTCGCGGTCAGCACCGGCATCCTCAGTTCCGCCTCCAGCTGCGGGATCACGTCGTACGTCGCCAGGTTCGTGCAGGAGATGAACAGCGCGTCGGCCGGGCGGGACACCGTGCCCCGCACCGCCCGCCGCGCCATGTCCACCACGTCGCGGTACGGCACCTTCCAGATGTGCCTGGTCAGCCCGAGGAAGGCCCGCCCCGTCACGGCTGCCCCGGCTTCCCGCAGGTAGTCCTCCAGGGCCCGGGTCACCGATCCGGTGTACGGCGTGACCAGCGCGATCCGGTGGACGCCCAGCTCGGCCAGCGCCTCCAGGAGGGCGCCGGAGGTCGTCACCGAGGCCACCTCGCCCGCCCGGGTCATCGCGGCGCACATGGCCCGCTCCCCCGCCAGGCCGCCGACGAAACTGCCGCAGGCGCAGGCGTAGGCGACGACCTCCGGCTCGGACGCCGACAGCGCCCGTACGGCCTCCGTCAGCGTCTGGTGCTCGCTGACCAGCCGGGCCAGGTCCAGGGACACCTCCACCGGCACGTACGGCGTGCGGGTCAGCCGCAGCGAGACCTCGTCGGGCACCCAGCGCCACAGCTCGCGGTCGAGGGCGAAGTCGAACGGCGCGACGACGCCGACACCGCGCTGCGGGCCGGGCCCGCCCAGGAAGGAGATGTCCATGGCCAACCCCCAGCCTCTTGTTGACGACGGTAGGTTCGGGTGCGAGCGTGGTCAATTGATGCCGTTGCCCACACTCCTCGTTCTCGAGGCAGACCCTCCGCCCCGCCTCGGCCGTCTGATCGGGCAGGCGGAGGTGCGGTACGCCGGCGAGGACACCCTCGCCGCCGGACTCCCCACCGCCGATGTGCTCCTCGTGTGGGACTTCACCTCCGACGCGGTCCGCGCGGCCTGGCCCGGTGACGGCCCGAGACCCCGCTGGGTGCACACGCCGAGCGCGGGGGTGGACCGGCTGCTGTGTCCCGAACTGGTCGCGTCGGACACGGTGGTGACGAACGCGCGGGGCGTGTTCGAGGAGCCGATCGCCGAGTACGTGGCCGGTCTGGTGCTGGCCATGGCGAAGGACCTGCCGGCCACGCTGGAGCTGCAACGGGAGCGGCGCTGGCGGCATCGCGAGGGCCTGATGGTCGCGGGCAGCCGCGCGGTGGTGGTCGGGGCGGGCCCGATCGGGCGGGCGATCGCCACGACGCTGCGGGCGCTGGGTGTACGGACGGCGGTCGTGGGGCGGACGGCGCGGCCGCGTATCCATGGGGCCGATGAGCTGGACCTGCTGCTGACGCGGGCGGACTGGGTGGTGTGCGCGGCGCCGCTGACGGAGTCGACGCGCGGGATGTTCGACGCGCGGCGGTTCGGGCTGATGCAGCCGTCGGCGCGGTTCGTCAATGTGGGGCGGGGGCGGCTGGTCGTGGAGGACGACCTGGTGACGGCGGTGCGCAAGCGGTGGATCGCGGGGGCGGCGCTGGATGTGTTCACCGAGGAACCGCTCGGCGAGGACAGTGCGCTGTGGGACGTGCCGGGGCTGATCGTCTCGCCGCACATGAGCGGGGACACGGTGGGCTGGCGGGACCGGCTGGGGGCGCAGTTCGTGGAGATGTACGAGTTGTGGGCGGCCGGGCAGCCGCTGCCGAACGTGGTGGACAAGAAACGTGGGTACGTACCCGTGCATGACTGAGCCGACGACGTTCCTCACGGATCTGACCGCCCGCCAACTCCTCGACGGTTACGCGCGCGGCGACTTCTCGCCGGTGGACGCGGTGCGTGCGGCGCTGGACCGGATCGAGGCGGTGGAGCCGCTGGTGAACGCGTTCGTGCGGGTGGACGCGGAGGAGGCGCTGGCGGGCGCGGCGGCGTCGGCGGAACGGTGGCGGCGCGGGGAGCCGAGGGGGCGGCTCGACGGGGTGCCGGTGACGGTCAAGGACGTCCTGCTCCAGGCGGGTGGCCCGACGCTGCGCGGTTCGAAGACCGTACGCAGGGACGGCCGCTGGGACGAGGACGCGCCGTCGGTGGCGCGGATGCGGGAGGAGGGGGCGGTGTTCCTGGGGAAGACGACGACGCCGGAGTTCGGCTGGAAGGGCGTCACGGACTCGCCGCTGTCGGGTGTCACCCGCAACCCGCACGATCCGTCGCGGACGGCGGGCGGTTCCAGCGGGGGCAGCGCGGCGGCGGTGGCGCTGGGGGCGGGGGCGCTGTCGCTGGGGTCGGACGGGGGCGGGTCGATCCGCATCCCGGCGTCGTTCTGCGGGGTCTTCGGGCTGAAGCCGACGTATGGGCGGGTGCCGATCTATCCGGCGAGCCCGTACGGCACGCTGGCGCACGCGGGCCCGATGACCCGGGACGCGGCGGACGCGGCGCTGCTGCTGGACGTGATCAGCGGGGAGGACTGGCGGGACTGGTCGCACCTGGGCCCGGCGCGGCCGGTGAGCGCCACGCTCCAGGAGGGCGTGAAGGGGCTGCGGGTCGCGTACTCGGCGTCTCTGGGCGGGCAGGTGGCGGTGCACCCGGAGGTGGCGTCGGCGGTGCGGGCGGCGGTGGAGCGGCTGGCGGGGCTGGGGGCGTACGTGGAGGAGGCGGATCCGGACTTCGCGGACCCGGTGGACGCCTTCCACACGCTGTGGTTCAGCGGGGCGGCGCGGCTGGTCCAGCAATTGGGGCGGGAGCAGCGGGAGCTGCTGGATCCGGGGCTGCGGCAGATCGGCGAGCGCGGGGCGCGGTACAGCGCGGTGGAGTATCTGGCGGCGGTGGACGTGCGGACGGCGCTGGGCCGGCGGATGGGCAGGTTCCACCGCTCGTACGACGTGCTGGTGACGCCCACGCTGCCGCTGACGGCGTTCGACGTGGGTGTGGAGGCGCCGGACGGGATGCGGTGGACGGCGTGGACGCCGTTCACGTACCCCTTCAACCTCACGCAGCAGCCGGCCGCGTCCGTGCCCGTCGGCACCGACGGCGACGGTCTGCCGATCGGGCTGCAGCTGGTGGCCGCCCGCCACCGGGACGATCTGGTGCTGCGGGCGGCGCACGCGCTGTACGAGTCGGGCGCGGCGAACGTCCCCAAGCCGTGAGGGCTACGCCCTGCGGAAGCTGAGCGTCTCTCCGAGCGCGCCCGCGCGCCACAGGTCCTGGCAGGCCTCGGCCATCCGGTCGAGGCCGTCGACCACCGTGCCCCACACGATGCCGGGGACCCAGCCGGTGTCGCCGTTGAGCAGCAGGTTGTTGCGCTCGTAGAAGAGGGCGAGGTCGACGGTGACGGGCCGGCGGGCCAGCTCTTCGCGCCCGTATCCGTACGCCGCCGTTCCCAACTCCGTACCCTGGAAGGTGAAGTAGCACAAATCACCCGGAATGGGCGTCACGGTCGGGTTCTCCAGCGGCGGTTCCGCATCCACAAAGGCGGGAAACAGGGCGTAGATCTCATTACGGGCATACTTCGCGTGGTAGACATCGCCGCCCAGCGGCAGCGCCTCCCACACGGCCGCGCAGGTCAACGGCGCCCGGTCGTCCAGCAGTTTCGCGGTGCACCGCACGCCGCGCTTGTCGAGGGACACGGTCAGGTATCGGTCGGCCATCCTCTAGGCATACCCCGCCCGGAGGCGGGTAGCGGCGCGCCCATGGCTCGAACAGCTCGTCGACACAGAACAGGCCCCACGGGCTCCATACCGCGGCGCACCCTGCTGCTCGGCTCCGCCGTGGCGGCCATGGGCGCCGCCGCGGCCACCGGTTGCAGCAGGGTCGCCTCCGGCAACGCGCTCGACCGGCTCAGATCCCAGGGCACCGTCCGCCTCGGCATCGCCGGCGAAGTGCCCTACGGCTATGTCGACGCGCAGGGCGAGTTCACCGGTGAGGCGCCGGAACTGGCCAAGGTGGTCTTCAAGCGGCTCGGCATCGGCCGCATCCAGCCCGTCGCGACCGACTTCGCCTCGCTCATCCCGGGCCTGAACTCGCAGCAGTTCGACGTCGTCTCGGCCGGGATGTACATCAACAAGGAGCGCTGCGAGCAGGTCATCTTCTCCGACCCCGAGTACCAGATGCTCGACTCCTTCATCGTCCGCAAGGGCAACCCCAAGAACCTCCGGTCGTACGAGGACGTGGTGCGCACCGGGGCCAGGGTCGCCACCGGCAGCGGGTACGCGCAGATCGACCACGCCGTGGCGGCCGGGTACCCCGAGAAGGACATCGTCATTCTCCAGGACCAGGTGGCCGGGCTGAACGCCGTCGAATCCGGCCGCGTGGACGCCTTCGTCACCACGGCCCTGACGACCCGTGAGGTGGTGAAGAAGAGCACGAAGGCGGAGGCGACGGCGCCCTTCGCGGCGGTCGTCGACGGCAAGAAGAAGATCGACGGCGGCGGCTTCGCCTTCCGCCCCACCGACACGGAGCTGCGCGACGCCTTCAACGCCGAGATCCACACGATGAAGAAGAGCGGCGAGCTGTTCCGCATCCTGCGGCCGTTCGGCTTCACGGAGGCCGAGATGACCACCCTCACCGCCGAGGAGCTGTGCCGATGACCGCCGGACTCTGGCAGAACTGGGTACTGCCCGGCATCGGGATCACCCTCCAGCTCCTCGTCTACAGCGCCGCCCTCGCCGCGCTGGTCGCCTTCACTGTCGGCATGGCCCGCACCCACCGCTCCCTGTTCGTCCGCTTCGTCGCGGGCGCGTACACGGAGATCTTCCGGGGTACGTCGGCGCTGATCCTGATGTTCTGGCTGTTCTTCGTGGTGCCGCCGCTGCTGGGCTGGCAGCTGGTGCCGATGTGGGCGGCGGTGCTCGCGCTGGGCCTGTCGTACGGGGCGTACGGCGCCGAGATCGTGCGCGGCGCCGTCAACTCCGTACCCAAGGCGCAGCGGGAGGCGGGCGTGGCGCTCAGCTTCACGCCCTGGCAGCGCATGCGGCTGGTGGTGCTGCCGCAGGCGGTGCCCGAGATGATCCCCAGCTTCTGCAACCTGCTCGTCGAGCTGCTCAAGGGCACGGCGCTGGTGTCGCTGCTCGGGGTCGGTGACGTGTCCTTCGCCGCGTATCTGGTGCGCCTGGCCACCCAGGAGAGCGCGCAGATCTACTCCATCATCCTGGTGATCTACTTCGTGATCGCATTCGTCATCACCCGTTCCATGAAGGCCCTCGAACGCAGGACCAAGGCCAACCTGGGGGTGGTGGCGAAGTGACCTGGGACTGGTCCGCGGTGGCGGACTTCATGCCGCGTTTCTGGGACGGGCTGCTGGTCACGCTCCAGATCCTCGTTCTCGGCTCGCTCATCTCCTTCACCCTGGGGCTGGTGTGGGCAGCCGGTTTCCGCGCGCCGAGCCGGCTGGTGCGGTGGCCGGTCCATGTGGTGACCGAGTTCATCCGCAACACGCCGCTGCTGGTGCAGTTGTTCTTCCTGTTCTTCGTGCTGCCGGAGTGGGGCGTGCAGTTCTCGGCGCTGACGACCGGCACGCTCGCCATCGGGCTGCACTACTCGACGTACACCGCACAGGTCTACCGGGCGGGCATCGACGCCGTGCCCGTCGGGCAGTGGGAGGCGGCCACCGCGCTGAGCCTGCCCGCCCACCGGACGTGGTTCGCGGTGATCCTGCCGCAGGCGCTGCGCCGGATCGCGCCGGCGCTCGGCAACTACGTCATCGCGATGCTGAAGGACACGCCGCTGCTGGCCGGGATCAGCGTGCTGGAGCTGCTCCAGCAGTCGCGGCTGGAGAGCGCGTCCACCTTCCAGTACACCGAGCCGCTGACGGTCGTCGGTGTCGCCTTCGTCCTCATCGCCTATCCGGCTTCCCTCTTCGTACGGTCCCTGGAGCGCCGCCTTGTCAAGTGAACTCATTCGTTTCGAGAACGTCAGCAAGCGCTTCGGCGAGAACACCGTCCTGGACGACCTGTGCTTCTCGGTGGAGGAAGGCAAGCACGTCACGCTCATCGGCCCGTCCGGGTCGGGCAAGACCACGATCCTGCGGATGCTGATGACCCTGGAGCGGCCCGACTCGGGAACCATCCAGGTGAACGGCGGCCGGCTCTTCCCGGCCGACGAGAAGCAGCGGCGTGAGGTGCGCAAGAAGATCGGCATGGTCTTCCAGCAGTTCAACCTCTTCCCCAACATGTCGGTGCTGCGCAACATCACCGAGGCGCCTGTGCGGGTCCTCGGCCTGGACAAGGACGAGGCCGAACAGCGCGCCCGGGAGCTGCTGGACCTGGTGGGGCTGGCCGCGAAGTGCGATGCCAGACCCGCCCAGCTCTCGGGTGGCCAGCAGCAGCGGGTGGCGATCGCGCGGGCGCTGGCGATGCGGCCGCAGGTGCTGCTGCTGGACGAGGTGACGTCGGCGCTGGACCCGGAGCTGGTCGCCGGTGTGCTGGACCTGCTGCGGGACATCGCCCGGAGCAGGGACATCACCATGCTCTGCGTCACCCACGAGATGAACTTCGCCCGCGACATCTCGGACGAGGTCTTCATGTTCGATTCGGGGAAGGTGATCGAGTCCGGTTCGCCGGAGAAAATCTTCTCCGCTCCGGAGCACGAACGTACGCGCGATTTCCTCGGCGCGGTGCTCTGACCTTCCGTTACCCGCCGGAAGTTTGCCAAGGGCATATGCCCTGGTGTCCCGCCCCAGCGTATGCGCGTGGGGCGGGACAGTTTCTTGTCAACAGGAGCCCACGAAACGGCTCTTGCCCGCTATCGTGGTACGGAAGCTTGCGGTCACAACCTGGTAGGGGGAAACCGTGGCGCTGAAGCCCGAGCCGACCGCGCCGTTCCATTCGGTGCAGTACGCCCTGCGTGTTCTCGAAACGATCTCCAGGCACGGCGGCGGGGTGACCGACGTCCAGATCGCACGCGAGACAGGGCTCCCGGCGGGCCACCTGACCCCGCTGCTGCTCATGCTCCGCCGCGAGGGGTACGTCGAGCAGGTCAGCGACGGCGCCTACGTCGTGGGCGACTCCCTGGTCCTGCTGGGCTCGGGCGCCACGCGCCGCGAGGCTCTCCAGAACAAGCTCCAGGAAACGCTCACCGACCTGCGCGACTCGCTCGGTGCCGCCGTCTACATCAGCCGGTACATCGACGGCGAGGTCAAGGTCACCCAGGTGGCCGACGGCCCGCACACACCCAAGGTCAACGAGTGGGTGGACTTCCGCTCGGCGGCCCACGCCAGCGCGGTCGGCAAGTGCCTGCTCACCCAGCTCGACCAGAACGGCCGCCGCGACCACCTCTCCCGCCACAAGATCGCCCGGCTCACCTCGCGGACGATCACCAGCGAGAAGGTGCTGTTCTCCAAGCTGGACAGCCAGCCGCCGACCGTCCCGGTGCTCGACCTCCAGGAGTACGCGGTGGGCACGGTCTGCGCGGCGGTGCCGCTGACGGCCGGATCGGCGGTGGGCTGCCTCGCCCTCTCGCTCCCGATCGAGCACGCACACCGGCTGCGCTCGGCGGCGGACGCCCTGAACCGCAAGGCGGCACCGGTGGTGCTGTCGCTGGCGCTTTAAACGTTTCCCGCGCGAATGTGAGCCGGCTCACGCACTCATGGTCGGAAGCACCCCTCGGACCAGGTAGTATTAACTCTGTCAGCAGGCGCCGCTAGCTCAGTTGGTTAGAGCAGCTGACTCTTAATCAGCGGGTCCGGGGTTCGAGTCCCTGGCGGCGCACAGACGAAAGAAAGCCCCTCGCGGAAGCGAGGGGCTTTCTTGTGTTTCCGCTGCCGTGGTCACGCGCGGAGGAACGCCAGGACGGCGAGGACCCGGCGGTGGGTGTCCTCGGCCGGCGGCAGGTTCAGCTTCCCCAGGATGTTGCCGATGTGCTTGCCGACCGCCGCCTCCGTCACCGACAGCCGCCGGGCGATCGCCCCGTTCGAGTGACCTTCCGCCACCAGGGCGAGCACCTCGCGCTCGCGCGGGGTCAGCGCCGCCAGCGGATCACGGTGGCGGCGCAGCAGCTGGCGTACGACTTCGGGGTCGACGACCGTGCCGCCCGCCGCGACCCGGGCCAGGGCGTCCAGGAACTCCTCGACCTGGCCGATCCGGTCCTTGAGCAGATAGCCGACGCCGGTGCCGTCACCCGATTCCAGCAGCTCGGCGGCGTACGCACGCTGGACGTACTGGCTGAGGACCAGCACCGGCAGGGCGGGGCGCTCGGTGCGCAGCGTGACGGCGGCGCGCAGCCCCTCGTCGCGGAAGCCGGGCGGCATCCGGACGTCGGTGACCACGATGTCCGGATCGTGCTCGGCGACGGCGCCCTGCATGGCGGCCGCGTCGCCGACCGCCGCGACGACCTCGTGGCCGAAGCGGGCGAGGAGCCCGGTCAGCCCTTCACGCAGCAGCACACTGTCCTCGGCCAGGACTATCCGCAGAGGGCTCGGCACGGGATCTCCACTCGCAGCACGGTCGGCCCGCCCGTCGGGCTGTTGATCGCCAGTCTGCCATCGAGGACGGCGATCCGGTCGGCCAAGCCGGTCAGACCGGTGCCTTTGGCGGCGTCCGCGCCGCCGGTGCCGTCGTCCGCCACGTCTATATGGAGCAGCTCGCCGCTGTGCCGGGCGGTGAGCCGGGCGCGGGCGGCGCCGCTGTGCTTGCCGATGTTGGCAAGCGCCTCGCAGACCGCGAAGTACGCGGCGCTCTCGACGGGCGGCGGGAGGCGCGGCACGTCGATGTCGGTGTCCACCGGGACGGCCGACCGGTCGGCGGCGTCGGTCAGCGCGGCGCCCAGGCCGTAGTCGGCGAGGACCTGCGGGTGGATGCCGTGGATCAGCTCGCGCAGCTCGGTGAGGACCCGGCCCGCCTCGTCGTGGGCCCTGGCGAGCTGGTCGGCGAGCGGGCCGGGCGGGGCGTCGAGCCGGGCGAGGCCCAGGGTCATGGTGAGGGCGACCAGCCGCTGCTGGGCGCCGTCGTGCAGGTCCCGCTCGATGCGGCGGCGCTCGGCCTCGAAGGCGGAGACCAGGCGGGCGCGGGAGCGGGTGACCTCGCCGATGCGGTCGCGCAGCTCGGTGTCGCGCGGCGCCAGGAGGAGCCGGGTCAGCGCGGCGCGGGCGCCGGCCAGGGCACCGAGCGGATACAGCAGGGCGGGCAGCAGGAGCAGCCCGCACACGGCGGCCGCGAAGGCGACCGGGTAGGTGGTGACCAACGGGCCCTTCAGCACCCGTACCTCCTGGCCGTCCAGGGCCAGCTGCACGGGCGTGGTCATCAGGGCGAGCGGCGCGCCCAGGGCCACGGCGAGGGCGAGCAGCTCCAGCGGCCACAGCACGCAGCCGTGCAGCAGCGCGTACGCCAGCTCCCGCCAGGTGGCCTGCTCCCGCACCCGTACCCGCAGCCAGGACCGGAGCCCCGGCTCCTCGGGTATCCGGTGCGGGTCGGGGGCCGGGTCGGCGTCGACGAGCCGCAGCCGCCACCGCTCGACGCCGCCGAGGGCGACCCCGGCGAGCAGCAGCAGCGGCACGCCCACGAGCACGAGTGAGAAGGCGGCCAGCACCAGCAGGGCGGCCAGCACGGGTACGCCGACGAGCACACCGCTCGCCAGATAGCCGACCGACCGCCAGGGCCAGCCGCCGCGCAGATAGTCACCCCTGGTCAGGGCCTGCCAGGGCGTACGGGGATCCATGGAGATCACGGTAGGCGCCGGGCTCACGGCGCCACCATGGCCCCAGCGGGTGTACGCGGGGTATGGCAGGCCCTACCAGTCGCGCGGCGGCCGGCCCCCGACCGGTCGTCAGAACTGCACGTCGGAGCAGGCGTAGAAGGCGTTCGCCGTGTCCGCGATCGTCCAGACGGCCAGGATCAGGTGCTTGCCGGTCTTGCCGCCCGGGATGGTGCCCTGGTGCGTGAGCGTGGACGGCGGCTGCTGGGCGTTGTACGGGACGGTGAGGAACGGCTGGGGGTCCAGGGCCGCGCGGGTGAGCGGCGCGGTGCGGTTCCAGCCGTTCTTGGTGATGTAGTACCGGAAGTCGGTGGTGCGGTGCCGGGCGGTGAACTGCCAGCGGAAGGTGTAGCTCTGGCCGCCGGTCACCCTGGTGGCGGGCCAGTTGCCGCCGCGAGGGTCGTCGAGCTGGGCGAACTGCCCGTTGCCGCCGGCGCAGATCCTGCCGTCGGCGGGGCCGGCGGCAGGGAAGCCCTTGGGCCCCTCGACGGACTGCGGCTCCCACTGGATGTTTCCGCAGTTGGTCACGGTGCCGTTGGCGCAGAGCTTCTGACGGCTGATCGGGGAGTCGGTGTAGCCGTGGCTGCTGGCGCTGCTGGTGGCCATGAGGGAGGCCCCGGCCACGCCGAGGGCCACCACGGCCGTGCCTATCGTGCGATTCCGCATGCTGGTGCTCCAGGTGAACGTGGGGGAAGTTCCATGAGCCGTGCTGCACGCGCGCGTGGTGATGCGGTCCTACTGGTTCAGGTCTAGACCAAGTTCCAATGTATGGACGCCAGTTAGGCATGTCCATACCAATCACGGACCTTCGACCGGACCACTCCTGCCCGTGTAGAAGGCCACCGTCAGGTCCTTGACCAGCGCCTTGCGGTCGTAGTCGTCCAGCTCGACCAGACCACGCGTGGTCAGCCGGTGGACCATGTCGTCCACCGCGTCCACCACCGACGTCAGGACCGTGTCCCGGTGCTTGGCGTCGATCGCCGCGATCCGGCGCCGCTGCATCGCGGCCGCGATCTCCGGCGCGTACTCGATCCGCGTCGGCTGCGCCGAGAAGACGTCGATGCCGACCGGGGCGCACTCCGCCGACAGCATCCGCGTCAGCGCCTCCCCCACCATCTCGGCGTCCCGCAGCGTCGGGGCGTCCTCGTGGAAGGCGTCGGCCGGCAGCTGCGACAGCACCCGGGCCATCGCCGACTCCACCTGCTCGCGCAGGTACTGCTCGTGGTCCGCCACCCCCAGCGCCGCCCGCACCGTGTCCCGGATCCGCCACACCACCAGCACCACCACCCGCAGCGCGGTGCCGTGCGCGTCGACGGCGGGCAGCGGTTCGCTGCGCCAGTGCCGCAGCCGTACGTCGACGCGGCGGCGCAGCAGCAGCGGGCTCACCCACATGAGCCCCGTGCGTCGCACACTGCCCCGGTAGTCACCGAAGAGCGTGAGGACCGACGCGTACCCGACCCTGCCCCGGCCCAGCCCGCCGAACGAGAAGAGCACCACCAGCACGCCCAGCGCCAGCACCGCCCAGACGCCGAGCGGGATGCCGTGGTACGGGTGTGACGGCAGCCCCAGCATGCCGGTCACCGACACCGGCACGGCCCCGACCCACCACAGCAGCGCCGCGCACCCGGCCAGCGCGACCGCCCCGGCCACCACCCCGGCCCACCCGGGCAGCACCGGCCCCGGCCGCTCGGCCAGCTCCGGGTCGGCCGCCGGAACCGGCCGCCTCGCAGCCTCCGGCCCCGGCCCCGGCGTCGGCACGCCGACCGTGGCCGGTGCGGCGGGACGTGCCTCGGTGGGACGCGCGTCGGTGGGACGCGGCCCGGCGGGGCGCGCGTCGGCGGGCGCCCGCTCCCGCACGACCGTGACCGGGCCGGTGTCCACCGCCCCCGGGTCCGCCTTGTCGTCGTCCCGGAACAGCAGATGCACCGGGATCTGCCCCGTGGTCTCGCTCCCGATCACCGGGACACGCCGACCGGTCGTCGTCCCGCCGCCCTCCGGCATCGCCGTACTCAACCCTGCCTCCTTGTGGTGGTCCGTCATCGGAACAGCCGCCGCCAGGTCTCGGGGCCCGGGTAGCCGTTGGCCGCGCCGCCCCGCCAGCCCTGGGCCCGCTGGAACGCCTCGACGTTGCGCCGGTCCGCCTCGCCCCAGCGCGGCCCGGGCCCCGAGCGGTAGTGGGCGCCGAAGCCCCGCTTCACCAACTGGCGGCCGAGCCGCTCGACGTGCCGGTTGGACTGGCCGGGCCGGAAGTACGCCCGGCCGGGGAAGGCGGGCGCCGAGGCCGACGTACCGGAACCGGACGGGATGTCACGGCCCTGTCCGTTCACCAGCAGCCGCCAGGTCTTCGGCCCGGGCAGCCCGTCCGCGTCCCGCCCGGTCCAGCCCTGCGCCCGCTGGAAGGCCCGCGTCGCCCTCCGGTCCGCCTCCGTCCAGCGCGGCCCGGGGCCGGAGCGGTAGAACCGCTTGCCGCCCCGCTCGACGAGCATCCGCCCGAGCCGCGTCACATACCGGTTGTTCGCCCCCGGCCCGAACGACGCCGAGCCGGGGTGGGCCACGGAGGTGCCCGGGCTGCCCGGGTTGCCGAGGGTGCCGCCGCTCAGGCCCTTGTAGCGGTAGGCGACGTAGCGGCCGGAGTTCTTCCAGTACGCCATCGGGGTGGCCTGTCTGCGGGCGTACGGCCGGGTCTGCTCGTAGGCCGTGTAGGAGGTGTGCGTGTAGTCGGTCCAGCCGCCGAAAATCGTGACGTGCGAGCCGTGGTTGGGATCGGCCGGGTTGTGGAAGAGCAGGATGTCGCCCGGCTGGAGCTCGGAGCGGTCCAGCCGGGTGCCGAACCGGTCGAGGGAGCCGGTCCATTCGTTGCCGGCGAGGTTCCAGGCCATCGAGACGAAGCCCGAGCAGTCCTGGCGGTAGCCGTCCGTCCAGTACTTCTCCATGGAGTACGGGACCTTCGCGGCCACCCAGCGCTTGGCCCGGTTGATGATCTCGGCGCGGGTGGCCCTGCGGAGCGCCGGGGCGGGGGCGTGACCGCCCGTCGGCCCGGCGTGCGGGCGCCCGTGCAGTGGCCCGGCGCCGCCCTGCGGAGTGGCCGGGCCCGGATCGTCCCGGTCCCGCCCGGGCCCGGACGGCCCCCGGGGACCGGCGGGACCCACCGCCCCCACCGGACCCACCGGACCCACCGCCCCAGCCGGACCACCCGCCCCCACCGGACCCACCGGACCCACCGCCCCAGCCGGACCACCCGGCCCCACCGGACCAGCCGGGCCCGCCGGGTGGGCGAGGGCGACCGCGCCGCCGGCTCCGGGGCCGGCGCCGAGGGCCACACCGGCCGCGGTGAACAGGACCAGGGCGCGGCGCGCGCCGTGCGCGGCGGGGTGGCCGCCGGCCCGCACGGCCAGGCGGAGGGCCGTCTCGCGCCGCTGCCGGGCGCAGCCGGCGCAGGGACAGTCGGCGGCGGGCTCGTACTCCTCGAAGACCGGTACGGCCATACGGTTCCCCTCCAGGATCTCCCGGTGCTGCGGTACGGGCGCCAGTGTCTCAACTGTCCCGACATAGCGCATTTTGACGGTTGAAAGGGGAAAATCGTCTGGTCGACAGGCCGGGAGCGCCGCTCAATGATCACCGCGGCGGGCCGCAGCACCCTCGGGCATCGGGTAAAGTTGTGCAGGTCAGCAGGCGCCGCTAGCTCAGTTGGTTAGAGCAGCTGACTCTTAATCAGCGGGTCCGGGGTTCGAGTCCCTGGCGGCGCACGCGAGGCCGAGGCCCTCTCACCACGGGTGAGGGGGCCTCAGTCGTACCGCCCCTCCCCGGAGCCACCCAAATCGTGCGTTTACCCGGGAAACAGTCTGTTTCACCCTTGCGATCAAGACCTGGGGGCGTAGACCCTATCCTGGAGCCGATGTCCCTCAATGGGGCATGAGGTCCGAGCAGTTGGCGGCAGTTTCGGGGGGTGCTCCGGTTGCGGGGACCGCGGGGTGGGGGCCCCGTTTCACGCGTGTGATGCCGTGACGGGCATCATGCAACCGGAAGGTCGTCGTTCCATGTCTTCAGGGACGGTGGCCTGCCACTATGCGTCGGGATACGCCGGTCTAGGGGGACTGCGCGTCCGGACGGGAAACGACCAGACCAATCGCGCAGCCAGCATGCGTGCGGGGGGATGACTCATGACGTCGACGCCGACCGGCGCGACCGGCGCCCGGCAGGACAACGACCCATCCCGGACCACTCAGCTTCGGGTTCCCCCGCAGCTCCAGACCGGTGGCGGGGCCCGGCAGCGCCCCGCCGCGAAGCCGCTGCCGCGCTACGACTACGAGCACTACAGCCGGCTCGCGGGGCCCCTCACCCAGCCCGACCCGAACAAGCCGTACACGGTGCAGTACCGGTCGCTGATCTCGCAGGAGCCGCACCGGATCCGGGTCGCGCTGATGCTCGCCGCCGCCCCGGTGCTGTCGCTGGTGCTGCTGGTCTGGCTGCTGCAGCCGTCGCACTGGACCGAGCGGGACTACCCGGCCTTCTCCTGGCTGCCGGCGCTCGACATCGTGATGCTCGTCTCGATCGGCCTGATCGAGTTCTTCCGCTGCATGAACGTGCTGTCGAACGCGCACGCGACGCTGGTCGCTCGCGACCCGGTCCCGGTCGTGCCGGAGTCCGGCACCCGGGTCGCCTTCCTCACCTCCTTCGTCCCGGGCAAGGAGCCCCTGGAGATGGTGACGAAGACGCTGGAGGCCGCCGTCAGGATCCGGCACCGCGGCCTGATGCACGTGTGGCTGCTCGACGAGGGCGACGACCCCGAGGTCAAGGCCGTCTGCGAGCGCCTGGGCGTGCACCACTTCTCCCGCAAGGGCATCGCGAAGTGGAACCAGCCCACCGGTGCCCAGCGCGCCAAGACCAAGCACGGCAACTACAACGCCTGGCTGGACGCGCACGGCGTCAACTACGACTTCTTCGCCTCCGTCGACACCGACCACGTGCCGCTGCCCAACTACCTGGAGCGGATGCTCGGCTTCTTCCGGGACCCGGACGTCGGCTTCGTCATCGGCCCACAGGTCTACGGCAACTACGACAACTTCGTCACCAAGGCCGCCGAGTCGCAGCAGTTCCTCTTCCACGCGCTGATCCAGCGCGCCGGCAACCGCTACGGCGCGCCGATGTTCGTCGGTACGTCGAACGCCGTGCGCATCACGGCGCTCAAGCAGATCGGCGGCCTGTACGACTCGATCACCGAGGACATGGCGACCGGCTTCGAGATCCATCGCCACAAGAACCCGGCGACGGGCAACAAGTGGCGCTCGGTCTACACCCCGGACGTGCTCGCGGTCGGTGAGGGCCCCAGCGCCTGGACGGACTTCTTCACCCAGCAGATGCGCTGGTCGCGCGGTACGTACGAGACGATCCTCAAGCAGTACTGGAAGGGCTTCGGCACGCTGCCGCCGAGCAAGCTCTTCAACTACACGATGATGATCATCTTCTACCCGATGTCCGCCCTGAACTGGATTCTGGCGGCGCTGAGTTGCGCGCTGTTCCTGGGCCTGGGCGCCTCGGGTGTGAACATCGACCCGACCGTGTGGCTGATGCTCTACGGCAACGCCTCCGCGCTCCAGATCGGCCTGTACGTCTGGAACCGCCGGCACAACGTCTCCCCGCACGAGCCGGAGGGGTCCGGCGGTGTGGCCGGCATGGTCATGTCCGCCCTGTCCGCGCCGCTCTACGCCAAGGCGCTCATCGACTCCGCCCTCCGCCGCAAGAGCTCGTTCGTGGTCACCCCCAAGGGCGACTCGGCGAGCCCGGACAGGTGGTTCGCGACCTTCCGGTACCACTGGTACTTCATCGGGATCTTCGTCGGGTCCATGGTCGCCGGTTTCGTCTTCGGGAACTCCCACCCCGCGATGATCATCTGGGCGTCGTTCGCCACGCTGATCACCGCCACGCCGATCTTCGTCTGGCGGCACATGCTGCGCCAGGAGAAGAAGAAGCGCCCCGCCCGGCACGGCGGGGGGAGCCGGCCGCCGCAGCCGCCCGCGCCGGCCGTGGACCACGCGCCGCAGGCCAAGCCGAGCTGGGCCGAGCAGAACGACACCATGCAGATCGCCCTTGGGGGACGTAACAAATGAGCAGCCTGCCCGTCCGGCCGAACCACCGCCGGAACCGTGCCCGTCGCATTCTGATAGGCACGGCGGTGGTTGCTGTGGTCGCCGGGTTCAACGGTCCGGCCCTGTACAGGTACGGCTCGGAGAAGTACCACGACTACACGATCAACAAGCCGGAGTACAAGGCCGCCAACGGCCACTGGGACTTCCTCGACGTCCCCTCCGAGTTCCGGATCAACACCATCCACGCGGCGCTGCTGCACACCGGCAAGGTGCTGCTGATCGCGGGCTCCGGCAACAACCAGAAGAACTTCGACGCGAACAAGTTCGAGTCGGTCCTGTGGGACCCGAAGACGGACAAGTTCAAGAAGATCGAGACCCCCAAGGACATGTTCTGCGCCGGGCACACCCAGCTGCCCGACGGAAAGCTGCTGGTCGCGGGCGGCACCAAGCGGTACGAGAAGCTCCAGGGCGACGTCACCAAGGCCGGCGGCCTGATGATCGTCCACAACGAGGACCCGGACAAGCCGATCACGCTGCCCGCCGGGACCAGGTTCACCGGCAGGGCCAACGGCAAGACGTTCGTCTCCAAGGACCCGGTCCTGGTGGAGAAGGCCGAGAAGGTCTTCGACAAGACCACCGGCCGTTTCCTGCGCACCCAGCCGGGCCTGGGCCGGATCTACGTCGAGGCCGAGGAGTCCGGCAAGGAGTTCGAGACCGGCACCGAGGACAACTACAAGGTCGAGGGCCTGACGGGCAAGGACGCCCGCAACGTCTACGGCATGGCGCAGAAGCTCGCCCTCGACAAGAAGGACTTCCAGGGCATCAAGGACGCCTTCGAGTTCGACCCGGTCGCCGAGAAGTACATCAAGGTCGACCCTATGAACGAGGCCCGCTGGTACCCGACGCTCACCACCCTCAAGGACGGCAAGGTCCTCGCCCTCTCCGGCCTCGACGAGATCGGGCAGATCGTCCCCGGCAAGGACGAGATCTACGACCCGAAGACCAGGACCTGGGAGTACACCGGGATCGAGCGGCGCTTCCCGACGTACCCGGCGATCTTCCTCATGGACAACGGCAAGCTGTTCTACTCCGGCTCCAACGCCGGGTACGGGCCCGCCGACGTCGGCCGTGAGCCGGGCGTCTGGGACCTGGAGACCAACGAGTTCGACAAGATCCCGGGCCTGAGCGACGCGGACAGGATGGAGACGTCCGCGACCGTCATGCTGCCGCCCGCCCAGGACCAGCGGTTCATGGTCATCGGGGGCGGCGGGGTCGGCGAGTCCGAGAAGTCCAGCGAGAAGTCCCGTCTGGTCGACCTCAAGGACCCCAACCCCCGCTTCAAGGACGGCGCCTCGCTCGACAAGGGCACCCGCTACCCGAGCGCCTCGCTGATGCCGGACGACACCGTGCTGGTCACCGGCGGCTCGGAGGACTACCGGGGGCGCAGCGACTCCAACGTGCTGGAGGCGCGGACGTACGACCCGAAGACGGGGACGTACACGCGCGTCGCCGACCCGCAGGTGGGCCGCAACTACCACTCCGGCTCGGTGCTGCTGCCCGACGGCCGCGTGATGATCTTCGGCTCGGACTCGCTCTTCGCCGACAAGGCCAACACCAAGCCGGGCGTCTTCGAACAGCGCATCGAGATCTACACCCCGCCCTACCTCTTCCGTGACTCCAAGCCGAAGGTCACCGGCGGCCCGGCGAAGATCAAGCGCGGTGGGAGCGGCGTCTTCACGACCCCGGACGCCGCGAGGATCAAGACGGCGAAGCTGATGCGGCCGAGCGCCGTCACGCACGTCACCGACGTCGACCAGCGGTCGATCGCCCTGGAGATGAAGAAGACGGCCGACGGCTTCGATGTCACCGTCCCGAAGAACCGCTCCCTGGTCCCGTCCGGCTGGTACATGCTCTTCGTCACCGACGACAAGGGCACGCCGTCCGAGGCGGTGTGGGTCGAGGTTCCGTAACACCCCGCACATGCGCGAGGGGCGCCCCCGCCGGGGGCGCCCCTTGTGTCACTTGCTGTTGCGGGCCAGTTCGAGGGCGTACTCCGGGAACCAGTCGCCCGCCTTGGGGCCGCCCTTGCAGTCGCCGTCCGACTCGCCCGGGCGCTTGATCCACAGGTACGCGTCGACCAGCGGGTCACCCGTGTTGGTGGTGGGCGTCTCGCCGAGGGCGCGGCCCGGCGGGTTGCACCAGTTCTCGGCCGGGTCGCCCTCGGTGTAGGGGCCGTTGCCATTGCGGCTGGTGTCGATGACGAACGGCTTGTTCCCGACCTTCGCCGAGACCTTCTTGCCGTACTCCTTGCTGGCCTCGGTGGTCTGGAAGTTGGCCACGTTCACCGCGAAGCCGTCGGCCTCCGCGACGCCCGCCCACCGCAGCGGCTCGAAGATCTGGTCCGGCTTGCCCCAGCCGGCGTTGCCCGCGTCCAGGTACACCTTGGTGTTCGCCAGCTGCTTCAGCCGCTTGACGGCGCCCTTGAGCAGGTCGTACCGCTCCTCGTGGTACTGGTCCTCGGTGCAGCCGTCCACCATGTGCATCACGGCGTCCGGCTCCACGATCACCGTGGCCCGCCGGTCGCCGATGCCCTTGGCGACCTTGTCCAGCCACGCGCGGTACGCGTCGCTGTCGGGGGCGCCGCCCGCGGAGTGCTGGCCGCAGTCGCGGTGCGGGATGTTGTAGAGGACCAGCACGGCGTCCCGGTCGGCCTTCGCGGCGGCCTCGGTGAAGCCGCGGGCGTCCTCCTCCGGCTGCTCCGTGCCGACCCACTCGCCCACCGGCTGGGAGGCGATCTTCTTGATGAGCTCGGCGTCCTCTTTCTTGCCGTCGCGCAGATAGCCGGCGACCTGCTGGGCCGCCTTGCTGCCCGGATTGACCCAGAACGGGTCGGTCGCCTTGGGCTGCTGACTCACGACCGGCGCGGCCTCCGGCTGCTTGCCGCCACTGCCGGCGTCGGGGGAGGTACAACCCGCGAGCAGCAATGCCGCCACCGCGCCCACCGCCCCCACCGCGGCCGCCCTCACGCGGGCACGCCCGGTGCAACTGCCGTACATCCACTCCCCCTTGGGTGCACTATGTGCGGGATCACCCCCCAGGTGCCCCCTCCCGGACAACCCGGTCGAATCCATCCTGACACACGTGTCCGGAAGCCACGAGGGCGGTCTGGATCGGACCGGGGCGGCGTTCTACAGTGAGCGCGAGCTGCCGGACCATCCCCGGCCTCCCGCGCCGATGCCGGGCTTCTCCCGCAGCCCGGACTCACGCGGTCGAGGGCCGGCCCGGCCGACGGCCCGGGTATGGGGCCCCCGGTGCGACGGGGGAAGGGCCGTCGGCCGGGCCAGGTGGTTCGTCCGGTGGCGCGTTACGCCGCGCTCGTGAGGTACGCGGAGACGACGACGTTCGCCGTGTAGGTGCCGGACGCGCGGTCGAAGGTGCCGCCGCAGGTGATCAGGCGCAGCTCGGGGCGGCCGGGCTGACGCTGCCCGTACGCCTTCTTGGGGTCGAACTCGTGCCGGGCGAAGACCTGCACGTCGTCGATGGTGAACTCGGCGACCGAGCCGTCCGTCCTGGTCACCTTGATCCGTTCGCCGGGGCGGGCGGAGCTCAGGCCGTAGAAGACGGCCGGTTTCGTCTCGGTGTCGACGTGGCCGACGAAGAGCGCGGCGCCGTCCGTGCCCGGCTGGGCCCCGTCGCGGAACCAGCCGACGCTGTGCGCCTTCTCGTACGGGGGCGGGTCCATCGCGCCCGTCCTGTCCAGGCCGCGTGGGACGACCGGGGCGGTGATCCCCAGCGACGGGGCCTCCAGGCGCTCGGGCGGGGCGGGCTCCATCGGCGGGCGGGCCGGTGGCAGTGGGACGCCCAGGGGGCGGCCGACGGCGGCGACGTCTCCGGTGGTGGGGGCGGACAGGCCGCCGGGTCCGCCCGTGATGTCCTTGCCCCACAGCCACAGGCCCAGCAGCAACAGGGCCCAGGCCACGCCAGTGAGCAGCCGGCCGTGTCCGGCGGGGTGCCGTGCGGAGGACACGGTCAGTCCGCGCGGGTACGGCGCCGGCGGCGGGTGCTGCGGAAGGCGACGGCGACCGCCGCGACGCCCGCCAGCACCAGGCCGATCACGGTGTGCGGGGTGCTGGGCCCCTGCTCCTCCGTACCGCCCCGGGGCGCGTCGGCGGCCAGCACGGCGGTGCCTCCACCACCGGCCCTGACCGGGGCGACGGGGCTGGGCGCCGGGTGGTGGGTGACGTGGACGGTGCCGGCGTCATGGTGGTCGCGCCCGTCGCAGTGGACGGTGAGCGGGTACGAACCGGAGTCCAGGCGGGACTTGACGGTGGTGTCGCCGTACAGCGGCCCGCCCTTGCCCTGGCGGCCGGACAGCTCGGCCTCCGCGACGAACGCCTTGGACCTGACCGAGCCGTGCTTGCCCTTGCAGCCGTGGACCTGGATGTCCACGTCTCCGCCGGGCTTGGTGGTGGCGGGCACGACCAGGGCCGTCACCTTCTCCCGGTGCTTCTCGCCGTCCCGGTCCTCCTCGCCGTCACCGGCGTACGCGGGCCCCGCGGCCAGCGCCAGGACGGTGGCCGCCCCGGCTGCGGCACGGAGCGCAAACAGAGCTGAACGCATCGTGAACCTCCTGCACTGAAGATTCACCCCGTTCGCCGGTTTCCGCATCCGCAGGGGGACGGCCGTCACCCGGCCTTTCACCCGGTCGGGCGGCTCTGAACTGGGCCGATGGGGCCGAAGGGTCGCTCAGACGCGATCGACCAGATCGGCGATCGAGTCGACGGTCCAGGAGGGGCGGTACGGGTACTTCTCCACGTCCTCCCGTGCGGTCAGTCCCGTCAGCACCAGGAAGGTCTCCATCCCCGCCTCCAGCCCGGCCAGCACATCGGTGTCCATCCGGTCGCCGATCATCGCGCTGGTCTCGGAGTGCGCCCCGATGGCGTTCAGGCCGGTGCGCATCATCAGCGGGTTCGGCTTGCCCGCGAAGTACGGGGTCTTGCCCGTGGCCTTGCTGATCAGCGCGGCGACCGCACCGGTGGCGGGCAGCGGGCCCTCGGCGCTGGGGCCCGTCTCGTCGGGGTTGGTGGCGATGAAGCGGGCGCCCTGGTTGATCAGCCGGACGGCCTTGGTCATGGCCTCGAAGGAGTACGTACGGGTCTCGCCGAGGACCACGTAGTCCGGGTCGTGGTCGGTGAGGATGTAGCCGATGTCGTGCAGCGCGGTGGTGAGCCCCGCCTCGCCGATGACGTACGCCGTGCCGCCGGGCCGCTGGTCGTCCAGGAACTGGGCGGTGGCCAACGCGGAGGTCCAGATGTTCTCGACGGGCACGTCCAGGCCCATGCGGGCGAGCCGGGCGTGCAGGTCGCGGGCGGTGTAGATGGAGTTGTTGGTGAGGACCAGGAAGGGCCTCTCCGTATCCCGCAGCTTCTTGATGAAGGCGTCGGCGCCGGGGATGGGTACGCCCTCGTGGATGAGGACGCCGTCCATGTCGGTGAGCCAGGATTCGATCGGCTTGCGCTCTGCCATGGGGCGGGACTCCTGCCGTACAGGTACAGACATGCGTGCTGGGGACGCCGCGACAGCGCTGTGGCGACGCCCCCAGCCTAATCAGGATGCGGTGATCTTCACCCCGTCGATCGTCCAGTACCAGTTGTTGGACCCGGTGTAGCGGAAGCGGAAGCTGACGCTGGAGGCTCCGGAGGGGACGGTGACGGTGAGGGACTGGGGCTTGGAGATGACGTCGGAGGTGTAGCTCTTGACGACGGTCGGGGTGCCGCCGTTGAAGGACGCGAGGACCTCGGCGGTCTGGCTGCCCTCCTGGCGGTAGAGGGTGGTGAAGTCGAGCGTCACCTTCGTCTTGCCGCTGACGGTGTACGCGGGGCTGACCAGGGTCGAGTCGTACGTGCCGGAGAAGGTCCTGTCGGCCCACTCGTCGGAGTCGGCGACCGCGAAGACGCCGCGTGCGCGGACGTTGAGCTCGCGCTGCTGGTCGCGCTGGGTGCGGGACCAGAACTCGTCGGTGGCGAAGGACCAGCCGCGCCACTCGGTCATGCCGCCGGTGCCCATGGCGTTGTTGATGACGGACCAGCCGCTGGGCGGGGTGTGAGTGAAGCCGAGGATCCCGGCCGGGATGCCGGTCTCGTCGACGCGCTGGGTGAGGGAGGACTGGAGGGTGTCGAAGGGGTCGGTGGAGCGCTGCTGGATCGGCTTGCCGTCCAGGCCCCAGGACGGGTCGGGGACGATGCCGAGCTGGTGGAAGACGGTGGCGGCGACGTCGACGAGCCGGGTGTCGAGGGGGCGGGCGCCGGCCGCGATACCGGGGCCGGTGGCGAGGACGAAGGTGCGCCGCTCCTCGATGGAGCTGCCGCCGTGGCCGCCCGCGTCGAC
The DNA here is from genome assembly GCF_002099185.1 of Streptomyces sp. CB03238. Classification (NCBI taxonomy): domain Bacteria; kingdom Bacillati; phylum Actinomycetota; class Actinomycetes; order Kitasatosporales; family Streptomycetaceae; genus Streptomyces; species Streptomyces sp. CB03238. Next base: position 151,441 of record NZ_NBCN01000001.1, on the reverse strand, counting down.
GTGGCCGTGGTCGGTGGTGACGATGACGGTCCAGCGCTCGGTGGCGTACGAGGGGCGGGCCTTGATGGCGGCGAGCATCCGGCCGAGCTGGGCGTCCTGGACGGCGATGGCGTCGAGGTACTTCTGGCCGGTGCCGTTCGCGTGCGCGACGACGTCGGTGTTGCCGAGGTAGACGAACAGGACGTCGGGGTTCTGGTCGCGGAGGATCGACTCGGTCTCGGCGGCGATGGTCGCGTCGTGGGCGACGTACCCGTCGCGGTCGCCGTCGAGGACGAGCTTGGCGTCGGCGCCGGGGGTGACGGTGCCCTGGGCGTCCAGCGGCTTCCAGTCGACGGCGGCGTACGTGGACAGCCCGGGGCGCACCTGGGCGAGGCGGGCGAGGAAGCCGGGGTACGTACCGTAGTTCTTGCCGGTGAAGGTGTTGTCCTTGACTCCGTGCTTGTCGGGCCAGACGCCGGTGGAGATGGTCGACCAGCCGGGGCCGGAGGAGGTGGCGGCCATGGGGTTGGCGTACAGCAGGGACAGGCCGTAGGTGCCGTTCGCCATCATGGACTTCATGTGCGGGGCGTTGGCCGCGTCGATTCTGTCGTGGCGCAGCCCGTCCATCCCGACGACGAGCACCTTGTCCTTGCTGGTGCCGTTGGGGAGGGTGGGCGCGGCGGCGTGGGCGGCCGGTGCGGTGGTGACTGCCGCCGCAGCCGCCCCGGCTGCTGCTGCGGCGAGCACGGTACGGCGGGACATGCCGGTGTTCGGCATCGGGAAACCTCCGTCGAAGGGGGTGTGGGGGCACACGCCAACGCCCCCGGTTTCCCAGGGGCGTTGGTCCGTACCCGTTATCTTTCCGCTACCTTTCGCGGGGCACCAGATACGTGCGGTGAACTCTTGGCTTCGGCTCGCTAGCTTCCCGTTGCCGACTTCCACGCGTCGACGTACGACGTCAGGTTCTTGTCGATGTCCGCCCAGTCCGGCTCGAAGACGTCGACGCCCTCCATCAGCTTGGCCAGCTCGATGGCGTTGGCGTCGGTGGGCTTGACGTCGGCGCGGGCGGGGAAGCCGCCGCCGATCGCGCTGACCTGACGCTGCGCCTGCTCGCTCAGCATGAAGTCGAGGAGCTTCTTGCCGTTGTCGCTGTGCGGGGCGTCCTTGACGAGGCCCGCGGCGTACGGCAGGGCGAAGGTGGTGGGCTTCCCGCCCTGCTTGGCGGGGAACCAGATGCCGAGGTTCGGCATGGACTTGGCCTGGGCGAAGTTCATCTGGACGTCGCCGTTGGCGACGAGGATCTCGCCCTTGTCGACCTTGGGGGCGAGCTTGGAGGTGGAGGAGGACGGGCCGACGTTGTTGGCCTGGAGCTTCTTCAGGTACTCCATGGCGGGCTCCTGGCCGCCGAAGTCGTGCATGGCCTTGATCACGACGGCGGTGCCGTCGCCGGCCACGCCGGGGGTGGAGTACTGGAGCTTGTTCTTGTACTTCGGGTCGAGGAGGTCCTCCCAGGTGGTGGGGGGCGTCTTCAGCTCCTTCTTGTTGTGGATGAACCCGAAGTAGTTGTTGACGACGGAGGTCCAGGTGCCGTCGCCGGACTTGTCGGCGCCGTCGACCTGGTCGGAGCCCTTGGGCTCGTACGGCTGGAGGAGGCCCTTGGAGTCGGCCTGCTGGATGAAGGGCGGGAGGGTGACGAGGACGTCGGCCTGGGTGTTGCGCTTCTCGCGGGCGGCGCGCTGCACCATCTCGCCGGAGCCGCCCTCGACGTACTCGACCTTGATGCCGGTCTGCTTCTCGAAGTCCTTGAAGACCTGGTCGTACCAGCCGTCGCCCTTCTCGCCCTTGAGGCCGTCGGCGCTGTAGACGGTGACGACCTTCTCGTCGGAGGCGGCGGAGTCGCCGCCGCAGGCGGTGAGCGTGGCGGCGAGGAGGAGACCGCCGGTGAGGGCGGCGAGCGGCTTGGTGGCGGCGGCGTGCGTAAGCATGACGTGGTTCTCTCCTAGCGGTACGTGGCTTATCGGTACGTGCCTCAGCGGTACGTGGCTTTGGTACGGATACGGGAGACGGCGAGCAGGACGAGCAGCGTCGTCGCCATCAGGACGACGGCGATCGCCGAGCCGGTGAACAGGGACCCCCGGTCGGTGGCCGTGAAGATCAGCACCGGCAGCGGCAGCCAGTCCGGCGGGTAGAGCATCATCGTGGCGCTCAGCTCACCCATGGACAGGGCGAAGCAGAGCCCCGCGGCCGCGTTCAGGGACGGCAGCAGCAGCGGCAGCTTGACCCGGAGGAGTACGTGGGCGGGGCGGGCGCCGAGGCTGGCGGCGGCCTGCTCGTACATGGGGTCCAGGCGGACGATGGCCGCCGACACCGACTGGTACGCGAAGGCCGTGACCAGCACGGTGTGGGCGAGGATCACGATCCACCGCGTGCCGTTGAGGAGGAACGGCGGCTGGGAGAAGGCCACGAGGACCGCGAGGCCGACGACCACGGACGGGACCGCGACGGGCAGCATGAACAGGGCGTCCAGGGCGCGTCGTACCCGCTTGTTCAGGGACGCGGCGGCGAGGGCGGCCCAGGTGCCGACGAGCAGGGCGAGCAGGCTCGCCGTCACGGCGGTGACCAGGCTGGTGGTCAGCGCCTGGAGGGACTCGCCGCGCACGGCGGAGGCGTAGTGCCCGGCGGTCGGGCCGGAGGGGAAGGCGCCGGACCAGTTCGTCGAGAACGACGCGGCCAGGATCACGAGCAGGGGAACCGCGAAGAGCGGCAGGAACAGGACGGCGAAGAGGGCCCAGGCGGCCCACTTGCCCTTAGCGCTGTGCACCAACACGGCCACTCACCACCCGGTACAGGGCGTACAGCCCCACGGAGATCGCGATGTTGACGACCGCGACGACGCACGCGGCCGGATAGTCGGACTCGAGGATCGCCTTGCCGTAGACGAGCATCGGCAGGGTCGTCACGCCCTTGGCGCCGGTGAACAGCACGATGCCGAACTCGTTGAGGCACATGACGAGGACGAGGCTCCCGCCCGCCGCGAGGGCCGGCAGCGCCTCGGGCAGGATCACCCGCCGCACGATCCGCGCGGGCCGGGCGCCCAGCGAGGACGCCACCTCCAGCTGTGCGGTGTCGAGCTGCGAGAACGCGGCGAGCAACGGGCGCATCACGAAGGGCGTGAAGTACGTGATCTCCGCGAGCAGCACGCCCCATGGCGTCGTCAGGAACGCGAACGGCCCCTCGGCGGTTCCGGTGACGTCCGTCCACAGGCCGTTGGCCATGCCGACGGTGCCGTAGATGAAGAGGAGGGCGAGCGTGACGAGGAAGGAGGGGAAGGAGAGGAACACGTCGATGAATTTGGCCACCGCCCTGCCCCCGGGAAACGGCACGAACGCGATGATCAGCGCGAGCGTGAACCCCAGGACCAGGCACCCGACGGTCGCCCCGACGGCCAGCCACACGGTGGTGACCAGCGCCTCGCGGAAGGCCCGCGACGCGAAGACGTCGGCGTAGGCGCCGGGGGCGAGGGATTCCTGTACGACGAGCCCGAGCGGGTAGAGGAACACGAGCCCGAGGACGGCGACGGGCGGCAGGGCCCACACCCAGGCGGGTACGCGCCCGCTCCGCCGGGCGCCCTTGCCGGCCGCGCCGCCCACCAGGGTTCCCGCGCTAGCCATGGGCGGCCACCTCCGCCCCCAGCAGCACCGCGTCGTCCGGGGCGAAGTGGAGCGTGACGGGCGCGCCCAGCGGCGGCGGGTCCCGCAGCTCGCGGAGGTCGGCCATCACGCGGTGCCCGTCGACGTCGACGTACAGCCGGTGCGTCGCGCCCCGCCACTGGACCTCGGTGAGCGTGCCGCGCAGGGCGTTGGGGCCGTCGCCGAGGCCGAGCAGGTGCGGGCGGACGCACAGGGTCGCGCCCCCCACCGCGCCCTGAGGCACCGCGCCCTCCGGCACCGGGACCTTCAGCTCCCGCCCGGCGAAGGACACGGCGCCCGATCCGACCGTCACCGGCAGGAGGTTCGCGTTGCCGACGAACGACGCCGTGAACTCCGTACGCGGCCGCCGGTACAGCTCCCGCGGCGTGCCGCAGTCCCGCAGCCGCGCCCGGTCCATGACCGCGATCCGGTCGGCCAGCGTCAGCGCCTCGACCTGGTCGTGGGTGACGTACAGGATGGACACGTCCGGCAGCTCGCGGTGCAGCCGCGCCAGTTCGGCGAGCATCCCGGAGCGCAGTTGCGCGTCCAGCGCCGACAGCGGCTCGTCCAGCAGCAGCACGCCCGGCCGGATGGCGAGCGCCCGCGCGATGGCGACGCGCTGCTGCTGGCCGCCGGACAGTTCGCGCGGGTAGCGCCTGGCGTACGCGGCCATGCCGGTCAGCTCCAGCGCCTCGGCGACCCGGCCCGGTCTCTCGCCCTTCGGGGCCTTCTGGGCGCGCAGCCCGAACGCCACGTTGTCCTCGACCCGCATGTGCGGGAAGAGCGCGTAACTCTGGACGACCATCCCGATGCCGCGCCGGTGCGGCGGCAGCGCGGTCACATCACGCCCACCGATGAACACCCGCCCCGACACCGGGCGTACGAACCCGGCGACGGCGCGCAGCGCGGTGGTCTTGCCGGAGCCGGACGGTCCGAGCAGCGCCATGACCTCGCCGGGTTCGACGGTCAGGTCGAGGGAGTCGAGCACGACGTTCTTCCCGTACGCGACGGAGACCTGCTCGAAGCGGATGCCGCTGGTCATGCTTCCACCCGCACCAGCAGGTCGGGCAGTTCGGTGACCGAGCCGAGGACGTGCGTGGCGCCCGCGTCGCGCAGCGCGTCGGCGCCGTGCGCGCCGGTCAGTACGCCGGCGACGACGCGCGCCCCGGCGCGTACGCCGCTGAGCATGTCGTACGAGGTGTCGCCGGCGACCGCGACGCCCTGGACGCCGTCCGCCGCGCCGGTGCGGAGGAGGGCGGCGAGGACCATGTCGGGGTAGGGGCGCCCGCGCCCGCCGTCGGTGTCGGCGGGGCACAGCGTCAGCTCGACGAGGTCCCGCCACCCGAGCGCGTCGAGGATCGCGTCCTGGGTGACGCGGGCGAACCCGGTGGTGAGGACGACGGTACGGCCCTGGTCCTTGAGCTTTCGGATCGCGTCGGCGGCGCCCGGCACGGGGGCGATCCGCCCGGCGGCGACGAGCTTGCCGTACGCCTCCTCGAAGGCGAGGTTGGCGGCCTGGGCGCGGGACTCGTCCCCGAAGAGGTGGCGGAAGACGGAGATCTTGGACTCGCCCATGGTGGCGCGGACGTGGTCGAGCATGTGTGCGTCCGGCTCCGTGCCCAGTGCGCGGGCGGCCGCGTCGAAGGCCTCCTCCACCAGGCCCCCGTCGGCGACGGTGGTCCCGGCCATGTCGAGGACGACAAGCTTGATTGCCATGGTTACCAACCCAGTTCGTTCGCGGTCGTTTCGGCGATGGCGGGCGAGCACGTCATGCCGCGTCCACCGGGGCCCGTCACCAGCCACACGCGGTCGCGCACCTGCTGGCGGTGGACGACGCGGCTGGTGTCGGTGCACTGCGCGTACACCCCGGCCCAGCGGCGGCGGACGGGCGGCAGTGGGCGGCCGAGGAGGGACTCGACGACGCGGGTGAGGTGCTCGTAGGGGTCTTCGAGGGTGTCGAAGGCGAAGGGGTGCTCGTACTCGTGGGTGTCGCCGATGGTCAGCCCGCCGTCGAGGCGCTGCACCATGAGCAGCTGCATCTTGTGCGCGGCGGCGACCGGCTCTTGGGCCTGGCCGGCTTCCAGGGCGGTCGAGTCGTACGCCGGGTAGTAGCGGAAGCTGTCGGCGTCGGCGACGGAGGTGGTCAGGGGCTCGTCGAGCGGGTCGGTCTGCATCATCTGCAGGCGTACGCGGCGTACGGGGATGTCTCCGGCGACCTCGCGGACGAGCCCGCCGAGCCACGCGCCGGTGCACAGGACGACGGCGTCGCCGGTGTGGACGTCGCCGTGGTCGTCCCGGACGGCGTTGTTCCCGACGACGTCACGGACTTCGCGGCCGGGGAGGAAGGTGTACCGCCCGGAGGCCATCAGGGCCTCGCGGAGGGCGAGTTGGGCGGTGCGGGGCTCGACGGCCGCGTCCCGCTCACACCACAGGGCGGCGCGGAAGTCGCCGCGGAGGGCGGGGTTCATGGCGCGGGCGTCGTCGGCGGTGACCAGCTTGAAGCCGCGGGCGGCGGCGTCGGGGCGGGCGACGGCGGCTTCGGCGACGGCCAGTTCCGGGTCGGTGCGGACGGGGGTGAGCGAGCCGATGGCCCGGAAGCCCAGCTCCGGGACGCGGGCGCCGATGCCCTCCCACAGCTCGCGGGCGCGCAGGGCTGTTTCCAGCTCCTCGCCGCCGGCGCGGCCGCTCACCCAGATCTGGCCGAAGTTGCGGAGGGAGGCGCCGCGGGCCTCGCTCTCGCGCTCGATCTGTACGACCTCGTGGCCGCGTTCCACTGCGTGCCAGGCGTGCATGGTGCCCACCACGCCGGCTCCTACGACGATGACTCTCACGCCGGAAACGGTCGTGGTGGTGGGTGGCGCGGGTGGGTCGGGTCGGCGACGGGAAGGTGAACGCCCCCTCAAGCTTGGCCTAGACCCGTTATCTGTTCTTGACCTTACCGGGGTCCGAGGTGCGTCGTGAAGCTGAAGCGGTCACCCCGGTAGAGGGTGCGGACGCGTTCGAGGGGCCGGCCGTCCGTGTCCCGGGAGAGGCGGTGGAGCAGCAGCATCGGCAGGGCGGGCGGCGTGCCGATGAGCAGCGCCTCGCGCGGGGTGGCGAGGACCGTCTCGATGCGCTCGTCGGCGTCGCCGAAGCCGATGCCGAGGCGTTCGCGGAGGTAGGCGTAGAAGGACGAGTCGGGGTCGAAGTCGGCGTCCAGGCGCGGGACTCGGGCCTCGGTGACGTACGTGCTCTCCAGGCCGACCCGCTCGTCGTCGGCGAGCAGCACGCGCTCCATGTGCCAGACCGGCTCACCCGGCTCGGTGCCGAGGTCGGCGGCGAGCGCGGCGGGGCAGGGGAAGCGGTCGAGCGTGACGAGGTTACGGCCGGGGCGGCGGCCCTGGCGGCGTACGCCTTCGGTGTAGCTGGCGAGCGACAGGGGCTGCTCCAGCTTGGGGCCCGCGACGACCGTGCCGCGCCCCTGGCGGCGCAGCCGCCCCTCCAGCAACAGCTCGCGCAGGGCCTGGCGTACGGTCTCGCGGGAGACCTCGTACCGCACGGCCAGTTCGCGCTCGGCGGGCAGGGCCTGGCCCTCGCCCAACTCCTCGATCAGCGCCGCGACATGGGCCTTGACCGCGTAGTACTTGGGGATGCGGCCGTGCTCCGGGATGCCGGAGCGGACGGGTGCGCCGGGTACGCCGGGTGCGCCGGGTGCCTGGCCGTCGGGGTAGTTCACGTAGTCCACGGACGGGATGTTCGCAGACGTACGTGAACGCGAAGGTGAACGCGGGGCGTCGGCTCCGGCGGCCGGTCAGCCCTTGCGGTCCCGGATGCGGCCCGCCAGGGAAAGCGTCCCGGCGCCGAGGAGGAAGGCGAGGGCGGAGGCACCGGCGACGATCAGGACGTTCCGGCCGGTCCTGGGCAGCTCCTCGGCGAACTCGCTGGCGGGCTCCTCGTCCACGAGGGTGAACCGGTAGTCGGCCGACTCGCCCACCCAGTCGCCGTCGCCGCCGCGCCGCTGGACGATCGCGGCGTTGGCGGTGATCGCGTCGGGCCGGGCGTCGGAGGTGAAGGCGAGGCGGACGGGCACAGTGACGGTCCGGCCGGGCGGGACGGCGAACCCCCGGAAGGCGTCGGCGCCGTCGTCCAGCACACCGACCAGTTCGCTTTCGTCCGTCTGTTCAATGGTGACGGGGTACTGGCGGCGGCCGTTGCCGACGTTCTCGTAGAACTCCAGCTGGATCTGGGCAGGCTTCAGGGCGCGGGCGCGGTCGGTGAAGACGATGACGGGGTGGATGTTGCCGCAGGGCTCGCTGGTGGTGTTGGTCAGCTCCACGTTCCAGGTGTGGAACCCGCCGCCGGGACGGTAGGCGGTGGGGCCGCCGCTGATACGGGTGCGGATGGGGAAGTCGGCGGAGGAGGGGTTCCCGCAGGTGGGCTGCCGGTCGGGAGCGGCGGCCTCGAAGGGCGCTGTGCCGTCGGCCGGCGCCGCCGCGGTGAGAGCGAGTACGGCGACGGCGACGGTGGCGCAGGGGGCGATGACGTTGCGCAGTCGCATGAGGCACCTTCGGCGGCGGGCGTGGACAGTCGTACGCCGAGAACGTCCCACGCGGCATCGGCACCGCACCGGCGGTGCGGCGACATCCCGCCGTACGGCGTCAGGGATGCGCCCACTCGGCGCAACGGGGGCCGGTACGGCCCCCGGGCCCCGCCGCGGGCCACCCCGCTGTGGGTCGCCCCCGTTGCGGGTCGCCCGTAGTGGGACGCCCCCCCGTTGTGGGCAGTCGTCCCGCTGGGGCGGGACGGGTGGGCACAACGGGACAGGGCGGTGCCCTTGCGGCGGCTCCACCCGGGGCGGTGCCCGTTCCGGTGCGGGCCGGTGGCCTGCCGGGGGATGGGGGGCGTGGCCCCTCGGGGCTCGCCTCCTCGAGGCCGGCGGCCTTGGGTACGTCGGATGGGGAGCCGTTACGGCGCCGCCAACCTCTGCGGGGACGACCCTGCACGGCCCCACCCCGGCCGGTGGCCATCCGCGGGCCGTGGGAGACGGGGGCCCGGCCCCACCCCGGCCGGCGCCGAGCGCGCCGCGCCTACCGCCCGAACACCGGCCCCAGGATCAGCTGAGCCGCGCCTTCCGCGACCGGGTGGGCCGAGCCCTCCGCGAGGGACACGGGCACGGCGGGGTCGCCGCCGCGCCGGGCACGCTCCTCCAGGACGGCTCGCACGCCCCGTACGAACGGCTCCGCCGCGCCGGTCACCACCCGCCCGCCCAGCAGCACGCGGTCGATGTCCAGCAGCTTGACGAGGTTGGCCGCCCCCGCGCCCAGCACCCTGGCCGCTTCGGCGAGGTCGCCCCGCGCGACGGCGGCCAGGCACAGCGCCTCCAGGCAGCCGCGCCCGCCGCACCCGCACACGGGGCCGTCCAGCTGGATGGTCTGGTGCCCGAACTCCCCGGCACCCGTCCGCGCGCCCCGGTACAGCCCGCCGTCGAGGACGAGCCCCGCGCCCAGCCCCGTACCGAGATGGAGGTACGCGAACGAGTCGCCGCCCGCGCCGCTCAGGGCGATGCTCAGCGCCGCCGCGTTCGTGTCCTTGTCGAGCACCACGGGCAGGCCGAGCCGCCGGGCGAGCGCGTCGCGCAGCGGGAAGCCGTCCCACTCGGGGAAGCGGGTCACCCGGTGCGGCACGCCCGCGGCGTGGTCGAGGGGCCCGGGCATGGCGACGCCGACACCGAGGACCGTGCGCGTGGCGAGCGCGGCGACCTCGCCCGCGACCACCTCCATGACCACCTCGGCGCCCGAGCCGAGGTCCAGCGGCACGACGCTCGCGGCGACGACGACGCCCGACAGGTCGACGAGGACCGCGGTGAGCTCGTCGCGGTCCAGGTGCAGGCCCACGGCGTGGGCGGCGCCGGGGACCAGGCGCAGGACGGTGCGCGGCTTGCCGCCCGTGGAGGCGCGTCGCCCCGCGTCGGCGGCGAGGCCCTCGTCCCGCAGCCGTGCGGTGATCTTGCTGACCGCCTGCGGGGTGAGCCCGGTCCGCTCGGCGAGCTCCAGCCGGCTGGCCCCGTCCTCGTCCGCCGCGCGCAGCAGGTTGAGCACGAGCGCGGCGTTGTGGCTGCGCAGGGCCGGCAGGTTGACACCCGTATCGCTGTTCACCGTCCCATTGTCGCGCCGGCTTGCACTTTGGCAACAGCGTTGCTTAAGTGGCATGCATGACTGGACCGCTGCGCGTCGGACTCGTCGGCTACGGCCTGGCGGGCTCCGTCTTCCACGCCCCGCTGATCGCCGCGACCGAGGGCCTGGTCCTCGACACGGTCGTCACGTCGGCCCCGGAGCGGCAGCAGCAGGCGCGCACCGCGTTCCCGGACGTCCGCGTCGCCGCGTCCGCGGACGAGCTGTGGGCCCGGCCCGGTGAGCTGGACCTGATCGTGATCGCCTCGCCCAACAAGACGCACGTCCCGCTCGCGACCGCCGCCCTCAAGGCCGGTCTGCCGGTCGTCGTCGACAAGCCGGTCGCCGGCACGGCGGCGGAGGCCCGTGGCCTGGCCGCCCTCGCCGAGGAGCGCGGCCTGCTCCTGTCCGTCTTCCAGAACCGCCGCTGGGACAACGACTTCCTCACCCTCCGCGCCCTCCTGGACCGGGGCGAACTCGGCGACGTACAGCGCTTCGAGTCCCGCTTCGAGCGGTGGCGGCCGCAGCTCAAGGGCGGCTGGCGCGAGTCGGGGGCGCCGGAGGAGTTCGGCGGGCTGCTGTACGACCTGGGCAGCCATGTCGTCGACCAGGCGCTGGTGCTGTTCGGCCCGGCGGTGCGGGTGTACGCCGAGGCGGACGTACGCCGCGAGGGCGCCGAGGCCGACGACGACACGTTCATCGCGCTCACGCACGCGAGCGGCGTCCGCTCCCACCTGTACGTCAGCGCCACCACCGCCCAGCTCGGCCCGCGCTTCCGGGTGCTGGGCTCGCGGGCGGGGTACGTGAAGTACGGCCTGGACCCGCAGGAGGCGGCCCTCCGCGCGGGCGAGCGCCCCGGCCCCGGGTGGGGCATGGAGCCGGAACCGCTGTGGGGCCGTATCGGCGCCGGCGAGAACACCACGCCCGTCCCCTCCCTCCCCGGCGCCTACCCGGCGTACTACGCCTCGGTCGCCGCCGCCCTGCGCGACGGCACGCCCCCGCCGGTCACCGCCCAGGAGGCGGCGGCGACGCTGGACGTCTTGGAGGCGGCGCGCCGCTCGGCCCGCGACGGTACGACGGTGACGCTGTGACCGCCCCGACCATCGCGGAGCTGGAGGAGCAGCAAACCCGCCTCACCCTCCCCCGCTTCACCTACGAGGACGCCTGGACGCTCGGCACCCTCCTGGTCGACCTGGCACGCGAGCGCCGGGCCCCGGTCGCCATCGACATCCGGCGCGGCGCGCAACAGCTCTTCCACGCCGCCCTGCCCGGCTCCAGCGCGGACAACGACGCCTGGATCGACCGCAAGCGCCGCGTCGTCGAGCGGTACGCCGAGAGCTCCCTCCTGGTCGGCACCCGCTTCCGCGAGAAGGGCAAGTCCTTCGACACGGACTCCCGCCTGGACCCGAACCAGTACGCCGCCCACGGAGGCTCCTTCCCCCTCACGGTCACGGGCACGGGCGTCATCGGCACGGCCACCGTCTCGGGCCTGCCCCAACTGGAGGACCACGCGCTGGTGGTCCAGGCCCTGGAGCGTTTCACCAGCGCCTGACACAGACCGGCGGGCCGCCCCTTTCCCCCGGGGGGTGGCCCGCCTTCCTCTCCAGCCGCTGACACCCGCGCGGCGTGAGGTAACGTCACCGCCCTACGGCAACGTCGGGCGAAGAAACGTGGACGGCACATCGTGGACGACCGCTTCGGCGAGCTGCGGCGTTTGCTGCGCTCCTACGAGGTGACCGGCTACGCCTTCGACGACTCGGCCGCCAGTCCAGGCGCTGCTCTCAGCGCGTACCTGCGCCAGGCCGAACGGCAGCCCTCGCGGGCTGCCGCGGCCGCGCGGGAGATCGACGACCTCTTGGCGGTAGGTCTCGTCAACGACGAGATCGCCGACGACGTGGATCTACTCCCCCACATCGATCCGCCTGCCGGGAGGAGCGTCGAAGAGTGCCTCCGTGTCATTCGCGGGCATCTGCAGAGGCTCATGCCGGCAGGCGAAGAAATCACGGGCCGACCCGGCCCGCGGCCGGAGACGTCCTGGGAGTGGCGAGAGCGGTTCCCCGAACTGGCGCATCTGCTCGGCGCTTACTTCCACCAGGACTTCGACGCCGAGTACGCGTCGCACCGGGCAGCCGTCGACGACTACCTGAGCGGCGTCTCGCCTGACGACCCGCGCGCTGTGACCGCGGAGATCGAGGACTTCTTGGCGCTGAACCCCGACGATGCCGCCCTGCGGCAATCGGCGCGGATCACCGGCCTCGGTGTCGGGCCACCGGCCGGCGTCCCGCTCCGCCGGTGGCTGGCCGATCTGGCGGACATCGTCGCGCACCACCCGCGCAGCTGAAGCGGCGCGCGGTCCCCGCTCCTGCCCTCACCATCTGGGTGCCGAGGGGCGGGGGCCGCGCTGTTCACTCCCTCACGCGTCCTTGAGCTCCTGCCGCTGACGCCCCAGCCCCTCGACCTCCAGCTCGACGACGTCCCCGCCCCGCAGGAACGGCTTCGGCTCCGGCTGGCCCATGGCCACGCCCGCCGGCGTACCGGTGTTGATGATGTCGCCCGGGTAGAGGGTCATGAACTGGCTGACGTAGCGCACCACTTCCCCCACGGGGAAGATCTGGTCGGACGTGGAGCCGTCCTGCTTCAGCTCCCCGTTCACCCAAAGCTTCAGCGACAGCGCCTGCGGGTCCGGCACCTCGTCGGCCGTCACGAGCCAGGGGCCGAGCGGGTTGAACGTCTCGCAGTTCTTGCCCTTGTCCCAGGTGCCGCCGCGCTCGATCTGCCACTCGCGCTCGGAGACGTCGTGGGCGACCGCGTACCCGGCGACATGCGTGAGCGCGGCCTCCGCGGAGTCCACATAGCGGGCCGTACGTCCGATGACTACCGCGAGCTCGACCTCCCAGTCGGTCTTGCGGCTGGCGCGCGGTACGAGCACGGTGTCGTTCGGGCCGACGACCGTGTCGGGGGCTTTGAGGAAGACGACCGGCTCGTCGGGGGTCGCCTGGCCCGTCTCGGCGGCGTGGTCGTGGTAGTTCAGCCCGATGCACACGACCTTGCCGATGCGCCCGACCGGCGGCCCGATCCGCAGCCCGGTCGGGTCCAGCGCGGGCAGCACACCGGCGCCCACGGCGGCCCGGACCCGGTCGAGCGCGGACGCGTCGGAGAGCAGGGCTCCGTCGATGTCCGGGACGATCGCGGACAGGTCCCGGAGGACCCCGTCCTGGTCGAGCAGCGCGGGGCGCTCGGCGCCCGCCGTCCCGACGCGCAGCAGCTTCATGGTCTTCTCCCTGTGGTCGAGGTAGGCCCCGGCCGATGGAGTGCGGCCATCGGAGGATTGGTCGATCCTCCAAGACATCGGATCACCCCGCAAGACCCCGTTCACACCGTGGACGGCTCGCGATACAGGTACGCCCGCTCGGCGGCGGTCCACGCCGTGCTCGTGACGACGTAGAGCGCGGCGGCGAGCGGCACGACGGCCACGGTGATGATCGTCGCGAAGGACAGCAGCGGCATCACCTTCGCCATGCCACCGGGCATCACCCCGCCCATGTCCATGTCGGCCATCTGTCCCCGGGTACGCCGGTACGTGTACGTGGCGACACCGGCGACGATCACGAACAGCGCCACGTACACGAGACCGGCCGCCCCGAAGACGCCCCCGTCGGCCAGGGCGTCGGTCCAGCGGCCACCGAGGGGTGCGGCGAGCAGCGTATGCCCGCTCAGGCTGCCGCCCGAAAACAGGTGATACATCAGGAAAAAGGCGGGCGCCTGGAGCAGGCTCGGCAGGCACCCGGCCAGCGGCGACACCTTCTCCTGGGCGTGCAGCTCCAGCACGGCCCGCTGCAGCCGCTCGGGGTTCTTGGCGTGCTGCTTGCGCAGCTCGGCGACCTGCGGCGCCAGCCGCGTACGCGCCTTCTGCCCCCGGGCGGCGGCCCGGGACAGCGGGTGCACGGCAAGCCGTACGAGCACGGTGAACAGGACGATGGCGGCGGCGGTCGCGGAGCCGTGGAACAGCGGCTGGAGCAGCGCGGCGAGCTGCTCGACCAGCGAGGCGAAAACGGACATGGAAAGGAGCCCTCCGAGGGTCTCGTCGTACCGGAAAACTGCTTCTCGGCATGACGAACCGCGAAGGAGATCCCCCTACGCGGCCGTCGGAAGGAGACGGCCGGGCGCTCGGGGCCGCCTGCGCCCGGAGGCGTCGGGATCGCGCTGTGGCAGGAACGCGGTGCGCTGTTCACGGTCGCGGATGGCCGTACGCACCCGTGTCGGCGGTACGGCGGGCACGCAGCGCGCGGCGATGACGGCGCACGTGACGAGCCCGGAGGCGACGGCGGCGAGGGCCACGGCCGCGGAGAGGGCGCCGCCCTCGGCGTACAGGCCCTCGGAGCAGAGGAACAGCAGGAAGCCGACCAGGCCGCAGCGCGCCAACCGCGCGACAAGACCGCTCACGACCTCCCCCTCCTCTCCCCGCTCAACGTGGCCGCATCGAATGAAGTTTCCCCCACACGATGAGCCGGTACGTCGAACTGTACTCGGGAGTGCATGTGGTGAGGGTCACGTAGTAGCCAGGCTGGTCGTATCCCTTGGGTACGGGGGCGATGGTGGCCGTGTCGCGGGGCGAGGTCCGCGCGAGCATCCGGTCGACCACGTACGTGAACACCCCGTCCCGCGTCTCCACGACGATCTCGTCCCCCTTCCGAAGCCGGTTGATGTACCGGAACGGCTCGCCGTGGGTGTTGCGGTGCCCGGCGAGGGCGAAGTTCCCGGGCTGCCCGGGCGGGGCGGTACCCGGGTAGTGGCCGGCGTACCCCTTGTCGAGGACGCCGCGCTTGGCGATGCCGCGGGCGACGGGGACGGAGAGGCGGAGGGCGGGGATGCGGAGGACGGCGTACGCGGGGCGCGGCTCCCGAGCGTCCGGGGAAGGCACCGCGGCCGAAGCCCCGGGAGCCGCCGGAGGCGCCGGAGCCCCAGGAGCCTCCGAAGCCGCCGGACCCCCCTCAGCCGCAGGCTCCCCAGGAACCCCCCTCTCCACCCCTCCCCCTACCCCCGCCCACTCCCGCTCCAGGACCTGGACCTGCCGCTGGGCGCCGGCGCGGGCCTGCTGGTTGGTCCACCAGAACTGATGGACGACGAGCAGCAGCAGAACCACCCCGACCGTGACCGCCAGCTCGCCCGCCACCCACACACCACGGGCGAACGCGCCAGGCCACCCGCGCCGCCGCTGCCGTACCACCACTGGTATCCGCGTCCGCACGGCGGCACCATAGGTGGTCGCCCGACAACCCACCAGACCCGCCGCACAGCAGTACGGTGTCCCCCATGCGCCCCGACACGCCTGCCGATCACATCACCGAAGCCGAGCGTCTGCTGCGCACCGCGGAGCGGTACCCCGAGGACCGCGAACCGCTGCTCCTCCAGGCGGCCGCCCACCTGGAGCTGGCCGGTGCCCGCGCTCGCGCGACGACGCTGTACGACGACCTCCTGGCCGCGATGCCGGCGCCGGAGAACCCGCACCTGGTCAAGGCCCTGAAGGCCGCCAACCTGTGGGAGTACGGCCACGAGGCCGAGGCCCGCGCCATCATCGACGGCATCCGCGCCACGCCCCCCTCCGACCCGGCCGCCTGGGAGATCGTCGCGGAGACGCTGGAGGCCCACGACGAGCTGGAGGTCTCCGAAGCGACCTTCACCACGGCCGTGACGACCCTCGTCCCGTCCCCCGACGACGAGGTCCCGTACCCGACGCAGTCGCTCCTCATGGGCCGCCACCGCGTACGCCGCCTGCTCGCGCTGCGCCACGACGACTGGGACGTCCTGGCGGACCGCCTCCACACGGGCGCGGTCCCGCTCGACGAGCTCCACGACCCGAAACGCCTCTGGTCCCTCGGCTCCTCCGACCCGGCCGAGCTCCAGGCGGAGATCACCCGGCTGCGCAGCGAGCTCGGCTCGTACCGCACGGCCCTCTCCCGCCCCTTCCCGGTGGCGGTCCTGCTCTGGCCGGCCGACGAGCTGACCGAGCTGCTGGCCGCCTACCCGGAGCTGGAGTCCGAGTACCCGACCCACGAGGCCCACCTCACCGACCTCGAGGCCTCCTTGCGCGAACTCGCCGCCGCGGGCACCCCGAACCTGGGCATCGTCCAGGGCACGGTCCCCTCGTACGAAGCCTTCGCGGCCTCCGAGTCCACCTCCCCCTCCAACGCGGCGCTCCTCCCCCAATACGCCACCACCCTCGCCGCCCGCGGCCGCGCCACCCCCTGGCCCCCCGCCCGCACCTCCCCCTGCTGGTGCGGCTCGGGCACCAAGTACGGCGACTGCCACGGCACGGCGCAGATCTGACCGTTCCGGGAATTGGACCGTTCCCCTCCCCTTCACCCCGCGCTTACGCTACTTTCACAATTAACTACTGCCATCGACTGGCCCCTGTCCCCCCCCACACACACACAGCCCCAGTCCCTGTGTGCGAGGGAGACGCCTGCCCATGAGCAACGCGTACCAGCAGCCACCCACCGCCCGCCCCCTGTACCGCATGAAGCGCGTCTGGGCGGGCGGCCTGCTTCTCCTGCTGATCGGCACCGGATGCGGAGCCGCCACCGCCGAGGACACCCCCAAACCAGCCGCCGCCAAGCCCACCCCGACCGTCACCGTCACCGTCACCACCACGGCCACGGCCACGGCCACCGTCACGGCAACCCCCACCGCTGCCCCGGCCCCCACGGTCACCGTCACCAAAACCGTCACGGCGACGGCCACGGTCACCCCCGACACGTACAGCGGCGGAAACGACGACGCCGGCGGCGACGTCTACTACAGCAACTGCGCCGACGCCCGCGCCGCCGGCGCCACCCCGGTCCGCCGCGGCGACCCCGGCTACGGCCGCCACCTCGACCGCGACAACGACGGCGTCGGCTGCGACAACGGCTGAGCGCGTCCGTCTAGGTGGTCAGTCGCCAATCGGCGGCGAGTGACGAGCCCCCCCAGCCGTCGGGGCGCTCCCAGATGGACGCGATGCCGAGGGTCTCGAGGTAGTCGGCGTAGTCCCCTATGTCGTGGGTGAAGAGGGCGATGAGGTGCGGTGTTGGCTTGCCGCGGAGTGTGTAGTGCACGTGGCAGTACTCGAAGAGCTGGCCCACGGCCTCACGCCCCGCGAGGTACTCCCTCCCAGGCAGGACTGTCTTGGCCTCCACCAGCCAGTCCTGGCCGGGGTGTTTGCGGTGGCGGAGAACCAAGTCGCGAGGGTGCACTCCCCTGTTGCTGGCCTCGTACTCGCACGCGCGGGCGTGGAGGGCGAACCTCGCCAGGAGCGCCTCGTGTTCCTGGCGTCTGTCCGCCGTACCTCCCTTGATGACGACGGAATAGCCTCTGCTGCTCCTCGGTTGGAATCCGCCGAGGTTGTCGTCTCCACCGTGGTCGTGCTTGGGGTACTCAAGAGCCGGTTCGCTGGATCTCGGTACCTGGAACAGGAGGCGATCCGCCGCGGCGGCGTCTCGAAGGAGTTGGACGCCTTCCTTGAGATCCTCGGCCAGCGCCTCGTCGGAGGGCATGCTCGCGAGTTCGTAGCGTCGTGCTGCCACGTTGGCCTTCTCGTACGAGCGAGCGCGCCAGTACTTGGTCTCGACGAGCAAGTCGAGTTCGTCCCGCCATTTGTCGGCGAGCGTCGGATGCAGGGCGCCCCTCAGCTTCTCGGCCTGCGCGGTCAAGTAGCGGTGCAGCCGTGCGCCCTTGCCGTACGTATCGGTCAGGCTCGTGATGCCTTGCTGCAGCGTAAGCGTGACCGCCCTGAGGTCGGAACGGTAGATGTACGCGAGGTAGAGGCCCTCACCAGGCTTTTCATTGATGGTCGGGTCGAACACGCCGATCCATGGCGTGCGGCTGGCGTTCCCTTGCCCTCCGTACCCGAGGGCGGTGCATCCCTGGGGCCAGGGGAGGTCCTGCCTCTCTTTCACACCCAACAGCAGGGCCTGGCCAGGCAGGTCACTAGATGCCTTGCCCTCGGGCTCGAAGACCTCGGAGACACGTATGAGCAGATCGCGCAACGACATCCGCAAAAACTAACTCGAATTCGATCACTAGAAGGCCGTGTTGCGATCATTAAGTGACTGTCAGTCCCGCTTGATAGAACACACGCAACGATCACACGTCCCACGGGAGCGAGCCTTGCCTCAGATCGGCAGCGATTCATCGACCCTGTCAGCGGGGCTGTACGAGCAGCTCATCACCATGCGCCTGGAGCAGCAGCTGGCGGAGATCGCCGATCAGGGGTGGCATCAGGTCAGCGACGCCATCGGGCCGGAGTCCGTCCCGCACGTCCTGGCGAGACACGTCGCCGAGACGGTGCGCCGGGTGCTTCACGGATTGCCTGCAGAAGAGCGAGTGCACGCCGCGAACCACATCCTGGAGTCCATCAGCACGCTGGAGGGCGCTCGTGAATGGGTGGACCTCGTAGCCGATGGGCCACGCGAACTGCTCGCGCTGGCCCGCCAGGAGGCCCTAGGCGTCTACGCGATCCGACCGGCAACACCCCTCTCGGACACCGCGCTCATCACCAACGCCCCCGAAGACCCAAGCCTCGGCTTCGAACTCCGTACCGAAATCGCTACCGCTGACCGGGTCGACCTGCTCTGCGCCTTCGTGAAGTGGCATGGGCTCCGCATCATCGAGCAGTCTCTGAAGGCCGCTTGTGAGCGGAGGGTACCGATACGGGTCATCACGACCACGTACATCGGGGCCACCGAACGCCGCGCTCTGGACCGCCTCGTGAAGGAGTTCGGCGCGCAGGTCAAAGTCAACTACGAGACGCGTTCCACACGTCTGCACGCCAAGGCGTGGCTGTTCCGTCGCGAGACCGGCTACGACACGGCGTACGTGGGCAGCTCGAATCTCTCCAAGGCAGCGTTGCTGGACGGGCTTGAGTGGAACGTCCGCCTCTCGTCCGTCGCTACCCCAGACGTCCTCCGCAAGTTCGAGGGCACCTTCGACGCCTACTGGAGCGACCCGTCCTTCGAAGCGTACGACCCCGAACACGACGGGAGCCGCCTCGACGAGGCTCTCACCATCGCTGGTGGAACACCCTCGACCTCCTCGACCCGCATCACGCTGTCCGGTCTGGCGGTACGGCCGTACCCGCACCAGCGCGACATGCTGGAGCGCCTCGAGGTGGAGCGGGCCGTTCACGACCGTCACCGCAACCTGCTCGTGGCCGCGACCGGAACGGGCAAAACGGTGATGGCCGCCCTGGACTACAAGCAGCTTCGCAAGCGGTACGGACGTGATTTGCGGCTGCTCTTCGTGGCACACCGCCGGGAAATCTTGCAGCAGTCGATGCGGACGTACCAGGACGTGCTGACCGATGCGAATTTCGGTGAGCACTTCCACAGCGGCGAGATTCCGGAGCGCTGGAACCATGTCTTCGCCAGCGTGCAGTCACTGAACGCCCGCGCTCTGGACCGGCTGGCGCCCGACCACTTCGACGTGATCGTGATCGACGAGTTCCACCACGGCACCTCGCCGACGTACCGGAAGATCGTCGATCACTTCGTGCCTATAGAGTTGCTCGGGCTGACGGCCACCCCGGAGCGCATGGACGGCAAAAACATCCAGGACGAGTTCTTCGACGGGCGCATCGCGGCCGAAATGCGCCTGTGGGAAGCCCTGGAGAACGACCTACTCAGCCCCTTCCACTACTTCGGCATCAGCGACAACACCGACCTGAGTGCTGTGCAGTGGAAGCGCGGCGGCTATGACGCGACCGACCTGGGCAACGTGCTCACCGGTAACGACGCCCGGGCACGGCTGGTCGTGAAGGCAGTGAGGGAGAAGATCGCCGATCCGTCGACCATGCGGGCACTGGGCTTCTGCGTGACGGTCGCCCACGCGCATTTCATGGCGGAGTTCTTCCGCGCTGCCGGCCTGAAGGCCGTAGCGCTGTCCGGCGAGACGCCTCCCGAGCAGCGTAAGCAAGCCCTGGCCGACCTCAAGGCCGGCACCCTCCAGGTGATCTTCTCTGTCGACCTCTTCAATGAAGGCCTCGACATCCCTGATGTGGACACTCTGCTCCTCCTACGCCCCACCTCGAGCGCCACCGTCTTCCTCCAGCAGCTGGGACGCGGACTGCGACGCAGCGAGAACAAGGCCGTGCTCACAGTCCTGGACTTCATCGGCCAACACCGCAAGGAATTCCGCTTTGAGAACCAGTTCCGGGCGCTCACGAACCTGACCCGCAAGCGGCTCCTGGCCAACATTGAGCATGACTTCCCCCAGCTGCCGTCCGGATGCCAGATCATCCTGGAGGAGAAGGCCAAGAAGGCGATCATCGCCAACATCAAGGACCAGATCGGCGTCAACGTCACCGCCCTGACACGCGAGGTGGCGGATTACGCCATCCCGCAGCTCAGCCGCTACCTGACGGAAAGCGGTCGCGAACTCAAGGAGCTCTACCGGGGCAACGGCAACTCCTGGACCGGGCTGCTCCGCCGGGCGGGGCTGCTGAAGTCGGACGCGCCAGAGGGCGAGGCCGCGCTGCTTAAGCGCATCCCCTCGTTCCTGCACGTCGACGACCCGCTCCGAGTCGCCGCCTACACCCGCCTCCTGGAAGACGATGCCCCTGAGTACGACGAACTGGACTCCCGAGGCCAGGCGTACGCCCGCATGCTGTTCTTCCAGCTCTGGCCACTGGGCGGCATCACCCGCAAAGGCTTCACGAGCTACGACGAGGGCTTCGCCACCCTCCGCGACCAGCACGCCTTCCGGCATGAGCTACGCCAGGTGCTGTCGTACAACCTCGCCCACACGGAGCACGTCCCGATCTCACTGGCGGATGACCTCGCCGATCTGCCGCTGACCGTGCACGCCTCGTACAGCCGCGAGGAAATCCTGCCCGCTCTCCATCAGTCCTTCATCGGCGGCTTTATGCCGGCCGACTTCCGCGAGGGCGTGAAGTGGTGCGAATCCATCAAGACCGACGCGCTGCTCATCACTCTGGAGAAGGACGAGAAGGACTTCTCACCGCAGACGCGCTACCACGACTACGCCCTGAGTGAGACGCGCTTCCACTGGGAGTCACAGAATCAGACGTCCGAGACGTCCCCGACTGGGCTGCGCTACCAACATCATGCCGCCGAGGGCAGCCATGTCCTGCTCTTCGTCCGCCGCTACAAGAGCACAGACATAGGCGGGGCACAGCCATGGATGCTGCTTGGCCCAGCCGCGTACGTCGAGCACAAGGGCAGCAAGCCGATGGCGATCACGTGGGAGCTCCAGCACGAGATCCCGGCCGACGTGTACACGTACTCGGCAATCGCGGCGAGCTAGGCGTACGCTTCCGCCTCGAAATGCGTCTGGGCCCGGTCCAAGGCCTCGTCCGGGTCGCAGCCGTGGGCCTGTAGCCAGTGGAGGAGGTCGGCGATCACGTCGATGGCCGCCTCCTCCGCCACGGTGACGCTCAGCAGGCTGGGGGTTGCAGCCGGAGGCAGCCTGGCCGCCCCGTACAGAGCGAGCATCGTCTCGGCCCGAGTCACACGAGGGCCGCCAATGTGTCCATCCGGTGCGGTGAGCCCGGTCGCGATCTCGCACCAGGTCACCTTGCGGTCTGCACGCAGTTGCACACCCCAGCGATCGGCGACGGCATCGACGAGCGCCATCCCCCGACCGCGCTCGGCATCCGGGCCGGCCTGGAGGAGGGTGGGCAGCGCCCGGGTGTCGGGGTCGTGCACCTCGATACGGAGGTACGTGCCACTCATGGACACAGCGAGCGTGGTGGGCGTACCGACGCCGACGTGCGTGATGACGTTGGCGACCAGCTCGCTGGCGCACAGTTGTGCCGTGTCGGTGTGTTCACTCAGTCCCCAAGCTCGCAGGTGGGTGCGAATGACGTTCCGGATCCCAGCCGCCTCGCGTGGTTCTGCCAGGAAGGGGAGTTCCCAGGGCTTCCTCGACATGCAGGCTTCGTGAATCACGTCTGACCCCTTTCGCCGTGCGCCTCCGCACACCACGGCGGAGCGTCACGGTGGCCAGCATGGGGCCTAGCGCATCTCGCTATGCAATGTGCACAGAGGGATTCCCACCAATGAGTGATTGGCAAGCGAGCAGTCTGGCGCGGAGACTGAACGCCGGTTACCGAGAGGAGGGTTGAGATGGCAGGGTCACCGACAGCCCGGCGCCGCCGATTGTCAATCGAGCTGAAGAAGCTGCGCGAGAGTCATGGGTACACCTGCGCGCAGGTGGGTGAGGCACTTGACTGGAGCGGGTCCAAGGTCAACCGCATGGAGACAGGTCACGGTCGTGTGCAACCGTCGGACGTCGACGCCCTGTGCCGCTTTTACGAGACCAATGAGGAACTGCGGGAATTCCTCAAGTCCCTGGCCCGTCAGGCGAAGACTCGCGGCTGGTGGCAGGCGCACGCCACCGGGGTGCCGTCCTGGTTCTCCATCTACATCGGCCTGGAGCAGGACATCTCCACGTTCTGCCAGTACCAGTGCGAGTTCCTCCCCGGCCTCATGCAGACCTTCGACTACGCCGCCGAACTCCACCATGCGACCAATCAGCTGTCGGCCGAGGACGTTGAGCGGGCCGTACAGGTCCGGATGGAGCGTCAGGCCATGCTCGCCCGCCCGGACGCTCCGGACGCCTGGTTCATCGTGCACGAAAGCACCCTGCGCAACGTCATCGGTGACCGGGCATTGATGCGTGAGCAGTTGGAACGGGTGCTGGACACCATGGAGCTGCCGAGCGTGACGCTCCAAGTGCTCCCGTTCGACGCAGGTTCGTACCCAGCGACGGGCTCCTTCACCATATTGGGCTTCCCCGATCCGGAAGACCCGGACATCGTGTACCGGGACGGCATCACCGATGCCACCTACCTGGAGGGGGAGGACGACGTCCGTGAGTACACGCGAGCGTTCGACAAGCTGAGGGCCGCAGCCGCGAGCCCTCGACATTCCGCCCAGTTGATCAAGTCCGTGCTGAAGGAATACGCGAGATGAACAGCTCACACCCGATAGCCGCAGCCGACCCGCGGTGGTTCACATCCTCGTACAGCAATGGCTCCGGAGGTGAGTGCGTGGAGTGCGCCCGCGCCGGCGAGGGAATGCTCGTGCGGGACTCCAAGCGACGCGGCGGGCGCACCGTGGCCGTCTCCAGTCGCGCCTGGCGGGCCTTCGTCGGCTGGTCTCAGGACAGCCAGCGGTCCACCGCCGCCTGAACGACGCGGGGGGACGGCGGCGAAGGCGTCTCGGCCGGCCAGTGGGGGTGAGCGGCGGTGAGTTTGGTGGCGAGTTCCTGGGACAGGGTGGCGCGGGACTGGTCGTCCTGGGCGGTGGCGATGCGGTGGCCCCAGCGGACCGTGTCGACGACGGCGGACTTCACGGCCTCGTAGGCGAGGTAGTAGGCGAGGTCCTCGAGCCAGCGCGCGCGGCACTCCGGGGGTGCCGCGCGGTGCCAGGCTTCCGTGACCGCGGCGCGGTCCGGCGGGGTGTAGGACATCTTGTGGAGATGGTCGGCGAGGTCGTACACCGGGTCGCCGCAGAGGGCCAGTTCCCAGTCGAGGAAGACGACCCGGTTGTGGGCGGTGAGGATCATGTTGCTGCGGTGGATGTCCGCGTGGAGGAGGCAGAAGGGCCGGGACGTCAGGGTCGCTGCGCGGGATTCGAGGATGGCGCAGGGGTCAGCGGGGACGCCGAGGGTGTCGTAGAGGCCGGTCACCGCGGGCTCGCCACGGTGGCGGATGGTGCGTACGAGGTCGAGGAGGCGGGCGGCGAAGGCGGGGGTGTCGCCGTCGGGGGGCCAGTCGGCCGGCAGTGGGGGGAGAGCATGGGGCGGGACGCGGAGCAGGTGGGCGAAAAGGTTCTCGATGTCGTCCAGCACCGGCTCGGGGAGCGGTTTGCCGTCGGGGTAGAGGTCGTCGACGCGTCGGCCCTCGACGAACTCGTGGATCTGGAAGGCGGGGTCGGCGCCCGCGTGGACCAGGCGCGGGGCCGAGGGCACGTGGGGGGCGATGGCGGCGAGTATGTCGGCCTCCGGCCAGAGGGTGAGGTCCATGACCTCGGCCGAGCCGGAGCGCATCCGGACGACGACCGGACCGCTGTCGGCCTCCACGCGGACGTTGCGGTTGTAGTGCCCCGACTGGGCGCCTTCCCGCGCGCGTGCCTCCTCGTACAGGGCGGCAGGGTCCATGGTGGTCACCTCTCCAGCCAGGGGGCGAGGGCGGCGGCGACCCTCCGCGGAGTCATGTCGGGGGGCGAGCCCCAGATGAGGCGGGCTGCGTTCAGCTTCTTCGCCAGGCGGCCGATGAGGAACTCCCGCTCCGCAGCAGAAGCGGCCGCCAGTTGTTTGGAGTAGCGGATCGTGTCGACGATCGCCGACTTGATGCGCTCGTGAGCCATGTAGAGGTCGAGGTCGGTGCCTGGGCCGGTGGTGGACCGAGGGGGCAGTTGTTGCCGCCAGCGTTGGAGGACCTCGGTTCGCTGCTCGTCCGGATAGTCCATCTTGTGGAAGTGAATCGCGACCTCGTACATCGGATCACCCCACAGGGCCAGCTCCCAGTCCAGGAACCAGGTGGCCTCGTCGGAGACGATCATGTTCTTGCGGTGGAGGTCCGCGTGCAGCATGGCGAAGGGACGGGAGGTGAGCCCATGCCACAGATCGTCGACTACTGCCAGCGGCTCGGCCGGGATGCCGAAGGCGGCGAAGACTTCCCCGTACTCCCCGAGGTGCGTGGTGTGGATCCGCCGGGTGAGAGCGGCCAGCAGTCGGCCGAAGCCGGCGCTGTCGCCGGAGACCGGCCAGTCGAGGGGAAGCTCGGGGATCTTCTCTGCGGGGATCCGGGCCAGTTGGTCCATCAGCGTCACGACGTCGTTCATCACGTGGGCGGGGACCGCGCTTCCCCGAGGGCAGAAGCTGTCCAGGACGCGGCCGTCGATGAAGTGGTGGACCTGGAACCGCGGGTCCTCCGATACGTGGCGCAGTGCGGGCGCGTGACCGACGTACGGCCCGATGCAGGCGAGCACGTCCTCCTCGCGCCACAGCCGTACGTCCATGACGTCCGCCGCTGCCAGCGGGATGCGGACATTCACCTTCCCCTCGGGCGTACGCACCCCCACGTTGCGGTTGTAGTAGCCGGCGGCGGCTTCCTCGGCGGCCAAGGCCTGCTCGTACAGCGTCAGCCACGTCACGAGGCCACCTCATCGAGAAACATCGACAGCACCTCATCCGTACGTCGGTTCAGGTCCTCGACCGTACCCAGCGGCCGCAGCAAGGAGCGGGCACGGTCGGCGGCCGCCACGAGCTCCGGCGTGACGAGGCCCGTCCGCTCGGCCGCGCTGTGGATGGCCAGGATCAGCGAAGGGTAGACCTGGCAGGTCTCGAACTCCCGCGCCGCATGGCGCAGCAAGCTCCGTGTCGCCTCCCGCTCGCCCCGCCGCAGCAGCAGGAACGACCGGAACATGTCCGCCCGTGCCCGGCCGGACCGGTAGCCGGCCTGGTCGAGTGCAGTGTTGGCGTTACGGAAGGAGACCTCCGCCCGCTCCAGCTGGCCCAGCCTGAGCTGGGCGATGGCCATGGCGGTGTACACCTTGCCGATCTCGTGCTGGGCGCCGAGATCCCGCTGCACCTCCAGGGCGGCGCCCGCCTCCGCCACGGCCGCCCCGGGATCGGTGAAGGCCAGCAGCTCTGCTCTGTTGGTCCGGATGTTGGCCAGGCCCACAGCTGCGCCCACCGCGCGGTACTCCTCCTCTGCCTCGGCCAAGAACTCGGCGGCCTCGGCGAAGTCCATCAGGAACCGGTGGCCCAGGTGCATCAGACGTTTGAGGTCTCCCCGGATGACCCGCTCGTGCGGTGCGCAGATGCCGTGGACCTCCTCCGCAAGCGCGAAGGCCCCCGCGAAGTCGCCCTGCCACATCCGGATGTCCGCGACACACAGCCCGGCGGAGGTACGGGCCTCCCCGGAGTGCTCCGCCCACACCCGCTGGAAGATGCTCGCCGCGTGGCTGCTTTCCCCGGCGATCCGGCGCGCGTTCGCCCCGGCGAGGGCGAGCCGTGCCGACACCACAGAGCGGACGGGCATGTCGAGAGCGGGGGTCATCGCGATGACCGCGCTCGCGTCGCCGAGTTCGAGCTTCGACTCCGCGTCCAGGCAGTCAGCGGCGTCACGGATGCCGGGCAGGGCTTCGATCGCGTACGCCGTCTGTGGAGGGGACGCGAGAAAGTCCCGGATGTCCCTGACCATCCCATCGACGGCCTGCCGGCCGCTCATCATGACGGCCCGGTCGGCGTGCTTCTGGATCTGCTCGGGTGAGATGTCCTCCGCGTGCATGCCGTGGTACACCGCCTCCCGCAGCGGGGAGGAGCGGGCCACACCGGAGTCCCCCGACCCGGTCTCCATACGCTCCGCGAGCTCTTCCCAGTACTGCCGCAGCACGGAGTGGACATGACGTGTGACGGAGGGGGAGAGGTGGTGCTGCAGGGCGGCGATCATCAGCTGATGCAGCCGGTACCAGCCTTGCGGCAGCGGATAGGCGAACGAGTAGGCAGTGAGCGACTCCCAGGTCAGCAGGTTCGTCGGAAGGTCGAAGGTCCGGCCGATGGCGCGGAACATCCCGAGATCGAAGGTCCGCGCGACGCTCAACAGTTCCAGGATCCGCACCTCGTCCGGCGCCACGTGCTGCAGGAACCGCTGGACGATCTCCTCCGCCGTTCCCGCGTCTGCCGCCGCCCTGGCCGGATTCTGCGCGTGTGTGTCCACGGCAAGGTGCAGGTAGAAGGGGACTCCCGCACTGGCCTCGGCGATCGACCGCTGCTTGGGGATCTCCGTGATGCCCGCCTGGGCGAGCAGATCAAGACGGGCCGGCATCGGCAGCCCATCGATCCGGGTCTTCCGGATCACCGTCTCCCACTCCTTGTCGTATGCCGCCCACGGCAGTGGCTCCCGGCTCGCCAGTACGGTCAGCCCGCCGTGCAGCTGGCCGAGCAGATCGCGCAGCCAGGCGTCGGACCCGTAGCTGCGGCCGCCGGGCAGCGGCGTGGGCACCATCGCCTCATAGGCGTCGACGAAGAGTACGTACGGCCGCTCCTGGGCCGACTGCCGCATCTCCTCGGCGAACAGGTACGACACCGCGTGACCCAGCTCGGCGTTGGACAGGCTGTCGAGCTCCTGGAGCGTCGGGTCGGACTCGATGCGCTGACGCCGCTGGCGGTTGGCCATCGCTTTGCCTGTCAGGCGTACGAGTCCGGCCGCCGTGCCGAAGACGGGCAGGCCCATGGCATCGTCGAGGATCTTGGACAGCACTTCGCTGTCCTCGGCGAAGGGGGTGTTCTTCCGGTCCATCTGAAGCTGGGGGTGGACGCGCTGCCACAGGACGGCGTAAGCGATGTCGAAGCGGTCGAACTTCACACCCTGTGCCCCGAACTCCACCCGCAGGACGGCCAGGGCGTCCTCCTGCTGTCGCAGCGTCGGAAGTTGCAGATCGAGGCGGGCCGTACGGCAGGTTTCCGGCGTGCGGTTCCGCAGTTCCTGGAGGAGGCGGGACTTTCCGATCCCGCCGACGCCGACGACGTTCAGGATCCTGAGCCGCTCGGAGAGCCCTCGTAGCTCCTCGTCGTACATGGCGAGCAGCTCTTCGCGGTTGAAGAACTGCCGCTGCAGCGCTGAAACTCGTCGATAACGCGGCCTGATCGGCATGGCGGCTCCCCCTGGTACCCCAACGCTACGAGGTGAGGCTACCCACGGGGACACGTTCCCCGAGCGTGAATTACTGTTCCGCAGCCCGTCGGAGTTGCGCCAACACCCACGGTTCGCAAGCTAGTTGTGCCGCATGGGCCTCCACCATGAGGTCACCGGGCCGGCAGAGCCCTGTGCGGGTGACTTCCGTCAGCAGTGCGGTGACCGCCTCCTGGCTTTCCAGGTGCGGGATCGCGTCCATCACGGCTCGTGGGAGGGGGACGCACGCCAGCCCGTCGACCGCGACGCGGCGAGCGGGGCGGATGGTGGGGCGTACGCGGACGTAGGCGTGGCCGCGGGGGGCGGCGCGGTGGGTGACCAGGACGTCGACCTTGGACGTCTCCGGTACGGATGTCACGCCGTACCGGGCGAGGGCGGCCGGGCCGGTGAGGAGGGCGTCGGGGCCGGCGTAGAGAAGGGCTCCGCGGAGGCGCTGTTGGGGGGTCGGGTCGGTGGTCTGGAGGAGGACCACGCGGGGCAGGAGGCGGCGCCAGGGGCCGGGCGGGCGGCATAGCGCGGCGATCACGGAGGACGCGCAGCCCAGGTCCATGAGCTGGTGCACGGTGGCGACTCCGTCCTGGGCGACGACGAGCGGGTCGGCTGCGAGGTGGTGGGGCGGCGTGGGGGTCGGCATGCGCGGTTCGTGCCCTTACAGCGCGTGCAGTTATCCCCTGGGCCTTGTGCCGTTACGTGATGGTGGCAGGAAGGCTCCTGCACCACCCTTGGCGGTTACTTGTTGTCATCGAATCGTCACGGTGCGGTTGGGTGAGCGGGGTGCGGGGATCTTCGGCGCGTCACCGAACCCCGATGAACGGAGCCCCCGATGCGCCGAGTTGTCCAGTACGCCCAGGTCCTCCTCGCCGCCGCCGGTCTGGTTGCGACGGCCGCGGAGCCGGCGGCGGCGAGTGCGGTGGGGTACGCGAAGGTCGTCGGCTTCTGTCACGACTTCAGGGGAGCGGAGGTGTGCGCGCCGGTCACGACCCTCGGGCACTTCATCCAGGGCAAGGGGAAGAAGATCACCCGCCAGGAAGCCTCCGTCCAGGACGTCGCCGGCGGTGACACCGCGGGTGGTAAGTGGTGCAACTGGCGGATCGACTGGCGTTACTCGGACAGCAACGGCCGCGTGTACAAGATCAGCAAGGGTCGCACCCACAACCGGTGCGACTGACTCGGCTCCATCGGCCGTGTCGACAAGACCAAGCGCACGTTGAAGCACTACGGCAAGGCATGCGCGGACTTCCACGTCGGAGGCAAGAAGCGCGCCTCCCAGTGTCACTACATCACCAAGTGAGTGGAGAGGTCCCATGGCTGAAGGCCCGATGAACTCGTCCCAGTCCCGCACTCTGCGCTGGATGCTCATCGTCTGTCTGAGCGGCGTCACCGCAGGGCTCGTCGTCCCCATCGGGCTGGGGCTGCTGTTGCCCGACGACGTGTACCGGGAACTTTCCGACCAGTCCCTGTTCTGGGTCGTGGCCGCCGTCGCCCTAGGGCTCTGCGTCCTCGTCGGCGTACGCACCCGTCGCAACCGCCCCCGTCCCCCGCGTTAGCCTCGAGCCAGGGCATGACCGAGCGTATGGACACGTACGGACATGTACGGACACGTACGGATACGTACGGACGACGGAAGGCAGGGCAGCGGGTATGGCGAGGGTTCCGGTAGCGGCGGTGGCGGCGGGTGGGCTTGTCGGGGGGTATGCCGTGGCGCGGTGGACGAAGAAGCGGCCGCTCGGTGGGGTGGCGTTGGCGGCGGCGGGGGCCGTGGCGGCGCGGGAGTGGAAGCGGCGCAGTGGGGGGAAGGCCGCGGCGGGGCTGACCGCCGCGTACGTCGCGGCGTTCGCCGGGTCGCATCCGCTGGCCAAGAAGGTGGGGGCGTGGCCGGCGGTGTTCTCGGTGGCCGGGGGCATGGCCGTGGCGTCGTGGGCGGTCAGTCGCAAGAGCGGTTGAACACGCGCACGGTGGCGTACGTATAAGACAGCACCTCCCCACAGTGGCTGGGCGGGTGACCGGTCGGGCAGGGGCCGGTCCCCCGCCCGGCGACGCCCCTCGATCAGCCGCCCAGCGCGTGCGAGAGGGTGTAGATCAGCAGGCCCGCCAGTGCGCCGACCACCGTGCCGTTGATGCGGATGAACTGCAGGTCCCGGCCGATGTGGGCCTCGATCTTCTTGGACGTCTGGTCCGCGTCCCAGCTCGCGACCGTGTCGCTGATCAGCGAGGTGATCTCGGCGCGGTAGGTCGTGACGACGTACACCGCCGCGTCCTCCACCCAGCCCTCGACCTTCGCCTGGAGGCGACCGTCGGTGGCCAGCCGGGTGCCGAGCGAGATGAGGGAGGCCCGGGCGCGCAGGCGCAGCTCGCTGCGCTCGTCCTCGGCCGCCGAGATGATCATGGCGCGTACGGAGGACCAGGCCGAGGCGATGATGTCCTGCACCTCCGGCCGGGCCACCAGGTCCGACTTGAGGCGCTCCACCCGGGCGCGGGTCTCCGTGTCGCCCTGGAGGTCGGCGGCGAAGTCGGTCAGGAACCGGTCGAGCGCGCCGCGCGCCGGGTGGGCGGGCATGTCGCGCATCTCGGTGACGAACCGCAGCAGCTCCTTGTAGACGCGCTCGCCGACCTTGCGGTCCACGAAGCGGGGCGTCCAGCCGGGGGCGCCGCCCTGCACCGCGTCCATGATCGAGTCGGCGTGCAGGATCAGCCAGTCGTGGGCGCGGGTGCAGATCAGGTCGACCGCCCCGTGGTGCGCCCCGTCGGCGACGACCTTCTCCAGGGTCTTGCCGAGCCCGGGCGCGATCTCCGCCGCCTCCGCGCGCCGGGTGATCGCCTCGCCCACCACGGCCTGGACGTCGGCGTCCCGCAGCACGGTCAGCGCGCCGCGCAGCGCCGTCGACAGCTCGGCGGTCACGCGGTCGGCGTGCGCGGGTTCGGCGAGCCAGGCGCCGAGGCGGCCGCCGATGCCGAGGGCGTGGAGCCGGGCGCGTACGACGCCCGCGGAGAGGAAGTTCTCGCCGACGAAGGAGCCGAGCGAGGCGCCCAGCTGGTCCTTCTTGGTCGGGATGATCGCCGTGTGCGGAATGGGCAGCCCCATGGGGCGCCGGAACAGCGCCGTCACCGCGAACCAGTCCGCCAGCGCACCCACCATGCCCGCCTCGGCGGCCGCCGCGACGTAGCCGGGCCAGCCGGTCACACCGGCGTTCCGGGCCCAGGTGGCGAGGACGTAGATCAGGGCCACCAGGCCCAGCAGGGCGGTCGCCATGAGCTTCATCCGGCGCACGCCCCGGCGCTTCTCCTCGTCCGCTGCCGTGTACGAGAAGGCGACCAGCGGGGTCTTCGTATGGTTCATCCGGCTCCACCCGTCCGCGCGCATGCGTACCTATGTCCCTATCTCAGGTACTCCCCAGACGCACGGCGAGTTCCCCCCGAACCCCGGAAGGTCACTTCCGCAGTTGCTTACGGGCCGCCTTCCGCTCCTTGCGCTTGACGTCCACGCCGCCCATCAGCGCGAACCCGGTGATCCGCACGCGCGGCGACCCGGGCGTGCCCTCGCCCGCGCCCCGGTCGTCGAAGCCGCCCATGAAGCCGAAGCCGGTGACCTCGACGTGCAGCTCGGGCGGGACGACCACCTGGATGCCGCCCATGACGGCGAAGCAGCGGATGACGACCTCCCGGTCCTCGAAGTCGGCATCCCGCAGGTCGATGTCGCCGCCCGCCTGGAGCACGGCCGCCGTGAAGGTGCGCGCGACGCTCCACTTGCCGCGCCGCCCGAAGCCGCCCCAGAAGGCGAAGGCGCCCTTGGAGGTGGCGGGCTTTCCGATGCGGGCGGGCCAGGCGGGGTCCCCGACGGCCGCCGGGGCCGTGGGCGACGGCAGATCGCGTACGAGCGGGACCAACTCACCGTGCGTACGCGCCTTGTACGCCAGGTCGAGGCGCTCCTCGAACTCGGCCATGTCGAGGCGGCCCTCCGCGACCGCGTCCCGCAGCCGCTCCGCTATCCGCTCGCGGTCGGCGTCCGAGGCCCGCATCTCAGGCAGTTCGCTCGTCATACGAACAGCCTAATGCGGGGCACTGTCACAGGCCCGCCGATCGTTCGGCGTACATCTTGGCGATCACGGTCTCGATGTCCGGTTCCCGCACCGACAGGTCCACCAGCGGGTACTCCGCCGCGATCCGCGCCACCAGCGGCGCCGCCGACCGGGCCGCCGGGAACGCCAGCCACTGCCGCGGCCCGTCGACCTTCACCACCCGGGCGCCGTCCGCGGCGATCGGCGGCAGTTCCCGTTCCAGGTCCACCACCAGTGTCCGCTCGCTCTCGCCGACCTCGTGCAGGCCGCCCAGGGGCCCGTCGTACATCAGCCGGCCGTGGTCGATGACCATCACACGCTTGCACAGCTGCTCGATGTCGGTCAGGTCGTGCGTGGTGAGGAGCACCGTCGTGCCGCGCTCGGCGTTCAGGTCGCGGAGGAAGTCCCGCACCTTCGCCTTGGAGATGACGTCCAGGCCGATCGTCGGCTCGTCGAGGTAGAGGACCTCCGGGTCGTGCAGCAGCGCCGCCGCGATGTCGCCGCGCATCCGCTGCCCCAGCGACAGCTGACGGACCGGCACCTCCAGCAGCTCGGCCAGGTCGAGCAGCTCGACGCACCGCTCCAGGTTCTCGCGGAAGCGGGCGTCGGGGATCCGGTACATGCGGTGGACCAGGCGGTACGAGTCGCGCAGCGGGAGGTCCCACCACAGCGTCGTACGCTGCCCGAACACCACCCCGATGCGCCGGGCCAGCCGGGTCCGTTCCCGGGAGGGGTCGATGCCCGCGACCCGCAGCCGGCCGCCGCTGGGGGTGAGGATGCCCGTCAGCATCTTGATGGTGGTCGACTTCCCGGCGCCGTTCGGCCCGATGTAGCCGACCATCTCGCCGCGCGGCACGCGGAAGCTGATCCCGTCGACCGCCCGGACCTGGTGCCTCTCGCGCCGGAAGCGGCCCGCTTTGCGGCGTACGTCGAAGACCTTCTCGACGCCGTCCAGTTCGATGAAGTCCTCCATGTACGTGCTCAACTCCCCGTGCTCCGGTACGAACGAATCCCCACCCGCCACGCCAGCCCCGCCGCCACCCAGAACGCCACCGCCACCAGCGGCGACGCGAACGCCGCCCACCCCGGCAGCCCCGCCGGTGCCTCCCGCCCCAGCACGTACAGCGCGGGGACCCAGTTCACGAACGCGAGCGGCACCACGTACACCACCCCGCGCACCAGGTCCTGGGCGAAGATCACCGGCGGGTACTGGAGCAGGGTGTTCCCGCCGTAGGTGAACGCGTTGGCGACCTCGGAGGCGTCCTGCGCGAAGAACTGGAACGCCGCGCCCGCCACCATCACCGCCGAGAAGATCGCCCACCCGCTCACCACCATCAGCGGCACCAGCGCCACCTTCAGCGGCGTCCAGGTCACGTCGAGCAGCACCAGCGACCAGACCAGCACGATCAGCCCCTGGATCACCCGCCCCACGCGCCGCAGCGCGAACCGGTCCGCCGCCACCTGCGCCAGCACCGGCACCGGCCGTACCAGCAGCGTGTCCAGCGTCCCGTCCCGCACCCGCCGGCCCAGGCGCTGCACCTGCCCCAGCGACAGATCGGCCAGCCCGAAGGCCGTGCCGGTCGTCCCGTACAGGAAGGCCACCTCGGCGAACGAGAAGCCACCCAGACCATCCACCTGACTGAACATCAGCAGAATGACGACGAAGTCGAACCCGGTGGCCGTGAAGTTGGACAGCAGCGTCATCGCGAAGGAGAAGCGGTACGTCATCGTCGACCGCACCCACATCGCGGCGATCAGCCCGTACGCGCGCAGCCCCGCGCCCACCTCAGCCACCCTGCACCACCACCCGCCGCGTCGCCGCCGCCTGGACCACCCGCCCCGCCGCCAGCAGCACCACCGCCCAGCCGGCCTGGAAGGCGTACGTCCCCATCAGCGCCCACCCGGTCCGCTTCTCCAGGAACACATCCGCCGGGACCTGGAGCAGGGACGCCCACGGCAGCAGCCGCGCCACCTCGCCCAGCGCGCCCGGGAAGACGGTCAGCGGCAGCAGCATCCCGGAGAAGAACATGCCCGACAGCCATGCCACCTGCACCACCCCGGCCCCGTCCATCAGCCAGAACGCGCTCAGCGCCACCAGGAACCAGACCGCGAAGCTCACCAGCACGCCCAGTGCCACCGACACCAGGAAAGCGAGCCAGGTCAGCGGGTGTTCGGGCAGCGCGAGATCGAAGGCGAGCGCCCCGATCGCCATCGGCACCACCCCGCGGCCCAGCAGGTGGAACCCGGACCGGCCCAGGGAGACGGACAGCCACCACAGCTGGAGGTCGGCCGGGCGGTAGAGGTCGACGGCGATGTCACCGGTCCTGATGCGCTCCATCAGCTCGTCCTCGAACCCGCCGCCCATCAGCCCGCAGGTGGCCAGCAGTGCCTGTCCGATCCACACATAGGCGAGCGCCTCGGCCATGTCGTAGCCACCGAGGTTCGGGCGCTCGTCCCACAGCGCTATGTAGGTGTACGCCAGGATGAAGCCGAAGACGGTGTTGGTGAACACCCCGGCGGCGGTCGCCACCCGGTACGTCGCATAGCGCCGGAACCCACCCGCCGCCACGGCCGCGTACAGCCGCATACCCGCGCTCCTCCCTCCGGCACCCGGTGCCCGGCAGGCACCAAAGCCGAGGAGCCTAGTCCTTCCCGTCCCACGCCCGCGACCGGTTTACGGCTGCCGTTGCCGGGGTTGAGCGGGTGCGCCGTGCACTATGAGAGGACTGCACAAACAGGACATACGATACGAAACAGGCCGGAGACCATGAGCGACGAGCCACCGCAGCCAGGCTGGGAGCCCCGCGACCCGACCGTCGAAGGGCCACCACCCAAGACCCCCGTCACCCCAGCCCGCCCCACCGAGCGGAGGAGGCGCACCGGCTGGCGACGCCTGATCCCCACCTGGCGGATGGTCCTCGGCGCGTTCCTCTTCACCGCCCTGCTGCTCATCGGCGGCTTCTTCGCCGGCTACCACCTCGTCGACATCCCGCCCGCAAACGCCGCCGCCACGGCCCAGTCCAACGTGTACCTGTACCGCGACGGCACCCCGCTCGCCCAGAAGGGTGACGTCAACCGCGAGAACGTACGGCTCTCCCAGGTCCCCCTCCCCGTCCGGCACGCCGTACTCGCCGCCGAGGACCGCGACTTCTACTCCCAGCCGGGCGTCGACCCGGAGGCGATGCTCCGCGCCGCCTGGAACACCCTCACCGGCAAGGGCACCCAGGGCGGCTCCACCATCACCCAGCAGTACGTCAAGAACTACTACCTCGGCCAGGAACGGACCCTCGTACGGAAGGTGAAGGAGTTCTTCATCTCCATCAGACTCGACCGGGAGAAATCCAAGGACGCCATCTTCGAGGGCTACCTCAACACCAGCTTCTACGGCCGCAACGCCTACGGAATCCAGGCCGCCGCCCGCGCCTACTACGGCAAGGACGCCCAGGACCTGACGACGGCCCAAGGCGCCTACCTCGCCGTGCTCCTCAACGCCCCCAGCGCCTACGACGTCGACGGCCGCCCCGAGATGCGCACCAAGGCGATCGGGCGCTGGAACTACGTACTGGACGCCATGGTCAAGGAGAAGTGGCTCGGCCCCGCCGCCCGCGCCGCCACCACCTTCCCCGACCCGGAGGAGGCCACCGCCACCACCGGCCTGTCCGGCCAGCGCGGCTACATCGTCCAGGCCGTCGAGGACTACCTCACCGACCACGACGTCATCGACAAGAAGACCCTCGCCCAGGGCGGCTTCCGCATCACCACCACCCTGGAGCAGCACAAGCAGGAGTCCCTCGTCCAGGCCGTCGACGACCAGGTCATGTCGCAGCTGAACGACGCCAACCAGACGGACCGTTACGTACGGGTCGGCGGCGTGTCCATCGCCCCGGCCACCGGCAAGGTGCTCGCCATGTACGGCGGCGTCGACTACACCCGCCAGTTCGTCAACAACGCGACCCGCCGCGACTACCAGGTCGGCTCCACCTTCAAGCCGTTCGTGTTCGCCGCCGCCGTCGACAACGCCGCCGTCACCCAGGACGGGGAGCGCATCACGCCCAACACCCGCTACGACGGCACCAACAAGCGCCAGGTGCAGGGCTGGGGCGGCCACCCGTACGCCCCCGCCAACGAGGACGACGTGGACTACGGCCCCATCACCGTCCGTACCGCCACCGACAAGTCCGTCAACGCCGTCTACGCGCAGCTCGCCGTGGACGTCGGTCCGGCCAAGGTGGAACAGACCGCCATCGATCTGGGCCTGCCCGCCGACACCCCCGACCTCAACCCCTCCCCCTCCATCGCGCTCGGCCCCGCCACCGCGAGCGTGCTCGACATGGCGCAGGCGTACGCGACGCTCGCCAACCACGGCAAGCACGCCACATACGCGCTGGTGGAGAAGGTCGAGAAGGACGGCACCGAGCTTCCCCTGCCCTCCTCGCAGACCAAGCAGGTGATCAGCCGGGAGGCCGCCGACACGACGACGGCCATGCTGCGCAGCGTCGTCGAGGGCGGCACCGGCACCGCCGCGCAGGCCGCCGGACGCCCGGCCGCCGGCAAGACCGGGACGGCGGAGCACGACAGGGCGGCCTGGTTCGCCGGCTACACCCCGGACCTGGCGACCGTCATCACGGTGATGGGCCAGGACCCGGACACCGGAGCGCAGAAACCCCTGTACGGGGCGCTGGGGCTGGAGCGCATGAACGGGGGCGGGGCGCCGGCGTCGATCTGGGGCGCGTACACACGGGCGGCGCTGGCGGGCAGCACGGTGCGGGACTTCGACCTGGTGCTGGCCGAGGGCGCGGAGGAGGAGCTGGAGGAACCGGACCCCTCGGGCTCGTGGGACCCCGAGGACCCGGGCAGCTGGGAAGAGGCGGGCACGGGAGCGGACCGGGGCCGGGAGGGGGACGGGAGGTACGACGGGTACGACGGCTACCGGGCCCCTGGCCGCGGGCCCGGCGGGGCGCAAGGAACCGGCGGTCCCGCGGCCGCCCCCGGTACGCAGGCCCCCGCCCGGACCGGCCCGCCCCCCGGCCCGGCACCCGCCCCGCCCCCCGGCACGCCCCCCACACCGGCGGGTCCCGGCCGGTAGGCGCGGAGGGGGACCTCTGGAGGAGCGGCGTCAGGCGGGGGGGGCGGCCGAACTCCGGGCAGCAGCCCGGCGCCGCGGCCACACCCGCCGGCAGCCCCGCCGCCGAAGGTCCACGCCGGTCCAGGAGCACCGGCCCTCCCGCCACGACTCGGGGCAGGCCGGGCGCCACGGTGCTCGGCACCGGCAACACGCCCACACCGGCGCTCGCCGTGCCGGACCCCAGGGCCCACCGGGCACCCGGCTAGTGCCCGGACGTGGCCTTCAGGCCGACCACCGCGACCAGCAGCAGGCAGACGAAGAAGATCCGCGCGGCGGTCGCCGGTTCGCCGAGGGCGACCATGCCGACCACCGCCGCGCCGGCCGCGCCGATGCCGACCCAGACGCCGTACGCGGTACCGATGGGCAGGGTCTTCGCGGCCTGTGACAGCAGGGCCATGCTGGCGACGATCCCGACGCCGGTGAGCAGGCTGGGCCACAGCCGGGTGAAGCCGTCCGTGAACTTCATCCCGATCGACCAGCCCACCTCCAGCAGACCGGCGACGATCAACAGAACCCAGGCCATGACGGCACCTCCGAGACGCGACAACGTACGAACAAGGGGTGCGTCGTCTTTGCGAAAAACCCGGTACGGCGCGTCTCGTCGGGGTCCCTCCACGCTAGCAAAGGGCATGCGCAAAGGCCTGGTGACGTCCGCCACCAGGCCTTTTCGGGTACGCGTTCCTACAGGTACAGCCCGGTCGAGTCCTCGGAGCCCCCGAAACGGTCCGCCGCGACCGCGTGCAGGTCGCGCTCCCGCATCAGGACGTACGCCACGCCCCGCACCTCGACCTCGGCGCGGTCCTCGGGGTCGTACAGCACCCGGTCACCGGTCTCCACGGTCCGGACGTTCTGACCGACCGCGACCACCTCGGCCCAGGCGAGCCGGCGGCCGACGGCGGCGGTCGCCGGGATCAGGATGCCGCCGCCCGAACGCCTCTCGCCCTCGGGCGTGTCGGTACGGACCAGCACCCGGTCGTGCAGCATCCGGATGGGCAGCTTGTCGTGGGTGTTCTCGCTCACGCCACGAACCTACCTGGCCCGCCACGTCCCGCACGCCAGAGGGTCATGGCTCGTGTCAGCCCTTGCGCTTCCGGGCGGTCACGGCGAGCAGCCCGACCACACCGACGACGAGCAGCGCCGCCGGTACGACCCGCTCCAGCCGCGGCGCGCCGTCCTCCGAGACGAACCGTCCCTTCACATCGGTGACGACGCGGTTCACGGTGACGAAGGCGCGCCCCGCGGTCCGGTCGACCGTCGACGCCACCTTGGCCTTCGCGTCCCCGATGATCGTCTTCGGGTGCATGCGTACGCCGATCTCGTCGAGAGTGACGGCGAGCTGCTCGCGTCGGCGGACGATGTCCGCCTCGATCTGCGCAGGGGTCCTGGCTTCCGGCACCGCGCTGCCTCCGTAGGTCCGTCCAAATCCGTGGTGGACAGTCTGTCAGCTCAGCGGCCCGGTGACTGTGCAGACCCCCATTAGGCTCTGAACGCCTACGCCCGAGCCAGGAGAGAGATCATGAGCGAGCGACTGCAGCCCGGCGACACCGCCCCCGCCTTCACCCTGCCCGACGCGGACGGCAAGGACGTGTCGCTGGCGGACTACCGGGGCCGTAAGGTCATCGTCTACTTCTACCCGGCCGCGCTGACGCCCGGCTGCACCAAGCAGGCGTGCGACTTCACCGACAACCTCGACGTGCTCGCGGGCGCCGGCTACGACGTGATCGGGGTCTCCCCCGACAAGCCGGAGAAGCTGGCGAAGTTCCGCGAGAAGGAGGACCTGAAGGTCACGCTGGTCGGCGACCCGTCCAAGGAGACGCTGGCCGCGTACGGCGCCTTCGGCGAGAAGAAGCTGTACGGGAAGACCGTGACGGGCGTGATCCGCTCGACGGTCGTCGTGGACGAGGAGGGCAAGGTCGAGCGGGCGCTGTACAACGTGAAGGCGACCGGCCACGTAGCCAAGATCATCAAGGATCTCGGCATCTGACCGGGACGTGAACGTGTGACCGAAGTCCCCTTCATTCGGGACTTCGGTTTGCGAAAGCTATGCCCGAGCAGGTGTTCCCCTTGGATTGATCCCGAAGTCCAGGAAAGGAACCCTGCCCATGGCGGCCACGGCCGATCCAGCGGCGGTCAGGCGCCACCGCATCCTGTTCCGCACCATCCAGCAGCGGAAGAACCCGAAGCTCCGGCGGTCCGACATCACCGTCACCGACCAGGCGGCGGTCAAGCGGGCCGTGAAGGCGGCCTCGCTCGGCAACGCCATGGAGTGGTTCGACTTCGGCATCTACAGCTACCTGGCCGTCACCATCGGCCATGTCTTCTTCCCGTCCGGGAACGAAACGGCGCAGCTCCTGTCCTCCTTCGCGACCTTCGCCGTCGCGTTCCTGATCCGGCCGCTGGGCGGCATGGTCTTCGGCCCGATGGGCGACCGGATCGGCCGCAAGAAGGTCCTCGCCCTGACGATGATCATGATGGCGGTCGGGACGTTCGCGATCGGGCTGATCCCCAGTTACGCGTCGATCGGCTTCTGGGCGCCGGTGCTGCTGATCCTGTTCCGGCTGGTGCAGGGCTTCTCGACGGGTGGTGAGTACGGCGGCGCGTCGACGTTCATCGCCGAGTACGCCCCCGACAAGCGGCGCGGTTTCTTCGGCAGCTTCCTGGAGTTCGGCACGCTGGCCGGGTACGTCGGCGCGGCGGGCCTGGTGACGGTACTGACCGCGGTCCTGGGCGACGCGTCCATGGAGGCGTGGGGCTGGCGCATCCCGTTCCTGGTGGCGGGCCCACTGGGCCTGGTCGGGCTCTACCTGCGGCTGAAGCTGGACGAAACGCCGGCCTTCCAGAAGCTGGAGGCGGAGAGCG
Organism: Streptomyces sp. CB03238; assembly: GCF_002099185.1. Taxonomy (NCBI): domain Bacteria; kingdom Bacillati; phylum Actinomycetota; class Actinomycetes; order Kitasatosporales; family Streptomycetaceae; genus Streptomyces; species Streptomyces sp. CB03238. The sequence goes on along the minus strand of NZ_NBCN01000001.1, from coordinate 111,887 downwards.
CGTCCGCGTCCGAGGCGGCCGACCCGGTGGAGACCTCGGCGAAGGGTGACCTCGCGAAGATCTTCCGCCAGTACTGGCCGACGCTGATCCTGTGCGTCGCGCTCGTCGGCGCGTACAACATCACCGACTACATGCTGCTGTCGTACATGCCGACGTACCTCTCCGACGAACTCGGCTACAGCGCGACGCACGGGCTGCTGATCCTGCTCGCGGTCATGGCGTTCCTGATGCTGATCATCAACCAGGTGGGCCGCCTCAGCGACCGCTTCGGCCGCAAGCCGCTGCTGATGGCGGGCATGCTGGGCTTCCTGGTCCTGTCGGCGCCGGCATTCCTCCTGATCGGCCTCGGCGGCGTCCTCGCCATCACGGCGGGCATGCTGATGCTGGGCCTGTCGCTGGTGTGCCTCCTGGGCACCATGTCGGCGGCGCTCCCGGCGCTCTTCCCGACCCAGGTGCGCTACGGCTCGCTGTCGGTGGGCTACAACCTCTCCGCCTCCCTCTTCGGCGGCACCACACCCCTGGTCATCACCGCCCTGATCAGCGTCACCGGCAGCAACCTGATGCCGGCCTACTACGCCATGGCGGCGGCCCTGGTGGGCGTCATCGCGGTCGCCTGCATGAAGGAGACGGCCCGTCAGCCCCTCGCGGGCTCACCCCCGTCGGTATGCACCAAGGAAGAGGCGGCAGAACTGGTCCAGGCCCAGGCCCCTGAGCCCAGGTTCTGACCGCGGCGCCCGGCGGCCTCGGGCGGCCCACTACGATGGGGGCGCGCACGCGGCCGTGGTGGAATTGGCAGTCACGCTGGGTTTAGGTCCCAGTGGGGTAACACCCGTGAGGGTTCGAGTCCCTCCGGCCGCACGTAAAGCGAAGGGCCGCATCCCCGGGCATGGGGAGGCGGCCCTTCGGCACAAGTCGGGGCCTCAGCCGACCAGTTCGCGGATGACCGGCACCAAGGCGCGGAAGGCCTGGCCGCGGTGGCTGATGGCGTTCTTCTCCGCCGCCGTGAGCTCCGCGCAGGTGCGGGTGTCGCCGTCCGGCTGGAGGATCGGGTCGTAGCCGAAGCCGCCGGTGCCGGACGGGGTGTGGCGGAGGGTGCCGCGGAGGCGGCCTTCCACCACTCGCTCGGTGCCGTCGGGGAGGGCGAGGGCGGCCGCGCAGGCGAAGTGGGCGGCGCGGTGTTCGGGGGCGATGTCGGCGAGCTGGGCGAGGAGCAGCTCGAGGTTCGCCCGGTCGTCGCCGTGGCGGCCCGCCCAGCGCGCCGAGAAGATGCCGGGCGCGCCGCCGAGGACGTCGACGCAGAGGCCGGAGTCGTCGGCGATGGCGGGCAGGCTGGTGGCCTGCGCGAGGGCGTGTGCCTTGAGGAGGGCGTTCTCGGCGAAGGTGACGCCGGTCTCCTTGACGTCGGGGATCTCGGGGTAGGCGTCCGCGCCGACGAGCTCGTGGTCGAGCCCTGCGTCGGCGAGGATCGCGTGCAGTTCGGTGATCTTCCCGGCGTTGCGGGTGGCGAGGATCAGGCGGGTCATGTCCCCAGTATCTACGGGCCTCAGGGCGTGCAGACCTTGCCGATCTCGGTAGCGGCGTCCGTGACGGGCTTGATGTCGGGGGTGGTGTCGCCGTTCTGGACGGCGGTGCGGACGCTGTCGACGCCCTTGCCGAGGTCGTCGACGGCCTTGGACAGGTCGGCGTTGTCCGTCTTGTCCTGGAGGCTGTCGAGCTCCTTGTCGATCTCGTCGAGGGACTCGTTGAGCTGGGTGGGGTCGTTGCTCGCGGAGGAGACGGCCTGGCTCAGCTTGTCGACGCTGGTGGCGATGGAGTCGGCGGCCTGGACGCAGTCCATCGCCTTGTCCAGGGCGCCGCAGCCGACCGCTCCGGTGAGGGCGAGTGCTGCGGTGGCGGCGGCGAGAGCTGCGGTACGGCGACGGCGCATGGAACGGGTCCTCCCGAGGGCTGCGGACGGGCGTACGGTTCGGCCCGTACGCCCGTACTGGTAGGGACGCCCGTGGGGGCGCCCGCGGTTGCTAGAGGGTGATGTCGAGGGCGTCGCGCTGGAGGGCGGCGAGGTCGGCGCAGCCGCCGGTGGCGAGGTCGAGGAGGGCGTTGAGCTCCTTGCGGTCGAAGGGCTCGGCCTCGGCGGTGCCCTGGACCTCGACGAAGCGGCCGTCTCCGGTGCAGACGACGTTCATGTCGGTCTCGGCGCGCACGTCCTCCTCGTAACAGAGGTCCAGCAGCGGCGTGCCGTCGACGATGCCGACGGAGACGGCGGCGACGGTGCCGGTGAGCGGCTTGCGGCCGGCCTTGACGAGCTTCTTGCCCTGCGCCCAGGCGACGGCGTCGGCGAGGGCGACGTACGCGCCGGTGATGGCGGCGGTGCGGGTGCCGCCGTCGGCCTGGAGGACGTCGCAGTCGAGGACGATGGTGTTCTCGCCGAGGGCCTTGTAGTCGATGACGGCGCGCAGGGAGCGGCCGATCAGGCGGCTGATCTCGTGCGTACGGCCGCCGATCTTGCCGCGTACGGATTCGCGGTCGCCACGGGTGTTGGTGGAGCGCGGCAGCATCGAGTACTCGGCGGTGACCCAGCCTTCGCCGCTGCCTTTGCGCCAGCGCGGGACGCCTTCGGTGACGGAGGCGGTGCAGAAGACCTTGGTGTCGCCGAAGGAGATGAGGACGGAGCCCTCGGCGTGCTTGCTCCATCCGCGTTCGATGGTGACGGGGCGGAGCTGTTCGGGGGTGCGGCCGTCGATTCGAGACATGTGATGAGCCTAGTCGTACGAACGCAAGGGGCCCGTTCCGGTACCGGAACGGGCCCCTCACGAGTGAGTGGTCACCTCACATCATGTCTTCGATCTCCGCGGCGATCGGGTCGGCGTCGGTGCCGATGACGACCTGGATGGCGGTGCCCATCTTGACGACTCCGTGGGCGCCGGCGGCCTTGAGCGCGGCTTCGTCGACCAGACCGGGGTCGTTGACCTCGGTCCGCAGGCGGGTGATGCAGCCCTCGACCTCTTCGATGTTGTCGATGCCGCCGAGCCCGGCGACGATCTTCTCAGCCTTGCTGGCCATGTCTTTCTCCCTGCGTTCACGAGCCGGTTCGGAGCACTGAGCGCTGCTCGGCCCACCTAGGTATTTCGTCACGGTAACGCACGGTTGGCCCATCTTCGCGGGCGCATTACCCGGTTGTACCGAAGGATGACGATCACCAGCGCCTACGATATCGCAACTGGTCTACACCAGTCTGCAGGGAGGACGCCGATGAGCTCGGACAGCGCGGCCGCACCGAAGCAGAAGCGGTGGACCGGTGCCTTCCAGGGGCTGCAGAAGATGGGCCGCAGCCTCCAGCTGCCCATCGCCGTCCTGCCCGCGGCGGGCATCCTCAACCGCCTGGGGCAGCCCGATGTCTTCGGCGCCGACGGCGCGGGCTGGGACAACGTCGCAAAGGTGATGGCGGGGGCGGGCGGCGCGCTGCTCGACGCGGACCTGGGCCTCCCTCTCCTCTTCTGCGTCGGCGTCGCGATCGGCATGGCCAAGAAGGCGGACGGCTCCACCGCCCTCGCCGCGGTGGCGGGCTTCCTCGTCTACCGGGGGGTGCTGCGCGCCTTCCCCAAGGACTGCCCGGCGGGCACCACCGACGTCAACGGCGGATGCCTGGGCGCGGACGACACCTTCGTGGCGTACACGTACCAGAATCCGGGCGTCTTCGGCGGCATCGTCATGGGTCTGCTCACGGCCTACTTCTGGCAGCGGTTCCACCGCACCAGGCTGGTGGACTGGCTGGGCTTCTTCAACGGCCGCCGGCTGGTGCCGATCATCATGTCGTTCGTCGCGATCGCCTTCGCCGCGCTGTGCCTGTGGATCTGGCCGCCGATCGGCGGAGCGCTGGAGGACTTCAGCGACTGGCTGATGGGCCTGGGCGCCTGGGGCGCGGGCATCTTCGGCGTGGCGAACCGCGCGCTGCTGGTGATCGGCCTGCACCAGTTCCTGAACGTGCCCATCTGGTTCCAGTTCGGCACGTACACCAAGCCCGACGGCACGGTGGTGCACGGCGACATCAGCATGTTCCTGGCGGGCGACCCCGACGCGGGCCAGTTCACCACCGGCTTCTTCCCGATCATGATGTTCGCGCTGCCGGCCGCCGCGCTGGCCATCACGCACTGCGCCAAGCCGCACCGCCGCAAGGAGGTCGGCGGTCTGATGCTCTCCGTGGGGCTCACCTCGTTCGTCACCGGCATCACCGAGCCGATCGAGTACTCGTTCCTCTTCGTCGCCCCCGCGCTGTACGTCGTCCACGCCCTGCTGACCGGTGTCTCGATGGCGGTGACCTGGGCGCTGGGCGTCAAGGACGGATTCAGCTTCTCCGCGGGCCTGATCGACTACGTCATCAACTGGGGGCTGGCGACGAAACCGTGGCTGATCATTCCGATCGGTCTCGCCTTCGCGGTGGTGTACTACGCGATCTTCCGTTTCGCGATCACCAAGTTCGACATTCCGACGCCCGGCCGCGAGCCGGAGGAAGCGGAGACGGACGTCACCAAGCCGTAGCGGCCGCCGAAGGGCCCCTGACCAGCACCGGTCGGGGGCCCTTCGGCATGCGTACGCGCTGTGCGGAACGCGTCACGAATTTGCAGGTTCCTTATCCAACCCTCACCATGCTAAAACTGGTCTACACCACTATTGGTGTAGACCACGCGGCCCTGGCTGCCGCGTTTTTCCTGAGACGCCGCCGTCCCCCTTTTGACATCACTGTCCCCGGGCGGCGCCTTGCCCACCTGGAGGAACCTGATGTCCACCGCCACCGCCCCCGCGGCGGAGAAGAAGAAGGGCGCCGGCGTGATGGCCGTGCTCCAGCGCATCGGCCGCAGCCTCATGCTGCCTGTCGCCGTGCTGCCGGCCGCCGCGCTCCTGGTCCGGCTCGGGAACAACGACATGCTGGGCCGCGAGTCGTTCCCGGCGTTCATCACCAAGATCGCGGGCTTCATGGCCGCGGGCGGAAACGCCATCCTCGACAACATGGCGCTGCTGTTCGCCGTGGGCATCGCCATCGGCTTCGCCAAGAAGTCGGACGGCTCGACCGCGCTCGCCGCGGTCGCCGGTTACCTGGTCTTCAAGAACGTCCTGGGGACCTTCACCGACCCGAACCTGCCCAAGGTCGCCGAGGTCGTCGACAACAAGATCGTCATGACTGAGGCGCCGGTCGACGCCAAGGTGCTCGGTGGCGTCGTCATGGGCATCGTCGTCGCCCTGCTCTACCAGCGCTTCTACCGCACCAAGCTGCCCGACTGGGCGGGCTTCTTCGGCGGCCGCCGTCTCGTCCCGATCCTGTCCGCCTTCGCGGGCCTGGTCATCGGCATCGTCTTCGGCTACATCTGGCCGGTCCTCGGCACGGGCCTGCACAACCTCGGCGAGTGGCTGGTCGGCTCCGGCGCCGTCGGCGCGGGCATCTTCGGTGTCGCCAACCGCGCGCTCATCCCGGTCGGCATGCACCACCTGCTGAACTCCTTCCCCTGGTTCCAGGCCGGTTCCTACGAGGGCAAGAGCGGCGACATCGGCCGCTTCCTCGCCGGTGACCCGACCGCCGGACAGTTCATGACCGGCTTCTTCCCGATCATGATGTTCGCCCTGCCCGCGGCCTGCCTCGCGATCGTGCACTGCGCCCGCCCCGAGCGCCGCAAGGTCGTCGGCGGCATGATGTTCTCGCTCGCCCTGACCTCCTTCGTCACCGGTGTCACCGAGCCGATCGAGTTCACCTTCATGTTCATCGCGCCGGTGCTGTACGCGATCCACGCGGTCCTGACCGGTGTGTCCATGGCGCTGACCTGGGCGCTCGGCATGCGGGACGGCTTCGGCTTCTCCGCCGGCGCGGTCGACTTCGTGCTCAACCTGGGCATCGCGTCCAACCCGTGGGGCCTGGCCCTGGTGGGCCTGTGCTTCGCGGCGGTCTACTACGCGGTCTTCCGCTTCGCGATCACCAAGTTCAACCTCCCGACGCCGGGCCGCGAGTCCGACGAGGAACTGGCCGAGCTCCAGAAGGCCGAAGCCAAGTAGACGAGGCCCCAGTGAGCCCCCACGAAGAAGGCCCCCGGTCACCCGGGGGCCTTTTTCAGACCTCGTACACCGCGCCCGCGTACGCCAGCTCCGACGGGCCGTCGTACACCGCCCGCGCGTCCGCCAGGTTCCGCTCGCCGTCCGTCCACGGCGGGATGTGCGTGAGCACCAGCCGCCCCGCACCCGCGCGGGCGGCGTGCGCGCCCGCCTCCCGGCCGTTCAGGTGCAGCCCGGGGATGTCCTCCTTGCCGTACGTGAACGACGCCTCGCACAGGAACAGGTCCGTCCCCGCCGCCAGCGTGTCCAGCTCGTCGCACACGCCCGTGTCACCCGAGTACACGAGGGACTTCCCGCCGTGCTCCACCCGGATCCCGTAGGCCTCGACCGGGTGGCACACCTTCTCCGTACGCACCCGGAAGGGGCCGATCTCGAACCAGCCCGGCTTGAGCATGTGGAAGTCGAACACCTCGCTCATCGACTTGTCGGACGGCGTGTCCGCGTACGCCGTCGTCAGCCGCTGCTCGGCGCCGTCCGGCGCGTACACGGGGATGGCGGGGCAGCGGCCGCCCTCGTGGCGGTAGTAGCGCGCGACGAAGTACCCGCACATGTCGATGCAGTGGTCGGCGTGCAGGTGACTGAGGAAGATCGCGTCCAGGTCGTACAGACCGATGTGGCGCTGCAGCTCGCCCAGGGCGCCATTGCCCATGTCGAGGAGCAGCCGGAAGCCGTCGGCCTCTACGAGGTAGCTCGAACAGGCCGATTCCGCGGAAGGGAACGACCCCGAGCAGCCGACGACGGTGAGCTTCATGGAGCGTGAACCTCCGAGGACGGGAGCCGGGCAGGCGCTGACAGGGGAGGTCGTGCGGTTTACCGAGCGTAAGGCGCGGCGGGCCGGGTCGCTCCTTCGCAGTGGCCCCTTGTGGTCGAACTCACCCGCGCTGTCACCGGTTCGGGCGGGTAGCGTCCTGGCCATGGACACGTCCTGGTGGCTGGCGCTCGGCGCCGTGGTGGTGATCGCGCTGGTCGCGGCGGTGTCCGACGCGACGGGCCGTGGCCGCCGTCCGGGCGGCCGTACGCGCCCGCCCGCGCGGCCCGGGAAGACACCGGCCCGGCGGCCCAGGCCGGGTGAGATCTGGTGGGCGGACGTCCCCTACGAGGACGGCCCCGGGTCCAAGGACCGCCCGTGCCTGGTCCTCGCGGTACGCGGCGACACGGCGCTCGTCGCCAAGATCACCAGCCGCTACCGGGACGAACGGCCGGGCGTGATCGCCCTGCGCCCCGACGCGGTGGGCGACGCCCGGGGCCGCCCGAGCTTTCTGGAGCCGGACGAGCTCCGCGACGTCCCGCTCGGCCGCTTCCGCCGCCGCGCCGGCCAAGTGGACCCCTTGGTCTGGGACCAGGTCCGCCACCTGTCGGCGTGACCGGTGGCTCCGCCCCCGGGCCCTGGCGGGGACGTTGTACGTGTGGGGGCTAACGCCCCCACACCCCTGGCGCGGCAGCTTCGCGCCGCCAGCCGATGCCCACCCGGTGGGGCAGGCACGTCTGGGGAACTGCCCCGGTCCGTCAGCGCCCGCGCCCGTTTTCCCGCAAGGAGGCGGATCCGGTCCGCACCCGGCGGACGGCCGGGGGTGGGGGCCGTGCAGGGTCGTCCCCGCAGCGGATGAGGGTCCCCCCTGCTCGAGCGAAGCCGAGAGCTTGGGGGAGGCGCCGTCACGGCTCCCGACCGGACGAACCCGGGGCCGCCGGCCGCGTGGGGGTCCCCCTCTGGGGGAGAGTCGAGCCCGGAGGGGCCCCGCCCCCACCCACCGGCAGCCCACCGGGCCGCACCGGTTCGCACCGGGCCCCGGGGCGAACCCGGCGAAGGCACCGCCCTGGTCCGTTGTGCCCACCCGTCCCGCCCTGCGGGACGACTGCCCACAACGAAAGAGCGGGGGACCGCCCACCACCCCGGGGGTGGCCCACAACGAAAGAGCGGGGGACCGCCCACCACCCCGGGGGTGGCCCGCAACGGAAGAGCGGGGGACCGCCCACCGCCCGGGGGCACCGCCCACCACGGGGGCGGGCCCGCGTCAGGCCCAGAGTTGGCCCTGGAGGGTTTCGATGGCCGCTTCGGTCGTCGGGGCCGTGTAGACGCCCGTCGAGAGGTACTTCCAGCCGCCGTCGGCGACGACGAACACGATGTCCGCGCTCTCGCCCGCCTTGACCGCCTTCTTCCCGACGCCGATCGCCGCGTGCAGCGCCGCCCCCGTCGAGACGCCCGCGAAGATGCCCTCCTGCTGGAGCAGCTCCCTCGTCCGGGTCACCGCGTCGGCGGAGCCGACCGAGAAGCGGGTGGTCAGCACGGACGCGTCGTACAGCTCGGGGACGAAGCCCTCGTCGAGGTTCCGCAGCCCGTACACCAGGTCGTCGTACCGCGGCTCGGCGGCGACGATCTTCACGTCCGGCTTGTGCTCGCGCAGGAAGCGGCCGACGCCCATCAGCGTCCCCGTCGTCCCCAGCCCCGCCACGAAGTGCGTGATCGACGGCAGGTCGGCCAGGATCTCCGGGCCCGTCGTCGCGTAGTGGGCGCCCGCGTTGCCCGGGTTGCCGTACTGGTACAGCATCACCCAGTCGGGGTGCTCCGCGGCGAGCTCCTTGGCGACCCGTACCGCCGTGTTGGAGCCGCCCGCCGCCGGGGACGAGATGATCTCGGCGCCCCACATGGTGAGCAGGTCGCGCCGCTCCTGGGAGGTGTTCTCGGGCATCACGCACACGATGCGGTAGCCCTTGAGCCGGGCCGCCATCGCGAGCGAGATGCCCGTGTTGCCGCTGGTGGGCTCGAGGATCGTGCAGCCGGGCGTGAGCCGGCCGTCCTTCTCGGCCTGCTCGATCATGTGCAGGGCGGGGCGGTCCTTGATCGAGCCGGTCGGGTTGCGGTCCTCCAGCTTGGCCCAGATGCGCACCTCGTCCGAAGGGGACAGGCGCGGCAGGCGGACCAGCGGGGTGTTGCCGACCGCGTCGAGCGGGCTGTCGTAACGCATCAGCGCATGCCGCCGGCGACGGCCGGCAGGATCGTCACGTTGTCGCCGTCCGACAGCTTGGTGTTGATGCCCTGCAGGAAGCGGACGTCCTCGTCGTTCAGGTAGACGTTCACGAAGCGGCGCAGCTCGCCGCCCTCGACGACGCGCTCCTGGATGCCGGCGTACCGGGTCTCGAGGTCGGCGAAGAGGTCGGCGAGGGTGTCCCCGCTGCCCTCGACGGCCTTGGCGCCGCCGGTGTGGGTGCGGAGGATGGTCGGGATGCGGACCTCGATGGCCATGGCGTGGGCTCCTGTCGGAAGGAAAGGAAGAGAAGGGCGCGCACAGGACGGATGCGCGCGGCGGTACGGCGGCGGAACTGGCGATGCAGGCGGTACAGAGGGCGTGGCGCTCAGACGGCGGCACAGCGCGGACACATCGCGCTGGCGAGGCGGCACAGGTCGACGTGCAGCCGCGCCACGAGCAGCACGGTGCCCGGCGTCTGTTCGCTCACGTCGAGGAAAACCATGCGGTCATCGTATCGATTCCCGGTCGGACATCCGGAGTGTGATCTCACATGGCGGACGGTTTACGCCCACCATGCGAGAAGCAGCACTCAGTACGCGTCGACGACCTCGACCTCTTCCTCCGTGATCTCGCCGTCCACGATCCGGTACGACCGGAACTGGAACGGTCCGGCGCCGTCCGCGTCCGCCGTCGAGACGAGCACGTAGTGCGCGCCGGGCTCGTTGGCGTACGAGACGTCCGTACGGGAGGGGTACGCCTCGGTCGCGGTGTGCGAGTGGTAGATGACGACCGGTTCCTCGTCACGGTCGTCCATCTCCCGGTACAGCTTCAGCAGGTCGCCCGAGTCGAACTCGTAGAACGTGGGCGAGCGGGCGGCGTTGAGCATCGGGATGAAGCGCTCGGGGCGCCCGGAGCCCGCCGGGCCCGCGACCACGCCGCAGGCCTCGTCCGGGTGGTCCTCGCGCGCGTGCGCGACGATCTGGTCGTACAGAGCCCGTGTGATGGTCAGCATGCGCATCAGGATAAGCAGACGGGCCCGCCCGTACCGAGGGATGGTACGGACGGGCCCACATGCTGGACAGTCGCGAGAGACTACCGCTTGAACGAGGCGTTCTCCGGGTTCCGGGCCTTCAGCACCAGGTAGGAGACACCCAGCAGCAGGGCCCACACCGGGGCGCAGTACAGCGAGACCCGCGCGCCCTCGTCGATGCCCATCATCACGATGACCATGCCGATGAACAGCAGCGCGAACCAGCTGGTGAACGGCGCGCCCGGGGCCTTGAACTCCGACTCCGGGGCCTCGCCGCGCTTGACCGCGGCCCGGTAGCGGATCTGCGAGACGAGGATCATGATCCAGGCCCACATGCCGGAGATGGTCGCGAAGGAGACGACGTACTCGAAGGCCTTGCCGGGGGCGACGTAGTTGATCCAGACACCGACCAGCATCAGCGCCGCCGAGAAGGTGAGGCCGATCAGCGGGGTGCCGGACTTCGTCAGCTTGGTGAAGACCTTCGGGCCCTGGCCGTTGAGCGCGAGGTCGCGCAGCATGCGGCCGGTGGAGTACATGCCCGAGTTGCAGGAGGACAGGGCGGCGGTCAGCACCACGAAGTTCACGATGGCGGCGCCGATGCCGAGGCCCATCTGCTCGAAGGCGGCGACGAACGGCGAGATGCCCGGCTTGAAGTGCGTCCACGGCACGACCGACAGGATCATGATCAGCGCGCCGACGTAGAAGACGGCGATACGCCACGGGACGGTGTTGATGGCCTTGGGCAGGGTGACCTTCGGGTCCTTGGACTCGCCGGCGGTGACGCCGACCAGCTCGACCGCGAGGAAGGCGAACATCACGATCTGCAGGGTCATCAGCGTGCCGCCGATGCCCTTGGGGAAGAAGCCGCCCTCGGACCACAGCATGGTCATGGACGCGGTGTCGGCGGCGTCGGAGAAGCCGATGGTGAGGATGCCGGCGCAGATCAGGATCATGCCGATGATGGCGGTGACCTTGATCATCGAGAACCAGAACTCCAGCTCACCGAAGAGCTTCACGGAGATGAGGTTCGCGCCGTAGAGGATGATCGTGAAGATGAGGGCGGAGACCCACTGCGGGATGTTCCACCAGTACGTCATATAGGTGGCGGCCGCGGTGACTTCGGTGATGCCGGTGACGACCCAGAACAGCCAGTACGTCCAGCCGGTGACGAAGCCCGCGAAGGGGCCGATGAATTCACGGGCGTACTCCGCGAAGGAGCCCGAGACGGGGCGGTACATGAGCAGTTCGCCCAGCGCCCGCATGATGAAGAAGATGACGAGACCGGCGATGGCGTACGCCAGGATGAGGCTCGGTCCGGCCTTGGAGATGGCCTTGCCCGCGCCGAGGAACAGCCCAGTGCCGATGGCTCCGCCGATCGCGATCATCTGGATCTGGCGTGCTCCGAGGCCTCGCTGATAGCCCTCGCCGGACGCGGACTCCGCGGCCTCACTGCCGTCGTGCTGCTTGTCGACCTGCACTGAGGTCATGGTTGCTGCGCCTTTCTCCACGCCGACCCGCGTCGTTCGCCCTGGACTGCGCGCGACTGCGGATCAGGTCCTGATCCCCCCGGATATGGATGGAGTGCCACCGACGGTCCGCCGGCCAAGCGCACCCGGGAAACAGGGGTGGCGTCCCCGGGCGATCGAGAAGATTTACCACGGCCGTAACGATGATCGACACGCGCCGCTGTGACTCGCGACACAGGAAAAACCGGACAAGGGTCGCCCCGGCCCATAAAGAGGACCGGGACGGTGACCTGATCGTTATCCGGATTTAAGGGTCCGCTGAGCGAACGAACGTCACATGAGGGTCTCGACGAGCGTCTCCTGGAGCGCGCCCAGCCACAGGTACGCCATGACCATCGGCTTGCGCGGGTCGGAGTCCGGCAGCCGGTACAGCGCCTCGTTCTCGTCGTCGTCCCTGACGTCCAGGCGGGTGCCGATGGTCAGCCGCAGGTCGTTGAGCGCGCCGAGCCAGTGGCGGGCCTCGTCGGCGGTCAGCTTCAGCACCGCGCCGCCCTCGCCCGCCACGCTCAGCGCGTCCAGGCTGCGCACGACGGTGAGGGCGTCCTCGCGCTTGCGGGCGCGCAGGTCGTTCTCGGTGTAGCGGCGGAACTCGGCGGACGCGGCGCGCAGCTCCTCGTCGCCGTCCTCGTACGCGTTGGGGAAGAGGCGGGCCAGCGCCGGGTCGGCCGGCGGCTCACTGGGGCCCGCGCGGAACAGCTCGGCCAGCGGGTCCTCACCCTTGGGCGGCACCTCGCCGGGGCCGATCAGCTCCAGGAGCTGGACGGCCAGGGAGCGGAGGATGGAGATCTCGACCTCGTCGAGCGGGACGGCCGCGCCGCCGCCGGGCAGCGCCTCGAAGTGCCCGCTCATCAGGTGCGGTCCTGGGAGAGGGTCGCCCACAGCCCGTAGCCGTGCATGGCCTGCACGTCCCGCTCCATCTCCTCGCGGGTGCCGCTGGAGACGACGGCCCGGCCCTTGTGGTGCACGTCCAGCATCAGCTTGTGCGCCTTGTCCTTGGAGTAGCCGAAGTACGCCTGGAAGACGTAGGTGACGTAGCTCATGAGGTTGACCGGGTCGTTGTGGACGATCGTCACCCAGGGCACGTCGGGTTCGGTGACGGCGAAACCCTCTTCGGCCGCTTCGGTGCGTTCGATCTCTGCGGGAGCAACACTCACCTAGCCCATGCTGCCACTGAGGGTGGGGGGTCGCACAAACGGGGCGCGGACCGGGGCGGGAACAGGGCCCGCCTGAAATCGTCACTCTGACGAGTATTCGGGGGTAGCATCGTCGTATGAATGCTGCGGATCTTGGGCTGCCGGTGGACGTGCCGTCTACCGCGCTCTTCACCGACCAGTACGAGCTGACGATGCTCCAGGCGGCACTGCGGGGCGGTACGGCCGGCCGGCGGTCGGTCTTCGAGGTGTTCACCCGGCGGCTGCCGGAGGGGCGGCGGTACGGCGTCGTGGCCGGCACCGGCCGCGTGCTGGACGCCGTGGAGAACTTCCGCTTCGACGCCGGCGTCCTCGGCTTCCTCCGCGAGCGCGGCATCGTCGACGAGCCGACGCTCGCCTGGCTCTCGGACTACCGCTTCGGCGGCGACATCTGGGGCTACCCCGAGGGCGAGGTGTACTTCCCCGGCTCGCCGATCCTGCGGGTCGAGGGCTCCTTCGCCGAGTGCGTGCTGCTGGAGACCGTGATCCTGTCGATCCTCAACCACGACTCGGCGATCGCGGCCGCCGCCTCCCGGATGTCCGCCGCGGCCGGCGAGCGGCGGCTGATCGAGATGGGCGCCCGGCGCACCCACGAGCTGTCCGCGGTCGCCGCGGCCCGCGCCGCGTACGTGGGTGGTTTCTCGTCCACCTCCGACCTGGCGGCCGGCTTCCGCTACGGCATCCCGACGGTCGGCACGTCCGCGCACGCGTTCACCCTCCTCCACGACACCGAGCGGGACGCCTTCCGCGCCCAGGTGGACTCCCTGGGCCGCGGTACGACGCTGCTCGTCGACACCTACGACGTGGCCGAGGCGGTGCGTACCGCCGTGGAGATCGCCGGTACGGAGCTGGGCGCGGTGCGTATCGACTCCGGTGACCTGCTGCTGGTGGCGCACCGGGTGCGCCAGCAGCTGGACGAGCTGGGGGCGCGCGACACGAAGATCGTCGTCACCTCTGACCTGGACGAGTACGCGATCGCGTCGCTGGCGGCGGCGCCGGTCGACGCGTACGGGGTGGGTACGCAGCTGGTGACCGGCAGCGGTCACCCGACCTGCTCGATGGTCTACAAGCTCGTCGCCCGCGCCGAGTCCGCCGACCCGAAGGCGCCGTTGCGCTCGGTGGCGAAGAAGTCGCTGGGCGGCAAGATGTCCGTCGGCGGCCGCAAGTGGGCGGCCCGGCGCGTGGACGCGGACGGGGTGGCCGAGGCGGAGGTCGTCGGCACCGGGCCGGTGCCGGTGGAGCTCGCGGACCGGCAGCTGCTGGTGGAGCTGGTCAAGGGCGGCGAGATCGTGGCCCGTGAGCCGCTGGACGCGGCGCGCGAGCGGCACATGGCGGCGCTGGCGGGGCTGCCGATGTCGGCGATCCAGCTGTCGCGGGGCGAGGCCGTGATCCCGACGGAGTACGTCTGAGACGGGGCCGGCAGCGGGAGGTGCCCCCTCCCGCCGGGCGGGGTAAGTCTCTAGGCTCGATCCCATCCCCCGGAACCACGCTGGAACGTCCGACCGACCTCTCCCCCACCGAAGGACACCCGCCATGCACCGCGCACTGATCGTCGTCGACGTACAGAACGACTTCTGCGAAGGCGGCAGCCTCGCGGTGGCGGGGGGCGCGGATGTCGCAGCCGCCATCACGGACCTGGTCGGCGAGGCCGCCGGGGCCGTCTACCAGCACGTGGTGGCCACCCGTGACCACCACGTCGACCCGGGTGACCACTTCTCGGAGCGGCCCGACTACGTCCACTCCTGGCCGCGGCACTGCGTGGCCGGTACGGAGGGGGTGGGCTTCCACCCGAACTTCGCGCCGGCGGTCGCCTCGGGCGCCGTCGACACGGTGTTCGACAAGGGCGCGTACGCGGCGGCGTACAGCGGCTTCGAGGGGACCGACGAGAACGACGTCCGGCTGGCCGACTGGCTGCGGGAGCGGCAGGTCACGGAGGTGGACGTGGTGGGCATCGCCACCGACCACTGCGTACGCGCCACCGCCCTGGACGCGGCCCGTGAGGGGTTCCGTACCCAGGTGCTGCTGGACCTGACGGCCGGCGTCTCGGCGGAGACCACGGAGCGGGCCCTGAAGGAGCTCCGGGACGCGGGCGTCGAGCTGACCGGCAAGCCGGTCGTCGAGACCCGCGCCGGAGGCGTCTGAGCCCCTGGGCTCCCTGCCGGGCCCTCCGGCGCTACGGGGCCGGGCGCCGCTACGACGCGCCCCTGGGGGCGCCCCAGGCGCGCGACTGGGGCAGCAGGGCACGGATGGGGCGCCAGAGCTCGGTGTGGGATTCCGGCACCGTGCGCCACAGCAGGCCGTCGGGGTGGTGGAGCACCGCGGTGATCTCGTCCGGGGTAGGCGGGTGGGTGTTGCCCCGCAGGTAGACCGCGCGAAGGCCCAGGTTCCGCAGCCGGGTCAGGGCGCGGGCGCGGTTGGCGGCGTGGACCAGGACGCGGACCGTGGAGCCGTCGCCGACCGGACTCGGCAGGCTGAGCGCGACCACGACCTTGCCGCCGGGCAACTTGGTGAAACCTCCACCGGGCATGCTGAACCACTCCCCCGTGAGATGGTGTGTCAATAAGAATGGGTCACCACGCACCTAAACAGAATCGGCCGCCGCCCGCTAGGGGGCGACGGCCGATCATGCTCTGACCTGCTGAAACAGCGACTACTTCGTCGACGGGCCGACCTGGACCGTGATCGTCCGGCCGTTCTTCGGCTGCTTGACGATCGCGATCTTGGTGTTGGTGTCAGTTACCTTGACGCCCGCACGCGGGTTCGACTCGTACCAGTAGACGCCCTTGCGGTCGTCGAAGACCGGGACACCCGGCTGCGAAGCGATCTTCGCCTGGACACCGGCCTTGTGCAGGGTCAGGCCGTTCGTCCCGTAGAGGCTGAACGGCGAGTCGTAGGCCTGGATGCGGTTGCGCATCAGCGTGCCGTCGGCCCACTTCGTCGGCGTGGCGTGCGCGTCGACCGGCAGGATCAGGCCCTGGCCCGGGTGGACGGCGGTGTTGTTGTCCTTCTGGGAGGTGTCCCACTGCCAGACCAGCAGACCGGTCTGGTACGGGTAGTGCTCCACCCAGCTGTCCATCGGCGCCGCGAAGCCGAAGTTGTACGGGCCGACCTTCAGGGTCTTGTCGTACGAGACGTACTGGCGGTTCTCGGCGATGTAGTACTGGTCGTACTCGTTGGTGAAGGACTCACCGATCCGGGAGAAGCCCTTGGCGGTCCAGCCGTTGTCGTCGCCCTCGGCGTTGTCCGAGAAGACCGCCGCACCGTCCGCGGTCAGGGTGATGGCGTCGGCCGTGAAGCCCTTGCCGCCCGCGCCGCCGTCGGTCTGGTAGCGGAAGCGGAGGTCGACCTTCTTCCCCGCGTACGCGTCCAGCGGGAAGGCCAGCTTCTGCCAGGCGCCGGAGACACCGGTCAGCGACGGGGCGCCGCTGGCATCGACCGGGAGGGCCTTGCCGTTCGCGGTGCCGGCCAGCGCGGTCCAGCTCTTGCCGCCGTCGGTCGACACCTCGGTGTAGAGGTAGTCGTAGTCCTGCTCGATGTCCCACCAGCCGTCGAGCGTCAGCTCGGCCTTGGTCTTGCCGGTGAGGTCGACGGAGCGGGTGAGGGTGTTCTTGAGGTCGTCACCCATGTCGCTCCACCACTGCTTGGAGCCCTCGGCCGGCTTGACGACCGGGGTGGTGACGTTCTTCTTCGGCAGCTCGACGACGAGGGCCTGCGGGTTCTTGGTGTTGTACTCCGCGACGCCCAGCGTGTGCTTGGAGGCGGTCGCCGCCTTGGCCTTCTCGTAGTTGAGCCAGCCGAGCTGGAGCTTGTCCCAGGCGGTCATGTCGCCGGGCAGGTCGCCGATCTCGTTCTTGCCGGTGCCGAGCCAGGAGCCGGACGACATCAGGGACCAGAAGCCGGTCGAGTTCTCGGCGCCCGCCTTGCCGGAGGTGTCGTACAGGTCCGGCAGACCCAGGTCGTGGCCGTACTCGTGGGCGAAGACGCCGAGGCCGCCGTTCTCCGGCTGCATCGTGTAGTCGCCGACCCAGATGCCGGTGTCGCCGATCTGCGCACCGCCGGCCTTGTTGTGCGCCGGGCCGGTCTTGCCGGCGTCGGTGCCGTACGCGTACCAGCGGTGGGCCCACAGCGCGTCGCCGCCCTGGGCGCCGCCGCCCGCGGACTCGTCCTCCCCGGCGTGGACGATCTGGAAGTGGTCGATGTAGCCGTCGGCCTCGTTGAAGTTGCCGTCGGCGTCGAAGTCGTAGCGGTCCCACTGGTCGTACTGGGCCAGCTGCGCCTTGATTTCGGCGTCGCTCTTGCCCGCCGCCTTCTGCTGGGCGGTCCACGCGGTCACACCGTCGCGGACGGCGTCCCACACGTTGGAGCAGTTGCTGCTGCCGCAGTAGTTCGAGCCGTAGCGGGCCTCGTTGTACTCGACCTTGACCCAGTCGGAGACCGCGCCGTCGACCGAGTAGCGGCCCGAGGAGGTCTTCTCGTAGTAGGTCTTCAGGGACTGCTTCTGCTCACCGGTCTTCTTGTCCTTGCCGGTGCCGAAGTACAGGTCCTGGAAGTGCTGCTGGTTGTAGTCCTTCTGCCAGGCCGTCGAATTGTCCTTCGTACGGTCCGGCTCGGCTATCCGGTTGTGCAGCGGGCCGGGCGTGCCGCCGAACTTGGGCTTGAGCGTGTGGTCGTCGCCGTCGTCCGCGCGGTCGATCAGCGTGGTGTTGTCGACCTTGTCGCCGAACTCGACCAGGATGGTGAAGATCTTGTCGGTCTTCTCACGGCCGAGCTCGACGTACTTCTTGTCGTCGAGCTTGACGACCTTGGAGGCACCCCTGCGCTCCACCTTCAGGTCGCCGGCCAGCACCTGCTCCAGCGCCGCCTCGCGCGCCTGGGCCTGCTGCTTGCTGAACGGGCCGTCGAGGTCGTGGTCGACCTTGGCGGCGTGGTCGTGCCCGGGGGCCCCGTGCCCCGCGTCGTGCGCGCCGGGCGCCGGGTCGTGGCGCTCGATGCCGTTGGTGGGGCGGTTGTCGGCCTGGGCCGTGGTGAGAGCCGAGGCCGTCGCGGCGGTGGCGGCCAGCGCCACGATCACCGCGGAGGCTCTGAAAGCCCGTCGTCTGCTGGTCACTTGATCTTGTCCTCCCCGCGCCCGCGAACCGCGGATGGGGGGTCGATGTGTTATCCGCGTGCGGTGTCGCGCCACAAGTGACGACATTCGACCGGAGAATGACGCGAAAAGACAGATCTTGACTTGCACCGGCCAAGTGCTCTATGTGAACAGACCGATCCGCATTGCGAACAGCGGCGAACAGGGCAAGCGGGCCTGGTCACCCGACCGAGGGGCCCACTGTCACGGTGACCGACGATCCGTTCGGCGGCTGAGCGGCCACGGTGATCCGGGTGTTGGTGTCCGTGGTGCGCACGCCGCCGAACCGGTTGACGGCGTACCAGTACACACCCTTGTGGTCGTCGAAGACCGGATTGCCCGCATGAGGTCTGATGTAGTGCGGTACACCCTGCTTGTGCAGGGTGAAGCCGGGCGTCGGACTGCGGCCGAACGCCGCGTCGTACGGCGTGATCTTGTTCGACATCAGGGTGCCGTCCGCCCACGTCATCGGCCGTGGATGGGCGTCCACCGGCAGCAGCAGGCCCTGGCCCGGGTGGTCGGTGACGTTGTTGTCCCGCTGCGAGGTGTCCCACTGCCAGATCATCAGGCCGGGCCGGTAGGCGTAGTGCTCCACCCAGTTGTCCCGGGGCTTGGGGAAGCCGAAGTGGTACGGACCGGTCTCCAGGGTCCGGTCGTACGACACGTACTGCCGGTTCTCCGCGATGTAGTACTGCGGGTGGTCGCCGGTGACCGCCTCCCCGACCCGCGCGAACCCCCGCGCCGCCCAGCCGCCGTTGCCCTCCCCCTCGGCATCGTCCGTGAACAGCGTCACACCGTCGGCCTTCACCGAGATGTTGTCCGCCGCGAACCCCTTGCCCGCCACGCCGCCGTCCGTCCGGTAGCGGAAGCGCACGACGATCCGCTTCCCGGCGTACGCGTCCAGCGGGTACACCAGTTTCCGGTACGTCTCCGAAACCCCCGTCAGCGCCGGCTTGTCACCGCCGTCCCGGGTGATCGCCTCACCGTCGGCCGTACCGTCGACCGACTTCCAGCTCTCCCCGCCGTCCGTGGAGACCTGCGTGTACAGGTAGTCGTAGTCCTTCTCGATGTCCCACCAGCCGTCGAGTCCGAGCGAGGCGGAGGAACGGCCGGTCAGGTCGACCGTCCGGGTCAGCGTGTGGGACAGGTCGTCGCCGTAGTCGCTCCACCACTGCCCCGCGCCCCCGGCCGGCTTCACCACCGGCGTGGTGACCGTCTTCTCCGGCAGCTCCACGACCAGCGCCTGCGGCCGGTCGGAGTTGTACGCGGAGACGCCCAGCGTGTGCGTCGACGCGGTCGCCGCCTCGGCCTTCTCGTAATCGAGCCAGCCCAGCTGGAGCTTGTCCCAGGCCGTCATGTCGCCCGGCAGGTCGCCGATCGCGTCCTCGCCGGTGCCCAGCCACGACCCGGACGACATCAGGGACCAGAAGCCGACCGAGTTCTCCACGCCCGCCACGTTGTTGGTGTCGTACAGATCGGGCAGGCCCAGGTCGTGCGCGTACTCGTGGGCGAAGACGCCCAGCCCGCCGTTCTCCGGCTGCATCGTGTAGTCGCCCACCCAGACGCCCGTGTCACCGATCGCCACACCCCCCGCCCGGAACCCCGCCGGGCCGGTGTCGCCGTCGTCCCGGCTGTACGCGTACCCCCGGTGCGCCCACAGCGCGTCGCCGCCCTGCGCACCACCGCCCGCCGAACCGTCCTCGCCCGCGTGCACGATCTGGAAGTGGTCGATGTAGCCGTCCGGCTCGTTGAAGTTCCCGTCGTTGTCGTGGTCCGTGCGGTCCCATTCGTCGAACCGGGCCACCTGCGCCTTGATGTCGCCGTCCGTCCTGCCCTTCGCCTTCTGGTCCGCCACCCAGGCCGCCACCCCGTCGAAGACCAGGTCCTCGACATTGGGGCAGTTGTTGCCGCCGCAGTAGTTCGAGCCGTACCGGGCCTCGTTGTGCTCGACCTTCACCCACTCCGAGACCTCCCCCTCCACCGAATACCGGCCGGAAGAGGTCTTCTCGTAGTACGTCTTCAGCGATTCCACCCCGTCGCCCTCGCCGAAGTACAGCCGCTGGAAGTGCTCGCGGTCGTAGTCCGCCTGCCAGACCGTGGAGTTGTCCTTCGTACGGTCCGGCTCGGGGATCCGGTTGTGCAGCGGGCCCGGCGTACCGCCGTACTTGACGACGGGCGGCTTCGGCCCGCCCGGGCCGTCCGGGTCGTACATCGTGGTGTCGTCGACCTTGTCGCCGAACTCGACCAGGATCGTGAAGATCTTGTCGGTACGCTCCCGGCCCAGCTCGACGTACTTGCGGTCGCCGAGCCTCACGACCCTGGAGCCGCCGCGCCGCTCCACCTTCGCCCGCCCGCTCAGCACCTGCTCCAGCGCCACCTGGCGCTGCTGCCGCTGCCGGGCACTGAAGGGCCCGTCGATCACATGCCCGTCGTGCCGCCCCTCGACGGTGCCGTGCGCGGCGTCGTCGTGCACGGGGGCGGTGGTGGCGGGAGCGACGCCTGTTGCCCCCACCAGGACGGCCAGTACGGCAACGGCGCTCAACACGCCTCTGATGTACGTCACTTGATACGGTCCTCCCCTGCGGATCGCGTCAATGGGCGCCGCCTTCCGGCCATATGGCATAGGCCGTGATGCTGTGCGCCCCCCATGCACCGGTACCGTGGGTTAGGTCACGCTTACTACCGGTTCCTCTCGGGCATCCACCGTCGTAGAGTCACAAGACAGTGCGACCGAGTTGCGTGATCCCCATCCGGTGCTCCAGCTTCGAGGACGGAACCCGCCATGCCGCGTCCGACCGCCGCACAGCTCGCCTACGGTTCGGCCACCGTCGTCTTCGCGACCGTCGCCATGCTGCTGCTGTCCCGCACCACCACCGGACTGGGTGTCGCCCTGATCGGGGTGGCCGCGCTCGCGCTCGGCCTGCTGGTCGCGATGACCCTGCCGCAGCCGGCGGGGCGGCGTACGGCGTACGGGAACGCCCATCCGGCCGCCCCGGCGAAGCCACGGGAGCACTCACTGCGTCGTTGACACGACGACGGTCTTGGCCGCCTTGTCGTGCAGGCCCTGCTTGTACGGCTTGTCGACGAGGATGAGGATCAGCAGGAGCAGCGGCCACAGACAGGCGCAGCAGATCAGCGCGGGCAGCCACAGCACGATCGCCCGGGTCAGCGCGGCGTTGGTGCCCGGCACACTGCCGTCGTTGAGCATCGCCACCCGCATGCCCAGCAGCCGCTTGCCGACCGTCTGCCCGTTCTTCTTGGTCGTCATGAGGGTGTCGTAGGCGACGTACGCCACGATGGAGATGAGCTGGAAGACCCACTGCCCGCCGTCGTTGGTCTGCCACACGTCCGCGACGTCCGCCTCGTCCGACACCTTGCCGTAGATGTCGAACGGGATGCCGATGAGGGCGAGCGGTACGACGATGATGACCCAGTCGATCAGCCGGGCCAGGACGCGCCTGCCCGAATCGGCGAGCGGCGGCATCCCGGCGAGCGGATCGGCGCCATAGGGCCCGCCGCCGTACGGCCCGCCTCCGGGCCCGCCCCCGTACGGCCCGTCTCCATAGGGACCGCCTCCGGGCCCGCCGTCATACGGCCCGCCTCCGCCGTAGGGCCCCTGTCCCCCGTACGGACCGCCGCCGCCCGAGGGGGGAGGCGGCGGCGCGGGTGGCGGCTGGGAGCCGTCGTCCTGCGGCTTCTTGCGGAACGGGTCGTCCTCGGGAGGCTCGTTGCTCATGGGGGCAGTGCATCCCGCCCGGCGGGGCCCCGCAACGGATCACCGGCCGTTCGGGCTACCCGCTCCGTCCGGCCACGAAGGTGTGGGCCACCTTGTCGTGCCAGCACTGGCGCCACGGGCGGTCGATCAGCGCCCACAGGACGTTGACCACGCCGACGACCAGGATGCCCAGCACCCCGTACACCAGCCAGCGGCGCAGCGCCGCGCCGAACGGCGGAGGCTCGTGCGACTCGATGTCCCGCACCTCCAGGCCCATCAGCCGCTTGCCGAGCGTACGGCCCCACTTGGCGGTCGGCAGCGCCTCGTACAGCACCCCCAGCACCAGCAGGGCGGCGAGCGCGGTACCGAAGTACGTCGAGGTGGTGCCGTCCAGGAGCCAGACCGTGACCGTCTCGCCGGACTGCTTGGCCTGCTGGATCTTGCCGTCGATGTGGTCGAGCGCCTTGGAGACGAACGGTACGGCGACGGCGCCGACGGCCGCCCCGAGGACCAGGGTGTCGATCAGCCGGGCCACGAACCGCTTGCCGAGGGCCGCCGGGCGGGCGGCGGCCTGGGCCTGCGCGGCCGCCAGGAACGGATCGTTGACCGGGGGCTTCCAGGGCAGGACGGGCTGCTGCGGCTGCTGGTGCGGCTGCTGTTCCGGTTGGGCCAACTGGTGCACCTGCTGCGCCCAGGACGCGGCGCCGCCGCCGGGGCCGTGCGTGACGGGGGCGGGCGTGGGTGCGGGCGCGGCCTGCGGGGCCGGGGCGGCCTGCTGGGGCTGGGCCGGGACCTGCGGGGTGCGCGGGGCGTCCGGCGTGAGGGCCCGGATGGTCATCGTGCCGTCGGCGGGCCGCTCGGGCGCCGGCTTCGGCCGCGGCGTGACCGCCCGGATGGTGACCGTGCCTTCCGGGGCCGCCGCCTTCGCGGGCTCCGCCCCCACATCCCGTACGCCGGGCAGCGCACCGCCCGTCGGGTCCGCGGCGGCGGGGCCGGCGGCGGCCGGTCGGCGCGGATCCTGGCGCGGATCCTGGCGCGGGTCCTGGCCGGCCTCGGCGCCCCACGAGACGCGGCGGTCACGGTCGCCGCCGAACCCGGTCTGGCGAGCGGCGTCCGCCTGCCACACGGACGCGGGCTCCGGCTCCGACTGTGCCTGAGCGGCCGCCTCCTCCTCGTCGAAGAAGACCGGCCCGGTCTCCTCCACCGAAGGTGCCGGCGCGGGCGCCGGAACCGGTGCCGGCGGCGTCGGCATCGCCTCACCGTCCTTGGGCGCGGGCCGGCTGGTCCCCGGCACCCAGGCGGCGCCGTTCCAGAACCGGATATATCCCGGGATGGACGGATCGGGGTAGTAGCCAGGCGTGGGGCTGCCGTCGCCGGTTGCCGGGGTTGGGGCGCTCATCACCGTGGTCCCGTATCTCCTCGAGGCCTCAATTCAAGGCACCACATCTACCAGACCGCCGACCACCCCCGAACCGGTCCGTCCACAACGACCACGATCCGGTCACATCCGTGCTACGGAAAGTAAGGGAAACCTCTCGTCGAAAGTCGCGTAATGGCGGGCGGGAAAGCGCCTCTCCTCCGTGCGGCCCGCGCACGGGCCCGTACCGGAGAGAAGGGAACCGTCCCATGCAGCACACCGTCGTCGAACGCGAACTGGAGCTCAACCTGGTGCTGTCGCCCGAGCGCAGCGTGCCCGTGCCGGCTCGGCTGGCGTACCGGACGGATGATCCGTACGCGGTGCACATCACCTTTCATGTGGGGTCCGACCGGCCCGTGCACTGGACCTTCGCCCGCGAGCTGCTGGTCGAGGGGGTCTTCCGACCGTGCGGGCACGGCGATGTGCGGATCTGGCCGACCACGCTCGACGGGCACGCCGTCGTGCTGATGGCGCTGTCCTCGCCGGAGGGTGAGGCGCTGCTGGAGGTTCCGGCGGCGCAGGTGTCCGCGTGGCTGGAGCGGGCGCTGCGGGTGGTGCCGCCCGGGTCGGAGGCGGAGCAGCTCGGCCTGGACGACGGGCTGGCCGAGCTGCTGGCGTGAGCGGGCGGACCGGGTCAGTCGGACACGTAGGTGTGGGTGATGAATTCGATCGAGTGGCCGTCGGGGTCGTCGATGTACACGCCACGGCCACCGTAGTGGTGGTTGATCCGCTGCGGCTCGCGGTGGTACGGGTCCGCCCAGTACGGCAGTTCGCGCTCCTGGATCCGGCCGAAGATCTCGTCGAACTCGTCCTCCGGGACGAGGAAGGCGAGGTGCTGCGGGACGATCCGGGGCGCGTCGTCGTCGAGGTAGTCGAGGGTGACGCCGCCCTCCAGCGGGACGGACGCGAACGGGCCGAAGGGCTTCGGCTCGGGCGCGTCGATCAGTTCCGTGAGGAAACGGGCCGCGGCGAACCGGTCGCGGCTGCGGACGATGGTGTGGTCAAGACGTGCGGGCACGGCTCCTCCTTCATCGGTCCCCTCACGCTATGCGGGGCCACCGCCGGGGGCCATCGGACATGGGGCCTAGGGCGGGAGCCTCAGAACAGCTTGCCGGGGTTGAGGATGCCCAGCGGGTCGAAGGTCCGCTTGATGCCGCGCTGCAGCTCCACCCCGACCGGTCCCAGCTCGCGGGCCAGCCACTCCTTCTTCAGGACGCCGACGCCGTGTTCGCCCGTGATGGTGCCGCCCAGTTCCAGGCCGAGCGCCATGATCTCGTCGAACGACGCGCGGGCGCGCCGCGACTCGTCGGGGTCGGTGTGGTCGAAGCAGACGACGGGGTGGGTGTTGCCGTCGCCCGCGTGCACGCAGACACCGATGGTCAGGTCGTACGTGGCGGCGATGGCGGCCGTGCCGTCGAGCATCGCGGCGAGCCGCGAGCGCGGTACGCACACGTCGTCGATCATCGTCGCCGACTTGACCGCCTCCAGGGCGGTCAGTGACATCCGGCGCGCCTTCAGCAGCATCTCCGACTCGGCCGCGTCCTCCGCCGGGACCACCTGCGTCGCGCCCGCGGCCGTGCACAGGTCCCCGACGGCGGCCAGGTCGGCGGCGGGGTCCGGGGTGTCGAACGCGGCGAGCAGCAGGGCCTCGGTGGACTCGGGCAGTCCCATCCGGCCGAGCTTGTTGACCGCCTGCACGGTCGTACGGTCCATCAGTTCGAGGAGCGACGGTGTGTGGCCGCGTTCCATGATGGCGCACACGGCGTCGCAGGCCGCGGCGGCCGACGGGAACTCGGCCGCCAGCACCAGCTGTTGCGGCGGCCGCGGGCGCAGCGCCAGGACGGCCCGTACGACGATGCCGAGGGTGCCCTCGGAGCCGACGAACAGCCGCGTCAGGTCGTACCCGGCGACCCCCTTGGCGGTGCGGCGGCCGGTGGACAGCAGACGGCCGTCGGCGAGGACGACGTCCAGGCCGAGGACGTACTCCGCCGTCACCCCGTACTTGACGCAGCACAGGCCGCCGGAGGCGGTGCCGATGTTGCCGCCGATGGTGCACATCTCCCAGCTGGAAGGGTCCGGCGGGTAGTACAGGCCGTGTTCGGCCACGGCGCGGGAGAGTACGGCGTTGATCACGCCCGGCTCGACGACCGCGATCCGGTCGACCGGGCTGATCTCCAGGATCCGGTCCATCCTGGTGAGCGAGAGCACGATGCAGCCTTCGGACGCGTTCGCCGCGCCCGACAGGCCCGTGCGGGCGCCCTGCGGGACGACCGGCACGCGCAGTTCGGTCGCCGTGCGCATGATGTGCTGGACCTGGTCGACGGTGCTCGGCAGGACGACCACGGCGGGGGTGCCGGCGTCGCAGAAGCTCGCCATGTCGTGGGCGTAGGAGGCGGTGACGTCGGGGTCGGTGAGGATCGCGTCCGCCGGGAGGCCGGCCCGGAGGCGGGTCTGTAGGTCGTCCATGATCCCAGCCTGGCACTCGGGGCCATCGGTGTGAACCCGGCGGGGGATCGACTTGGGGTACGCCGGGTGGCTCGTCGTATTGACGCACCGTTTGTCGCACAGTGGCCGCATGAAGACGGAACGGGTCCCACAGATCGTCCTGGGTGTGGGGGCGGGCGCGGTGCTGGCCGGCGCGGCCGCCCTGTTCGTACCGGGCAGCCTGGGTGGCGGCGGTGCGCCGGCGCCCGCGCCCGGCGCCGTCGCGCGGGCCGTGTCGGCGGCGCACGCCGGCGCGCAGGCGTCGCTGCCCGAGCTGGCCGCGCTGATCGGCGACCGGGAGACGTGGCTGCGGGCCCATCCGCGCGACGACGCGTCGTGGGCGGTGCTGGGCACGGCGTACGTGGAGCGCGGCGTCCGCAACGGCGACACCGCCTCGTACGTACGCGCCGAGAAGGCGCTGAAGCGGTCCCTGGCCGTCCTGCCCGCCGGAAAGGGGAACGTCGACGCCCAGCTCGGCATGGGCGCCCTGGCCAACGCGCGCGGTGACTTCGCGGCGGCGCGGAAGTGGGGCGAGGCGGTGCGGAACCACACGCCGAGGCGCTGGCAGGCGTACTCCGTGCTGATCGACGCGTACAGCGGGCTCGGCGACCACGTGTCCGCCGGGCGGGCCATGGAGCGGCTGCGGGCGCTGCGGGCCGGGGCGCCCGCGCTGTCGCGCGCCGCGCTGGTGTACCGGGACAAGGGCTGGCGCGAGGACGCCTCCGCCCTCGCGGCCGACGCGGTGGCGCTGGCCGCCACCCCGGCGGAGAAGGCGGCGTGCCTGGCGCGGCTTGGCGACCTGGCGTGGGAGCGCGGCGAGCCGGCCGAGGCCCTCGCCTCCTACGGGCCGGCGCTGCGGCTCGTGCCCGGCCACGCCCCGTCGCTGGCCGGGCGGGCGCGGGCGCTGGCTGCGCTGGGGCGGACCGACGAGGCGCTGCGGGACTACGGGGCCGCGCTGGAGGCGCTGCCGCTGCCGGAGTACGCCCTGGAGGCGGGCGAGTTGTACGAGTCGCTGGGCCTGGACGGGGACGCCCACACGCAGTACGAGATGCTGCGGGCGCGCGCCACGGAAGCCGGGACGCACGGGGTGAACGGGGCGCTCGTGCTGGCCCGGTACGAGACGGACCACGGCGCCCCGCACTCCGCCGTGCGGCGGCTGCGCGCCGAGTGGGCGAAGGGGCACCGGTCCGTGCACGTCGCCGACGCGCTGGGCTGGGCGCTGTACCGGACGGGGAAGGCGGAGGAGGGGGTGAAGTACGCCAGGCGGGCGACGGAACAGGGCCTGCGCAGCGCGCTGTTCGCGTACCACCGGGGCCAGATCGAGCGGGAGCTGGGGCAGTGGGGTCCGGCGCGGCGCCACATCGCCGAGGCGCTGCGGCTCAACCCGGACTTCTCGCCCCTGCTGGCGCCGGCCGCGCGGCGGGCGCTGGCGGCGCTGGGCGAGCCGCCGGAGGGCGGGCCGAAGAACGTGTACGGCTCCGGCTATGGCGGGGAGACGCCGCGCTCGGGTGCCTCGCGCGCCTGGTCGCCGCCGCCGCGGGACCCGGAGCGTCAGGAGCAGTCGCGCAAGCCGCGGCGGCCGGGGGGCGCGGCGGCGCCGAGTGCCTCGCCTTCGGCGGGCGCGTCGGGTTCGGCGTCGGGTTCGGCGTCGGGTTCGGCGTCGGCTTCCGCTTCGGCGTCGGCGTCCGCTTCGGCTCCTGCTTCCGCTTCGGCGGGCTCTCGGCGGTGAGCGCTCAGAGCGCCGCCGTGCCGATGAGCGCGTTGCGCGTGACCAGGCCCGCCAGGGCGTCCTCGTCCAGGTGCTCCGTACCCTCCGGGCGGCGCGGCAGGACCATGTAGCGGGTCTCGGACGTCGAGTCCCACACCGTGACGGCGGTGGGCTCGGGGAGCTGCAGCCCGAACTCGGCCAGTACGGCGCGGGGTTCGCGTACCACCCGCGAGCGGTACGCCTCGCTGCGGTACCAGCCCGGGGACGGGCCGAGGAGGCGCAGCGGGTAGCAGGAGCAGAGCGTGCAGACGACGACGTTGTGGACGTGGTCGGTGTTCTCGACGACGCGGAGGCGCTGCTTCTGTACGCCCCCGGCGGCGTAGCCGAGTTCGGCGACGGCCGCCGTACCGTCGGCGAGGAGGCGTGCGCGGTACGCCGGGTCCGTCCAGGCTCGGGCCACGACACGGGCGCCGTTCGCCGGGCTGGAGTCGGCCAGGTAGGCGTCGATGACCTCCTCGACCGCGGCGCCCGCGACGATGCCGCGCTCTTCGAGGAGCGTCTCCAGGCGGCGTACGCGGCGGGAGATCAGGGCGTCGGAGTGCTCGGTCACGCTTCCTCCAGATAGCTCTCGAACAGGTCGAGCACGACGTGGTGGTCACCCTCGCCCCACAGGTCACGGGCGGCGAACCGTACCGCGTACACCTGCTCCACCGGGGCGTCCGCGATGCCCTGCGCGCGGGCGTCCGCGAGTGGGGCGCGGCCCTCCGGCTCGACGACCGTGCCGGTCTTGCCACGGGCGTAGCGCGGCAGCCGGGTGTGGTGCGGCGGGTCGTGGTGGACGGTGCGTACGACGTCCCCGGCCCGGAACCGGTCACCCATCGAGTTCGCCCGCCACGATCACGCCCTTGCGTTCGAGGAGGGTGCGGATGGCGTGGAACCAGCGCTCGTAGTACGAGGCCGCCAGGTACTCGGCGGGCGGCAACGCGGTCTCGACGGCGTCCCGGAACTCGTCGAGGTTGTAGACGCCGGCACCGAGGAGCGCCCGGTTCAGGGCGAACACGCGGGCCTCCCAGTCGGCGTGGAAGGGCTCGGCGTCGTCGGCGGTGTCGACGGGCCCGAAGCCCTGTACGCCGCCCACGTCATTCATCCTGGCCATGCCCGGCACCCTAACGGCACCCAGGCGCCGGGCGGTGGCCGGGCGGTTCAGTGGTCCGCGCAGCAGGGCGTCGGATCGGGTACCTCGAACGGGACCAGGAGGCCGCCCGCGGCGGGCATGGCGGTCAGGACGAGTTCGCCCTCACGCCATTGCGGCCGTACGTGGTCCCTGGTCATGATCCGCCGGTCCGGCGGCGGCCCGCCGGGCGCGCCCAGCACGGTGACCCGGTCGATCGCCGAGCCGGCCAGGACCTCCGCGACGGTCACCGTGCCGGTGAGCGTCCCGACGCCCGGGTAGATGACGGCACGGCCCGTCGAGTCGGGCGGGCCGGCCGTCACCTCGTACCCCATGGCCGTCAGCCGCCGGGCGGTGTCCTCGGACGCCACGGTGAAGGACAGGACGACCCGCGGACGCTCCCCCCGTACCAGGTGCGTGCAGCCGAAGGAACCTTCCGGCAGGGCGAACTCGGCCGCCAGCGCGTGGAGCAGGTGGTCGGCCTCGCGCAGGCCTCGGACACCGGCGTCCACCCCGATGACGTACGGGCTCATGAGGGCAGCACCCACACGGGGTTGGAGTAGAACCACAGGTCGTTCCACGGGTCCGCGTCGCCGACGACGTCGATGGCCGGGCCCGCGGGGTCGACGGCGGCGCCCATCAGGCCGGTCGCCGAGCGGTTGCCGTCGGTGCCGCGCAGGCGGACGTACAGCGGGCGGTCGACCGCGCCGAGGGCGTACGTGAGGCGGACCGTGCCGGTGGCCCCGTGCACGTCGTACGACCGTACGACCATGGCGGACGGCGCGGTGAAGGTGTCCTGGTCGGAGACGGGGCCCGTGACGTCGCCCTGGATGACGTCGACGCGGGCGAGCCGGGGCACGAAACCGGCCCAGTTGGGTCCACCGGCGAGTGCGACGTCGACCGTCAGCGTCACCTTCGTACCCTTCTTGACGTGCAGCGCGCCGCCGAGCGTGGCCCAGCGACCGCCGCCCACGAGGCGGACGTCGAGGCCGCTGACGAGCTGCCCGTGGTCCACCCACACGCGTCCGGCGCGGATGCCGTCCATGACGGCGGCGTACGAGAAGCCGTCGGCACCGACGTGGGTGCGGCTGTACTGGCCGGGCCAGTAGTCTCCCTCGCTCAGGTCGATGCCGCCGCCGTAGACGGGGTCGGTGTGCCTGCCGTTGGTGGCGAAGTCACTGTCGGGGCCGCCGCGCTTCGCCGTGTCCGTGTAGACGTTGTGGGAGTCGGAGTTGGCGGTGACCCACCAGGGCTTTCCCTCGGCGAGGAGGCTGTCCCACAGGCCGCCGACGGTGGCGGTCATCCAGTCGAAGCCGCCCCAGGTGCGGTAGCTCTCCAGGGGGTAGCCGGGGAAGGAGTTGGCGCCGGGGCTGCCGTCGTAGAGGCCACGGGCGCGGCCCATGCCGGCCGGCTGCTCGATGCCGGCGGCCTGGTGACCCGGGGCGCCCTCCATACCGACGGCGATCCGCCGGCCCGTCGCGGTGGTCGCGTCGCGCCAGCCGCGGATCTCGTGCGGTGAGTCGATGCCCTTGCGCGCCGGGTGGTTGGCGAGCATCAGGATGTCCTTGACGCGGCGCCGCTGGACCTGTTCGGCGAGGAAGTTCAGGCCCGCGATGGCGAGCGCCTCGTTGGCGGGCGTGGAGTCGCCGGCCTTTCTCACACTGCCGTCGTACGAGGTCTCGAACTCCTGGAGGACGGCGACCTCGTTCTTGCCGGGGTGCACGAAGACGGTGCCGTGCTCGGCGGCCGGGATGTTCCACTCCAGGCCCTGGAAGACGAGGGTGTCGTCGTAGGCGGCGCGGGCCTGCCTGATGTCGGGGTTGACCTTCTCGACGCCGATCTTGGCGTGGGTGGCGTTGCCGTGGTCGGTGATGACCATCCAGTCGAGTCCGTGGCGCGCGCCCTGGCGGACCTGGTCGACGACGCGGTACTTGCCGTCATTGCTGTACTGGGTGTGGATGTGGTGGTCGCCGGCCAGCCACAGGAAGCCGTTCCCGCGGCGGCCCGACGCGGCGTACGCGGGCGTCGTGGCCGGCTGCGTGAGCACGCCGGCCGCCGCCAGACCGGCGCCCAGTAGCCCCGCGCGCCGCAGCATGGAGCGGCGCGAGTGCTGGTCGGGGGTCAGGGCCTCGTCAGGTACGGAGGCGTCGAAGGCGGCCGGGAGGGCAGCACTCTCGTGGTCGTGGTGGTGGTGGTGCCCGTGCCCCATGTCGGCCTCCTGTGTCCGGCGCCGCCGGTGCGGTCGCGCGACAGAGAGACTCGACACGGAAGGTGAACATTGAACTTCTTTGGAATGATCACCGGGCGGCCTGC
This sequence comes from Streptomyces sp. CB03238, assembly GCF_002099185.1. Classification (NCBI taxonomy): domain Bacteria; kingdom Bacillati; phylum Actinomycetota; class Actinomycetes; order Kitasatosporales; family Streptomycetaceae; genus Streptomyces; species Streptomyces sp. CB03238. The sequence goes on along the minus strand of NZ_NBCN01000001.1, from coordinate 81,146 downwards.
CCGAGGCGACTCACCAACAGCACCCGCCTTCTTCCCAACCTGCCTTGTTCTTCGCGGTTGTTGGTACCACTCTGAGCGCCGTTGGTCTTCCCCCGCTTCGCATCTGGAGACACCCCCATCATGAGAAGACTCATCGGCACCCTTGTGGCGGGAACCCTGGCCCTTGCCGGGCTCGCCACCACGACCCCCACGGCCGCTGCCGCGCCGGTGGCCGCCGTGCCCGCGGCCACCCCCGACAGGGCGGGCACCTTCAACGTCCTCACGTACAACGTCGCCGGCCTTCCGGAGGGGCTGAGCTCCGGGAACCCCGCGACCAACACGCCGCTGATCTCCCCCCGCCTCGCGGCGTACGACATCGTCAACGTCCAGGAGGACTTCAACTACCACGCCGCCCTGTACGCGGGTGACGACCACCCGTACCGCACGGCGACGAGCGGCGGCGCCGGTATCGGCGACGGCCTCAACACCCTCTCGGACCACGCCTTCGAGGACTTCCAGCGGGTGGACTGGAACGACTGCGCGGGCACCGACTGCCTCACCCCCAAGGGGTTCACGCTCGCCCGGGTCCGGCTGGCCGAAGGGGTCTTCGTCGACCTCTACAACGTCCACGCGAACGCGGACGTGACGGACGCCGCGCTGGCCGCCCGCCGCGCCAACATCGAGCAGCTCTCCGACTTCATCCGGGCGAACTCGGCGGGCAACGCCGTGATCGTCATGGGCGACACCAACACCCGCTACACCCGCACCGGTGACAACATCCGCACGCTGGCGAACGAGAACGGTCTGACCGACGCGTGGGTCCAGCTCGTCCGTGGCGGCAGCGCCCCGGCGCAGGGCAGTGACGCGCTCGTCTGCCCGGGGACGGCACCGACGAACGACTGCGAGGTGGTGGACAAGATCCTCTACCGGGGCGGCAAGCTGGTGAACCTCTCCGCCACCCGCTACAACAACGAGTGGGCGTCCTTCCTGGACGCCGACGGCGACCACCTCTCCGACCACTTCCCGCACACGGTCGACTTCTCCTGGACGCTGCCCTCGACACTCCGGGCGAGCGACTTCTTCGGCGGCCCGCACGGCACGGCGTTCAACGACGCGGACGACCTCCCCTCGTCGGTCTCACCCCGCACGCTGACGCTGCGCGGCGGCTCCCGCCTCGACGCGGTCGCGCTGACGCACGACGACGGCAGGTCGCTCACGCACGGCGGTACGGGCGGCACCGCCACGTCCCTGACCCTGTCCCCGGGGGAGCACCTCACGTCCGTAACCCTCACGCGCGGCCAGAAGGACGGCCGCACCCGCCTCTTCTCGGCCGCCTTCGCCACGGACAAGGCCCGTACGCTGCGGGCCGGTTCGGCCACCTCGGACGCCGTGACCTTCAGGGCGCCCGCCGGCTGGCAGATCGTCGGCTTCACGGGCCGCTCGGGAGCGGAGGTCGACAAGCTGGGTGTGCTGTACGCGCCGATCGGCTGAGGTCTCCTCACCCGCTGCACGTGCCATGAGGTGCCCCATGCACGGGGGTTGACCCCCGGGGAACAACGTTGGGAACCTTCACCCTGGCTGGAAAGCGCTTACCACTCCTCCCCCGGGCGCCATGACGTCCTCTTGCCCACCGGGGAGGGCTGCGCTGCGTTATTGAAACGTTTCAGCCAGAGCTGCTCACTACACGGGAGGCGCCCATGGCCGGAAAAGACGGCCCGATCGACAGATGGAACTGCGGCCGCCGACGAGGGGCGGCCACGGTCGCCGCAGCGCTCCTGCTGCCGCTGCTCGCCGCACTGGGGGCGCCCCCGGCTTCGGCGGCATCGGCGGCCTCGGTCGCCTCGGTGGCCGGCGAAAGCCCGCGCAGCGCCTTCGACTTCGGCACCGCGACCAGCGCGGTGGCGGCCGGCTGGACCGGAGTGTCGGAGAAGACCGCCTACACCGAGGAGAGGGGGTACGGATTCGTGGACACGGCGGCGGTCACGTCGACCGACCGGGCGACCGCCGACCCCCTGCGCTCCGACTTCGTCACCGTCGAACGCGGCTCCTTCCTGGTCGATCTGCCGTACGGCGACTACACCGTCTCCTTGATCGCGGGGGACGCGGCCGGCCCCACCGACATCGCCCTCACCGCCGAGTCGATGGTCAAGACGCCGCCCACCACCAAGCCGGCCGGCCAGTACCTGGAGACGTCCTTCGACATCGCCCTCGTGGACGGCCGGCTGAAGCTCGACTTCTCCGGCACGGCGGCCAAGATCAACTCCTTGGCCATCACCCGGCAGGCCGACCGCACACCGGGCACCGTCCCCACGGTGCACCTCGCCGGCGACTCCACCGTGCAGACCTACGACCCGTACTGGGTGCCGCAGGCCGGCTGGGGCCAGATGATCGGCCGCTTCTTCACGGACAAGGTGGCCTTCGCCAACCACGCCATCGGCGGGCGCAGTTCCAAGAACTTCCTCACCCAGGGCCGTCTGGACGCCGTGCTGCGGACGCTGCGGCCCCAGGACCACCTCATGGTGCAGTTCGGGCACAACGACGCCTCCCAGGGCGTCGACGACCGCTACGCCACACCGGCCGAGTACAAGGAGTACCTGCGGACGTACGTCCACGGCGCGCGACAGCGCGGGGCGACACCGATCCTGGTCACTCCGGTGTCGCGACGCTCCTTCGACCCGGCGACGGGTAAGTTCCACGTCTCCTTCCCGGCGTACGTGGACGCCATGAAGCAGCTCGCCGCCGAGGAGAAGGCCGCCCTGGTGGACCTGTCCGCGCTCAGCCGCGGCTACCTCGACTCCATCGGCCCGGAGGCCGCCACGTCCGTGTTCCTGCACGTGCCGGCCGGGGTGTATCCGAACCGGCCCAACGGAACCGTCGACGACACCCACTTCCAGGAGTACGGAGCCATCCAGATGGCCCGGCTCGTGGCGCAGGGCACGGCCGCACTCGGCCTCCCCCTGTCCACACACGTCAAGGAGACCCAACTCCCCGACCACGTCCCGGCCCGGCCCACCGGCCTGGCCGCCGGCAACGTCTCCGGTTCCGGAGCGACGCTGAAGTGGAACGCCGTCGCGGACGCGGACATCTACCAGGTGTTCCGCAAGGCGGCCGCCGAGGCCGACACGGCCTACCGGCTCACCACCACGTCGGTCCTCCCGCAGGCCGAGGTGGCGGGCCTCGCCGAAGGCCGCGCCTACGCCTTCCGCGTCGTGGCGGTCAACGGCCGCGGCGAATCCGCCCCTTCGGAGGCGGTGTCCGTCACCACCCGTACACCTCGGTACCGGTTCGACTTCCAGCCGGCCGGGGCGCCGCTCGCCGCCGGGTACACGGAGGTCACCCGTGCCACCGCGTACACAGCCGAACGCGGTTACGGGATCACCGACGCCACCGGCATGATCGACCGGGACCGCGGCCCGGGCACGGGCGACCTCGGGCGGGACTTCGTGGCCCACTTCGGCGGGCGGTACGAGTTCACACTGGACGTGCCCAACGGCCGGTACGCGGTGAAGGCCTACGTCGGGGACACCCTGGGCTCGGCCAGGACCGACGTCACCATCGAGGGCAGGAACTACGGGCAGGTCTCCGCGAACAAGTCGCTGACGGAGCGTACGTACAACGGAGTGGACGTCACCGACGGGCAGATGAACGTGGTGCTCAGCGGGCAGACCGCCCACCTCAACGGGCTGGACGTCACCCCCGTCCTCGTCGCCCCCACCGGCCTCGCGCTGAACAGCCTCGACGTCACCGCGGACGGGGTGAGAGCCGGCCTGTCCTGGGAGGCGGCCGAGGGCGCGACGGCGTACCGGGTCCACCGCAAGGAGAAGGACGGCACGGCGGTGGAGCGCCTGGCCCAGGTGGACGGGACGTCCTTCATCGACACCGGTGCCTCGGTGGGGCTCTCACACCTCTACTACGTGACCGCTGTGGACAGCCTCGGCCAGGAGTCCGTACGCTCCCAGCCCCTCCAGGTCGCCGCCGTGGACCCGGACGTCGCCACGGCGGCGGTACCCACCGGTCTGCGGCTCCTGGGCAAGGTGGAGAAGAGGGAGCTGACCTTCCACTGGAAGCCGGTCAAGGACGCCCTGTACTACCAGGTCTACCGTTCCGCGAAGAGGGAAGGGCCGTACGCGCCCGTGGGCCGGGCCGAGCGGGAGCGGTTCACCGACACCGGCGTCCTGACCACCGTCGAGTACCACTACACCGTGGCCTCGGTGAACACCGGAGGCGTCTCCGCGCGGTCCGCGCCGCTCACCACGCCCGCCGCGACCACGCTCGTACGCGCCATGGAGCGTCTGGACCGCTCGCCCGTGGCCGTGTCCACCGGCGAGGGCGTGTACCTCGGCTGGCGCATGCTCGGGCTCGATCCCGAGGACATCTCGTTCGACGTGTACCGCGACGGAAAGCGGATCAACCCGAAGCCGGTCACCACGAGCACCAACTACACCGATGCCGGGGGCACCGCGGACTCGGTCTACCGGATCGTCGCCCACGGCGGCGGGCAGCAGCCGCGATCGACGGCCGCGTTCGGCGTGTGGGCACGTCAGTACCTCGACGTACCTCTGGACAAGCCGGCCGACGACCATACGAAGGACGGCGTGCCGTACGCGTACACCGCGGGCGACGCGAGTGTGGGCGACGCCGACGGCGACGGCGTGTACGAGATCTTCCAGCTGTGGCAGCCCACCAACGCCAAGGACAACTCCAAGAGCGGCTACACCGGCCTGGTGTACCTCGACGCCTACCGGCTGGACGGCACCCGGCTGTGGCGGATCGGGCTGGGGCCGAACATCCGGGCCGGTGCGCACTACACCATGCCGATGGTCTACGACCTGGACGGTAACGGCAGGGCCGAGGTCGTCATGAAGACCGCCGACGGCACCACGGACGGTACCGGGAAGGTGATCGGTGACGGCGGCCTGGACCACCGCGACTCCAGCGGCTACGTCCTCCGGGGCGACGAGTTCCTCACGGTGTTCGAGGGGCTGACCGGCAAGGCGGTGGACACGGTGCGGTACGAGCCGCCGCGCGGCGACGTCGCCTCCTGGGGCGACGGCTACGGCAACCGGGTGGATCGTTTCCTCGCCTCGGTCGCCTACCTGGACGGCGAGAAGCCCAGCGTCGTCTTCAGTCGCGGGTACTACACGCGCGCGGTGATCACGGCCTTCGACTTCGACGGCACCGCGTTGCACCACCGCTGGACGTTCGACTCCCAGGAGGCGGGCAACGGCGCCTACGCGGGCCAGGGCAACCACCAGATGTCCGTCGCGGACGTCGACGGCGACCAGAAGGACGAGATCGTCTTCGGCTCGGCGACCATCGACGACGACGGCACCGGGCTCTACAGCACCGGGCTCGGGCACGGTGACGCCCTGCACGTCGGCGACCTCGACCCCGGGCGCGGCGGTCTGGAGGTCTTCGCCGCGCACGAGAACATGGCCGCCAGTGGCAACCGGGGCGCCACGATGCGCGACGCGCGCACCGGAGCGGTCCTCTGGTCGATGCCGGCGGACCAGGACACCGGCCGGGCCGCCACCGGTGACATCGACCCCTCCCATCCCGGCGCCGAGGCGTGGGCCGTCACCGAGGACGGGGTGTGGAACTCCAGGCGCGGGGAACTGAGGGCCTCAGATTCCACCCTGATCAGCCGACGGATTCCGGCGGCGAACTTCATGGCCTGGTGGGACGGCGACCTCCTCCGGGAGATCGTGGACCACGACTTCGACGAGCAGGCCGGCGCGGGCGTGGGCACCATCAGCAAGTGGGACGCGGAGGAGCGCAAGTCCGTGGAGATCTTCCGCGCGGGCGGCACGCTGTCGAACAACCACACCAAGGGCACGCCGGTCCTCCAGGCCGATCTCTTCGGGGACTGGCGGGAGGAGATCATCTGGCGGACGCAGGACAGCACGGCACTGCGTGTCCACACCACGACCGCGCCCACGCAGCACAAGCTCCGCACGCTGATGCACGACCCGCAGTACCGCACGGCGGTGGCGTGGCAGAACGTGTCCTACAACCAGCCGCCGCACCCCGGCTTCTTCCTGGGCGCCGGAATGCGGACGCCACCGGCACCGAGCATCCGCTACACCGGCGGCTGACGGATCCCCCGGTGCGGGGCCGTGCCCGCCGACCGTGCGCGTCGACCGGGCCGGGCGCGTGAGGTGGCACCCCGGTGCCCGGGCGCCCGCGCCGGGCGGCCGGGCGCCACGTTCTCGCTCCCCGTACGCGCCCGTCCGCAGCCGCCGGACGGCCGGGCGGGGCCGTGCAGGGTCGTCCCCGCAGCGGTTGGCGGCGATGGTGGGCACCCGATCGAGGAAGGGCGCCCCGCCGACCGCGTGGGGGTCCCCCTCTGGGGGAGAGTCGAGCCGGGAGGGGCCACGCCCCCACCCCCGAGCCGCATGCGCTGCCCCAGCACGGGCACCGTGCCCGGCGGCCCCGGCCGCTGGGGCCGTGCCCCACCCGGGGGACCGGGAGCGCCGCCCGGGGGACCGGGAGCGCCACCCGGGGGACCGGGAGCGCCACCCGGGGGACCGGGGGCCTCACCCGGAGGACCGGGAGGCCGCCCCCGTTACAGGTTGCCGCGCTTGGCCTGCTCGCGCTCGATCGCTTCGAAGAGCGCCTTGAAGTTGCCCTTGCCGAAGCCCATGGAGCCGTGGCGCTCGATCAGCTCGAAGAAGACCGTCGGCCGGTCCTGGACCGGCTTGGTGAAGATCTGGAGCAGGTAGCCGTCCTCGTCGCGGTCGGCGAGGATCTTCAGCTCGCGGAGCTCGTCGATCGGGACGCGCGTGTCGCCGACCCACTCGCCGAGCGTGTCGTAGTACGAGTCGGGGACGTCGAGGAACTGGACGCCGCCCGCCCGCATGGTGCGTACGGTGGCGACGATGTCGTTCGTGGCGAGCGCGATGTGCTGGACCCCGGGGCCGTTGTAGAACTCCAGGTACTCGTCGATCTGCGACTTCTTCTTCGCGATCGCCGGCTCGTTGATCGGGAACTTCACCTTCTTGGTGCCGTCCGCGACGACCTTGGACATGAGCGCGGAGTACTCGGTGGCGATGTCGTCGCCGACGAACTCCTTCATGTTGGTGAAGCCCATGACCTTGTTGTAGAAGGCCACCCACTCGTTCATCCTGCCGAGCTCGACGTTGCCCACGCAGTGGTCGATGGCCTGGAAGGTGCGCTTCGCGGGCGGCTCGACGATCGGCTTGGCGGCGACGTACCCGGGGAGGTACGGGCCGTCGTAGCCGGAGCGGTCGACGAGGGTGTGGCGGGTCTTGCCGTACGTGGCGATGGCGGCGAGGACGACCGTGCCGTGCTCGTCCTTGAGCTCGTACGGCTCGGTGAGGCCGGTGGCGCCCTGCTCGACGGCGTACGCGTACGCCTTGCGGGCGTCCGGCACCTCGATGGCGAGGTCGATGACGCCGTCGCCGTGCTCGGCGACGTGCTCGGCGAGGAAGCGGCCCCAGTCGGTGGACGGCTTGATGACGGAGGTGAGCACGAACCGCGCGGCGCCGTTGGCGAGGACGTAACTGGCGGTCTCGCGGTTGCCGTTCTCCGGTCCGGAGTAGGCGACCAGCTTCATGCCGAAGGCCGTGGAGTAGTAGTGCGCGGCCTGCTTGGCGTTGCCGACGGCGAAGACGACCGCGTCCATGCCCTTCACCGGGAAGGGGTCGGCCTGCCGGGCGGTGTCGGGGGTGTGATCGATGGTCTCAGTCATGGCGGCAGGCTCTCTCCGATTGGCAAGGTGCGCAATAGTTTGTGATTCCACTGGTCAATCTGTGCAATGAGTGGGCACCATGGGCGGGCGTTCTGTACAGGATGACCACCCGGAGGCCGTCATGGCGATCGATCATCTGGACGGCAGGCTCATCGCGCTGCTGGCGCGTGAGCCGCGCATAGGCGTGCTGGAGGCGTCGCGCCGGCTGGGGGTGGCGCGCGGCACGGTGCAGGCCCGGCTGGACCGGCTTCAGTCGAACGGAGTCATCCGGGGGTTCGGGCCCGATGTGGATCCGGCGGCGCTGGGATATCCGGTCACGGCGTTCGCGACGCTGGAGATCAAACAGGGGCAAGGCGCCGATGTGCGCGAGCACTTGGCGGAGGTGCCGGAGGTGCTGGAGCTGCACACGACGACCGGCCACGGGGACATGCTGTGCCGACTGGTGGCCCGGTCGAACGCGGATCTTCAGCGGGTGATCGACCGGGTTGTCGGTTTTGATGGCATCGTGCGGGCCTCCACGGCGATCGTCATGGAGAACCCCGTGCCTCTGCGGATCATCCCGCTGGTGGAGCAGGCAGCGGAGGAGGAGTAGGGGAGGAGCGCGCGTGGGCTTCTGGGAGTACCTGGTCACCCGGCACCAGCAGCTGTTCACGGACGCGTTGCAGCACGTCAGCGCCGTTTTCCAGTGCATGGTGATCGCCACCGCGGTGGGGGTGCTGATCGCACTGGGCACGTATCGCAGCGGGTGGGCGGGGAATCTGGCGATCACGTCGACGGCGACGGTGCTGACCATTCCGTCGCTGGCGCTGATCGGTCTGCTGATCCCGGTGGTGGGGCTGGGTGTGCCACCGACGGTGATCGCGCTGGTGCTGTACGGGCTGCTGCCGATCGTGCGGAACGCGATCGTGGGCCTGCGCGGGGTCGACCCGGCACTGGTGGACGCCGCGAAGGGCATCGGGATGTCCAGGACCGCCCGGCTGGTGCGGGTGGAGCTGCCGCTGGCATGGCCGCCGATCCTCACCGGGATCCGGGTGTCCACGCAGATGCTCATGGGCATCGCCGCCGTCGCCGCGTACGCCTCGGGGCCGGGGCTGGGCAACGAGATCTTCCGGGGGATCGCCTCGCTGGGCAGCGCCAACGCGATCAACCAGGTGCTGGCGGGGACGCTGGGGATCGTGGTCCTCGCGCTGCTCTTCGACGCCGCGTACGTACTGCTGGGGCGGCTGACGATTCCGAGGGGGATCCGTGGCTGAGGCGTCGGGCGCCGCCATTGAGCTGGAGAACCTCTCCAAGCGCTACCCGGGCAATCCGAGCCCGGCCGTGGACGACGTGTCGATGGAGATCAAGGCCGGGGAAACGGTGATCTTCGTGGGACCGTCGGGGTGCGGCAAGTCGACCACCCTGAAGATGATCAACCGGCTGATCGAGCCGTCGTCGGGGCGGATCCGGATCAATGACGAGGACGTCACCCGGATCGATCCGGTGAAGCTGCGCCGGAAGGTCGGGTACGCGATCCAGTCGTCGGGGCTCTTCCCCCATATGACGGTCGCGGAGAACATCGCCCTCGTACCGAAGATGGTGGGCTGGTCGAAGGCGAAGGTGCGCGACCGGGTCGAGGAGATGCTGGATCTGGTGGGGCTCGATCCGAGGGAGTTCCACGGGCGCTATCCGCGCCAGCTGTCGGGCGGGCAGCAGCAGCGGGTGGGGGTGGCGCGGGCGCTGGCGGCGGATCCGCCGGTGCTGCTGATGGACGAGCCGTTCGGGGCCGTCGATCCCATTACGCGTGACCATTTGCAGGATGAACTGATCCGGCTGCAGCACGAGTTGCACAAGACGATCGTGTTCGTGACGCATGACTTCGACGAGGCGATCAAGCTGGGCGACCGGATCGCGGTGCTGCGGGAGCGTTCGCACATCGCGCAGTTCGACACGCCGGAGGCGATCCTGACGAATCCGGCGGACGACTTCGTGTCGGGTTTCGTGGGCGCGGGGGCCGCTTTGAAGCGGCTCAATCTCACACGCGTACGGGAGGTGGAGATCGCCGACTTCCCGACGGTGTCGGTGGACGATCCGTTGCAGACGATCTTCAACCGGCTGCGCAGCGGGCTGCACAACGAGCTGCTGATGCTGGACCGGCGCGGGCGGCCCTACAAGTGGCTGCGGCGCGGCGACCTGATGCGGGCGAAGGGCTCGCTGGCGCGGGCCGGGCAGCTGGTGCACGACACGGTGACGCGGGACGCGACGCTGCACGACGCGCTGGAGGCGGTGCTGATCGACTCGGCGGGGCGGGTGGCGGTGACGGGGCGGCGCGGGGAGTACATCGGGGTCGTGGACATGGAGACGCTGATGAACTCGGTGCACGAGATGCTGGAGGCGGACCGGCTGGCCGCGATCGAGCACCAGCACGACCTGGAGGAGATGCGCCACCACCGGACCGAGGTGGAGTTGGAGGGCGGCCAGTGACGTACGAGGTCGAGGAGGAGGCTCCCGCGCCGCCGTCCGGCCCCGTACGAAGGGGGCGCGTTCCATGGCGGAAGCTGGTGGTCATGCCGGTCGTGCTGGCCGTGGTGCTGGTGGTGACGTACGTCTGGATCAGCAACGCCAGGCTGGACACCATCGCCGAGAACTCGCTGGCGGGCGGGAACGTGCAGTTGCGGCTGTGGCAGCACGTGAAGCTGACGGCGATCTCCACCTTCTGGGTGCTCCTCATCGCCGTTCCGCTCGGTATCGCCCTGACCCGGCGGGGCCTGAGCCGGGCCGCTCCGGTGGCCACGGCTGTCGCGAACGTCGGGCAGGCGACGCCCGCCATCGGTCTGCTGGCGCTGCTGGTGATCTGGCTGGGCATCGGGCCGTCGACCGCGATCGTCGGCATGGTCGTCTACGCCGTCCTGCCGGTGCTGTCCAACACCGTGGCCGGCCTGCGCGCCATCGACCCGCAGCTGGTGGAGGCGGCGCGGGGCATCGGCATGTCGGCGACCGCCAGGCTGCTGCGGGTCGAACTGCCGCTGGCCGTACCGCTGATCCTGGCGGGTGTGCGCACGGCGCTGGTGCTCAATGTGGGTACGGCGACACTGGCGACGTTCGGCGGTGGCGGCGGGCTCGGGGACCTGATCACGTCGGGCATCCAGACGCAGCGGATGGCGGTGCTGGTGCTGGGTTCCGTCCTGACGGTGGTGCTGGCCCTCCTGGTCGACTGGCTGGCGTCGCTGGCGGAGCTGGCGCTGACACCGCGCGGGCTGGGGGTGGGGTGAGGGTGAAGGTGATGCGGTACGGGCGCGGGGTGGTGTGCGCGGGGCTGGTGCTGGTGCTGGTGCTGTCGGGGTGCGGGCTGAAGAGCGGCTCCCCGATGGCCGACGACGTGCTGCCGGGCTCGGTGGGGCGCGGGCAGCCGCTCAAGGGTGCCTCGTTGACGGTCACGTCGAAGAACTTCAGCGAGAACATCATCCTCGGCCACATGATCGGTCTGATCTTCAAGGCGGCGGGTGCGGAGGTGCTGGACCGGACGAACCTGCCGGGGTCCATCAGCGGGCGGGAGGCGATCATCAAGGGCGACGCGGACGCGATCTACGAGTACACGGGCACGGCGTGGATCACGTACCAGGGCAACCAGAAGCCGATCGTCGATCCGCAGGCACAGTGGCGGGCGGTGCGGGACGCGGATGTGAGGAACGGTGTCACCTGGCTGCCCCAGTCCACCCTCAACAACACCTACACGCTGGCCATCAACAAGCGGAACAACGCCACCTACCGGCTGCGCACGCTGTCGGACGTGGCGAAGCTGGCGCGCAAGGACCCGTCGGCGGTGACGCTGTGCGTGGAGAACGAGTTCGCGTCCCGGGAGGACGGGCTGCCGGGCATGCAGAAGGCGTACGGCATGAACATCCCGGCGGCCAACATCCGCAAGATGGACGCCGGGATCATCTACACGCAGGTCGCGAAGTCGGACACGTGCCTGCTGGGCGAGGCGTACACGACGGACGGCCGGATCAAGGCCATGGACCTGGACACCCTCGCGGACGACAAGAGGTTCTTCCCCAACTACAACGCGGCGCCGTCGCTGCATTCGGCGACGTACGAGAAGTACCCGGCGATCGCGGGGCTGCTGAACCCGCTGAGCGCGCGGCTGAACGCGACGGTGGCGCGGGAGTTGAACGCGCGGGTGGATGTGGGCGGTGAGGATCCGCACGAGGTGGCGAAGGAGTGGCTGGTGAGGGAGGGGTTCATCAAGGAAGGGTGATTCCAAAGGAGTTGTTGCAAAGAAGTGGTTGCAAGCTTTTCTTTGCAACTCTAGGGTGGGGGTATGCCCGAGCCCGAGAAGACGCCCGGTCGCCCGCCGGGCCATGAACTTGATCCCCGCTCCCTGCGCGGCCTCGCGCACCCCCTCCGGATGCGACTGCTCGGCGCCCTGCGCCGGAACGGCCCCGCCACCGCCTCCCAACTGGCCGAGCGACTCGGCGAGTCGAGCGGCGCCACCAGCTACCACCTGCGCCAGCTCGCCACGTACGGCTTCGTCGAGGACGACCCCGAGCGCGGCAAGGGACGCGAGCGCTGGTGGAAGTCGGCCCACTACAGCACCCACTTCAACGCCGAGCTGTACGACGACGACAACCCGGACACCCGTGGTGCGGTCAGCGTCTACCTCCACGAGCTCGCAGGCATCCACACCCAGGAACTGAACACCTGGATCGGCACGATGCGGGACTGGCCCTCGGCGTGGGCCAAGAACGCGGACCTCAGCGACTTCACCCTCCGGCTCAGCCCCGGGCAACTGCACGAGCTGGACGACAAGTTGCACGCGCTGATCAACAGCTACTCCGACGTCGAACCGGACGAAGGCGCCGCCCGCGTACGGGTCCACCTCCACGCCTTCCCGCAGAAGAACGACTGAAGGGACCGATGGCCGCCATGCACCCCGACATCCACCTGCACCTGCACGAACTGCGCGCCGCCGAGTTGAGGGGCCGTGCCCCCCGGCGGCCGGCGCCCCGGCGGCGCACCGCCCGCCCTCTTTTCCGTACGCGACTGGGCTGGACGCTCGTCGAGCTGGGCCTCCGGCTGGTCGCCGCTCCCCCGCCACATACCGCCCGTATCGCGTGAGCGGGCGGCAGCGGCGGCCGCTCGCCGCCGTGCTGGTGGCCAACGCCATATCCATCAGCGGCAATTCACTGACCCTCATCGGCGTCCCGTGGTTCGCGCTCCAGACCACCGGCAGTCCCGGCAAGGCGGGGCTCGTCGCCTTCTGCGCCACGCTGCCCGTCGTCGTCTCGGCGATCGTCGGCGGGCCGGTCATCGACCGGGTCGGCCGCCGGCGCGTCAGCATCGCGTCGGACGCGGTCTGTGCCGTGGCGCTCGCCGCGATCCCGCTCCTGCACTACGCGGGGCGGCTCGACTTCTGGGTGCTGTGCGCGCTGATGGGCGTCACCGGGCTGTTCCACGCGCCCGGCGAGACGGCCCGGCACGTCCTCGTGCCGGACCTCGCCGAGCAGGCCGGGACCACGCTCGCACGGGCGGCGAGTCTGTTCGACGCGGTGTCGCGCGGGGCCCGGATGACGGGGGCGGCCCTCGCGGGCGTACTGATCGCGCTGGTCGGCGCGGAAACGGTCCTGCTGCTGGACGCGGCCACCTTCGGGCTCTCCGCGCTGCTGGTCTTCGGCGGCGTACGCGGGGTGAAGGCCGCCGAACCGCAGCGGGACGCCGCGCCCGTGTCGATGGCGCGGTACCGGGCGGAGCTGCGCGAGGGGTACGCCTTCGTGCTCGGCTCCCAGCTGCTGCTGGGGATCATGCTGATGGTGATGGTCACCAATGGCCTGAGCCAGGGCTGGAGCGCGGTGCTCCTGCCGGTGCACGCCCAGCTCAACCTGGGCGGCGCGGCCGCGATCGGCCTGGTCTCGGCGGTGTGGGGCGGGTGCGCGCTGCTGGGTGCCCTGCTGTACGCGGCGGTGGGGCACCGCTTCCGGCGGCGCACCGTGTTCACGGTCGCGTTCCTGGTCAGCGGGGCGCCGCCGTTCGTCATGGCGGCGATGACGGACAGCGTGGGGCCGATGGTGGTGACCGCGGCGGTCGGCGGGCTGGGCTCCGGGACGCTCAACCCGATCCTGACGACGGTGATGTACGAGCGGGTCCCGGACGCGCTGCGCAGCCGGGTGGCGGGGGTGACCACGGCCGGGGTACTGATGACCACGCCGCTGGGCGGGGTCGGCGCGGGTTACCTGGTGGAGCAGGTAGGTCTCGTACCGACGCTGCTGACGGTCGGCGGGCTGTACTTCGTGGCGACGCTGACCCCGGCGCTCTTCCCCAGCTGGCGGGAGATGGACGCCCCGGCGGAGCCCGCGGCCCTCAGCAGCTCGGGACCTTCTTCCCCTGCTCCAGAGCGCGCAGCGACGACACCGCGTCCTTGAGCGTGGTGACGGGGATGAGCCGCAGCCCCTCGGGCTTCACGGTCTGGGCATCCGCGCACTCGGCCTTCGGTACGAGGAAGACGGTCGCGCCGTCGCGGTGGGCGGCCTGGGTCTTGAGGGACACCCCGCCCACGGCACCGACCGTGCCGTCGGCGGTGACCGTTCCCGTACCGGCGATCGTGCGGCCGCCGGTCAGGTCACCGCCCGAGCCGTCGCCCTGGATCTTGTCGACGATCCCGAGCGCGAAGAACAGCCCGGCGCTGGGCCCGCCGATGTCGGCCAGCTCCAGGTCGACCTTCACCTGTTTCGGGCTCTTGCCGAGGTAGGAGAGGGCGGCCTGCACGGCGCTGTTCTGCGACGCCCGCATCTGGCCGATGTTGCGCTTCTCGATCTCGGCGTCGGACTTGCCGGCCGGGTAGACGGAGTCGTGCGGCAGTACGGCACGGTCGCCGCGGAACCAGCTGTCGACGACGTCGCCGAGGTCCACGTCGACGCGCGGCCCGGTGGCCACGATGGTCGTCATGCGCAGCTCGCCCTCGGTCTTGCGGACGGGTACGCCCGAGATGGTGATCACCTGCCGGCCCTTGTGCTCCCCGAGCACGTCACTGGTCGACCCCGGCTGCGCGAGGGTGAACGGCAACGGCGCGACCCCGGCAGCGACGAGCAGGGCGACGACGGGCAGGGCGCACAGGGCGAGCGCGCGGGGACGCGTGAGACTGGAGAGCACGGTGCCAATCTATCGGCCGGTGGTCGCCGGTCGCCGGGGGGCGGGCGGCCAGCGGGGCGCAGGGCGCCGCTCAGGAACCGGCCGTCCGGCCGGCACAGGGCACTGCCCAGCAGCCGGGCCACCGGCCACGGGGGCGCGACGCTGCTCAGCAACCGGGCGTCCCGGCGCGGCGCGCTGCTCAACAGCGGGCGGCCAGCCCGGCGCACGGCGCCGCCCACCAGCCGGGCACCCGCCCCGTGGGAGGGTGCCGGGCAGCGCCCGGCCGCCCGCTCGGGGCGGTCCGGCCGTCAGCGGAGTGCGTCCGCGACTTCGCGGGCGGCGTCGACGACGCGGGGGCCGACCCGTTCCGGTACCGCGTCCGCGAGCATGACCACGCCGACGCTGCCCTCGACGCCGGTCACCCCGAGCAGCGGGGCCGCCGCGCCGCTCGCGCCCGCCTCCAGTTCGCCGTGCGTGAGCGTGTAGCCGGGCTCGCTGAGCGCGCCCTGACGGGCGGCGAGTATCGCGCGGCCGGCCGCGCCCCGGTCCAGCGGGTGGCGGAAACCGGCCCGGTAGGCCACGTGGTAGTCCGTCCAGGTCGGCTCGACCACCGCGACGGCCAGCGCCTCCGCCCCGTCGACCAGCGTCAGATGGGCGGTGGCCCCGATGTCCTCGGCCAGCGACCGCAGCGCGGGCAGCGCGGCCTCGCGCACCAGCGGGTGCACCTGGCGGCCCAGCCGGAGCACGCCGAGACCGACGCGGGCGCGGCCGCCGAGGTCACGGCGTACCAGCGCGTGCTGTTCGAGCGTGGCGAGCAGACGGTAGACGACGGTCCGGTTGACGCCGAGTTTGTTGGACAACTCGGTGACGGTCAGCCCGTGGTCGGTGTCGGCGAGCAGCTTGAGGACGCGCAGTCCTCGGTCGAGCGTCTGGGAGGTCTCCGCGGTCACGACGCCCTCTCCTTCGGAGTGAGTGACGGCGGACACTCTCAACGGCGGATGCGCCACCGGTCCCATCGGCGACGCACGGAGAGGCCGCCGGCAGGCCATGGCGCACCGGCTGCGCTCCGCGGCGGCGTTGCCACGGGGCGTTTGCATTGCGATTGCCGGGACAGTAGCGAGCGACTCCGCTCAGCGGAAGCCCTCGTCCAGAATCCGGGCGCAAGCGATTGCCGTACGGAGATTTCATCCCGGTATTGACGTATTACTCCCACCGCCTGACCGCCTGGCGCTCAACGCATGCGTGTAGCCCACTCCTGGACCTTCTTGATCCGCTCCCGGATCTGCCCCGCCGTCGCCTCCGCGCTCGGCGGCCCGCCGCACACCCGGCGCAGTTCGGTGTGGATGACACCGTGCGGCTTGCCGCTCTGGTGGACGTACGCACCGACCATCGTGTTCAGCTGCTTGCGCAGCTCCAGCAGCTCCTTGTGCGAAACGACGGGCCGCCGCTCGGCCGGCAGCTCCAGCAGGTCGGCCTCCTCGGCCGGCTTCTGCCTGCTGTGCGCGATCTGCCGCGCCTGCCGCTTGCGCAGCAGCAGCTGCACCTGGTCCGGCTCCAGCAGCCCGGGAATCCCGAGGTAGTCCTGCTCCTCCGCGCTCCCCGGGTGGGCCTGCATGCCGAACTCGGCGCCGTCGTACAGCACCCGGTCGAAGACCGCGTCGGACTCCAGCGCCTCGAAGGGCAGCATGTCCTGCTCGCCGGTGTCCTCGTCCTGCTGCTTGTTGGCCTCGTCCATCTCCTTCTCGGACTCGGCGTACGGATCCTCGTCGGCCCCGTCCTTCTTCGGCTTGTCGAGGGCGTGGTCGCGCTCGACCTCCATCTCGTTCGCGAAGGTCAGCAGGTTCGGGATCGTAGGAAGGAACACGGACGCGGTCTCGCCGCGCCTGCGCGATCGTACGAAACGGCCGACGGCCTGCGCGAAGAACAGCGGCGTCGAGATCGTCGTCGCGTACACGCCGACCGCGAGGCGCGGCACGTCGACGCCCTCGGACACCATCCGGACGGCGACCATCCACCGGTCGTCGCCCTCACTGAACTCGTCGATCCGCTTCGACGCGCCCGCGTCGTCGGAGAGGACGACCGTCGCCTTCGTCCCGGTGATCTCGCGGATGAGCTTGGCGTACGCGCGTGCCGAGTCCTGGTCGGAGGCGATGACCAGGCCGCCCGCGTCCGGGATGCCCTTCCTGACCTCGGTGAGCCGCTGGTCGGCGGCGCGCAGCACGTTCGGCATCCAGTCGCCGCGCGGGTCGAGGGCGGTACGCCAGGCCTGCGAGATGGCGTCCTTGGTCATCGGCTCGCCGAGCTTGGCGGCGACCTCGTCGCCGGCCTTGGTGCGCCAGCGCATGTTGCCGCTGTAGCTGAGGAAGATGACGGGCCGGACGACCCCGTCGCCGAGCGCGTTGCCGTATCCGTACGTGTAGTCGGCGGAGGACCGCCGGATGCCGTCGTTGCCCTCCTCGTACGCGACGAAGGGGATCGGGTTGGTGTCGGACCGGAACGGCGTACCGGTGAGCGCGAGGCGCCGCGTCGCGGGCTCGAACGCCTCCAGGCACGCCTCGCCCCACGACTTGGAGTCACCGGCGTGGTGGATCTCGTCGAGGATGACGAGCGTCTTGCGCTGCTCGCTGCGGTTGCGGTGCAGCATGGGCCGTACGCCGACGCCGGCGTACGTGACCGCGACCCCGTGGTACTCCTTGCTCAGCGGCCCGGCGCTGTAGTCCGGGTCCAGCTTGATGCCTATCCGCGCGGCGGCGGCCGCCCACTGCTTCTTCAGGTGCTCGGTCGGCGCGACGACGGTGACCTGCTGCACGACGTGGTGGTGCAGCAGCCAGGACGCGAGCGTGAGCGCGAAGGTGGTCTTACCGGCGCCGGGCGTCGCGACCGCGAGGAAGTCGCGGGGCTGCTCCTGGATGTACTTCTCCATCGCGGCCTGCTGCCAGGCACGCAGCTTGTTGGCGGTACCCCAGGGCGCGCGGCCGGGGAAGGCGGGTGAGAGGTGATGGGAGGCGGTAGTAGTCACGGTCTCCGATTCGGTCTCTCGGCTGTTACGTACGACAACCGGGCCACCCTACCGGTGCCGTGAACCGCTCCTGGCCCGGACGACGCCGGGCCGGGGCCGGGTGAGACCGGGGTCACAGCGCGAGGCCGCGAAGCCCTTCGGCGATGACCTTCACTTCATCCACCTCACCTGTGGCGACCGCGATGACGAGTCGCTCGGCCGCGTCGATGTCCGGCCGCAGCTGCACACCGTTCATGGCGAGGAAGGTCACGCAAGACAGCCATGCGGTGCGCTTGTTGCCGTCGACGAACGGACGGTTGACGGCGAGCGACTGGAGGAGCGCGGCAGCCTTGTCGACGAGGTCCGGGTATGCTTCCTCGCCGAACATGGCGGCCGACGGCCGGTGCACCGCTGATTCGAGAAGCCCGGCGTCGCGGACGACGACGCCCTGGTCATCGACCGCGCGTTCGGCGATGGCCAGGACGTCTTCCGAGGACAGATAGACGCACGTCACTTGAGGCGCTCCATGAGCTCGTGCCACTTGGCCGCCTGCTCCTTGGCCGTCTTGCGGACGATGGCCTGCTGTGCCGTACGCGCGAGGTAGTCGTCGACCGCCTGCAGCACTATGGCGTGCATGCTGACGCCCTCCTGCTCGGCGCGCTGCCTTATGGCGTCGGTCTGGTCGTCACGGAGGCGAAGGTTCATAGCCATACCAGAACGGTACCAGCACATGGGGTCAGAATGGTACCGGCGTCCACTTCGCCGCCTGCGCCTATCGCACCCCCAACCGCGTCGCCACCCACGCCCCCACCAGCCCCACCGCCGCCATCGGCAGGAACACCGCCGCGAAGGCGACCGGGTGCGAGCCGCCCGCCGAGGCCGCGTGCCCCGCCACCGCGCCGCCGCCCAGGGCCGCGAAGGCCGCACCACCGCCCGTGAGGAGCAGCGCGTTGGTGAGCCCGTCCGAGATCTGGAGGGCGGCCGAGTTCGCGCCCGCCTCCTCCGGTGCCGACAGCTTCAGCAGCAGCACGCTCGTCGAGGCGATGACCATGCCCATGCCGAGGCAGCCGAAGCCCCACGCCACGCCCACGATCCACACCGGTACGGAGTGGATCAGCACGCTGGGCGCCGTCGCGATGGCCGCCGCGACCAGCAGCATCCCCAGCACCATCAGCCGCTCCCGGTACGGCTCCACGCGGGGCCGCGACTGGATGTACGAGCCCAGCGCCCACGTCGCGCCGCCCACCGCCAGCGACAGCCCGGCCATGGTGGGGCTCAGGCCCCGCTCGGTGACCAGCATCAGCGGCACGAACGACTCGGCCGAGATGAACGCCCCCGCCGCCAGCCCCCGCAGCAACACGACCGACGGCAGCCCGCGCGCCGCCCGGTAGGTGCCGCGCGGCAGCAGCCCGAGCGCGGCGGGCACGAGCAGGGCGGCGCCCGCCACCGCCGGGACCAGCGACAACGGGCGGAGGTCCTGGCCCGCGTACTGGAGCAGGCCCGCGCCCAGCGAGATCCCCAGCGCCAGCCGGATACGCCGCCCGTCGAACGGCGCCGGCGCCTCCGGGTCGGTGGGCCCGGACGCCATGCGGCGTATCGCCGGCAGGGCGAGCGCCAGCGGCAGGACGACGAGCACGGGGATGCCGATGAACACCCACCGCCACCCCAGCCGCTCGGTGACCGTCCCGGCGGCGAGCGGCCCCACGATCGAGGGGATGACCCACCCGGCGGCGAACGCGGCCATGATCGCGGGCCGCAGCCGTTCCTCGTACGCCCGGCTGACGACCACGTACAGCGCCACGATCACCATCCCGCCGCCCAGCCCCTGCACGGCCCGCCCGAGGATGAACAGCCACATGACCCCCGCCGTCCCCGACATCAGCAGCCCCGCCCCGAAGGCGGTGATCCCGCCGGTGAGCGGCGCGAGCGGCCCGGCGCGGTCGGACCACTGGCCGGACAGCACCATGGCGAAGAGGCTGGTGGTGAAGTACGCGGAGAAGGCGAACGCGTACAGCGGAACACCGTGCAGCTCCCGCGCGGCGACCGGCATCGCCGTACCGACGGCGGTCGCCTCGAAGGCGATCAGCATCACCACGGAGACGATCCCGACACTGAGCGCGCGGTGCTCCCGCCCGAGAACACCGCCGGGCTTCTGCTGCCCGGCGGTGGATATCCCTGTGCGGCTGCTCTTCAATGCGGTCATGGACTCACCGTAAGTGGCATTCCCGCACGTGGCCCCTGTCCGGGGACGGGACGGTCCTCGTCCCTTGGTCGTACGCCCATGAACACCGTGTGGCAGTCGTATTGCGTGCCTTCCCCCACCGCGCCGGCGCACCCTACGGTCGTACCGGAGCAAGCACCCGACCGTGTGCCCGAGAGGCTCAGGGGCCAGACTGCAACTCTGGTGACGCGGGTTCGAATCCCGCCACGGTCTCTACCGTCTCTACGGCACGAGGGCGCGATCCAGGCCCGCCAGGATCGCGCCCACCGTTCCCTCCACCGTCAGCTCCGACGTGTCGAGCCAGAGCCCGATCCGGGGCGTCTCCTCGCGCAGCCCCCGGTCCAGGAGCTCGGGCGTCCAGCCGCCGCCGTAACCCGTCTTGGCCCTCCCCGCCTCCCGGGAGGCGACCACGCGCGCGTGCGGGGCGAGGACGACGACGTGGAGGGGCCGCGTCCGTACGAGGGCGGTGTACGCGGCGAGTTCGGCGCCCAGCACCACGTCCTGCACGACGGCGGTGAAGCCCTCGTCCGCGTACGCGTGGCCGTCGCGGCCGACAGCCGGTACCGCAGCCGCAGTTGGGCGAGGGCCTCGTCGCCCGCCTCCGGCAGCATGTCCGCCCGCCCCGACACGATCATGCGGCGGAAGACGTCACCCCGTACGTGCGCGGCCCTCGGCAGCCGCTCGGCGAGCGCCTGGGCGACGGTGGACTTGCCGGCGGCCATGACGCCGGTGATGAGGACGACGGCGGACACGAGGGTGTCTAGGGCGCGGCCACCGCCGCCTGGGGGCGGATGGGGAGGCGGTTGACGGGGCGGCCGGTGGCGGAGCGGACGGCGGAGGCCACGGCGGCGGGGGAGGTGACCACCGGGACGGCGCTGGCGGCCTTGGCGCCGAAGGGGGCCACCACGTCGCGTTCTTCGACGAGTTTGACGATGCGGATGTCCGGGGCGTCCAGGGAGGTCGGGAGTGCGTAGCCGGTGAGGTCGGGGTGGCGGACCAGGCCGCGGGCGGTGCGGAGGTTCTCGGTGAGGGCGGCGCCGACGCCCTGGGTGACGCCCGCTTCGATGCGGGTGGCGAGCTGGGCGGGGTTGAGGACGCGGCCCACGTCCTGGGCGACGGCCATTTCGACGACGCGGATGGAGCCGAGCTCGATGTCGACGTCCACCACCGCGCGGATGGCGCAGAAGGCGAGGCCCACGAAGGCGTCGCCCTGGCCGGCGTCGTCGAGGGGTTCGGTGGGGTGGGGGCGGCACTGGGCGGTGGCCCAGAGTTCCTTGCCGTCCATGGCCTCGGTGACGGTGGTGGACAGGACGCCGTCGTAGGAGGTGATCTTGCCGTCGGTGATCTGGAGCAGTTCGGTGGACATGCCGAACTTGTGCGCCAGGGGCTGGAGCAGTTGGGTCCTGACCATCTTGGCGGCGCGCTCGACCGCGCCGCCCGACACCCAGGTGTGGCGGCCGTGCGTCGCCGGGCCGGCGGGGGGCTGGTCGGTGTCGACGGAGGCGACGTGGACCTCGTCGATGCCCAGGGTCTCCTGGACGATCTGCCGGGCGAGGGTGGAGAAGCCCTGCCCGGTCTCGACGGCCGCGCAGATGACCGTCGCGACGCCGTCGTGGACCTTGACCGTGGCCGTGGACACCTCGTCGGTGCCCTCGGCGCCGAGCATGTGGACCATCCCGAGCGCGTAGCCGACGCCTCGGCGTACGGCGCCGGGCTCGCCCGCGCCCTCCGGGCCGCCGGGGAGCAGCCAGCCGTCCTCCGGGGAGTCCTTGGGGAGGGCGGGGAGGGGGAAGTCACGGACGGCCTGGAGGAGTTCGGCGACCGGGGCCGGGCAGGTGACCGTCTGACCGGTGGGCAGGATGTCGCCGGTGGCGAGGGCGTTGCGCAGACGCAGCTCGGCGGGGTCCATGCCCAGGCGCGCGGCGAGCTTGTCCATCTGGGCCTCGTACGCGGCGCAGACCTGCATCGCGCCTTCGCCGCGCACATGGCCGGAGGGCGGGTTGTTGGTGCGTACCGCCCAGCCCTCGACGAACGCGTGCGGGACGACGTACGGGCCGCAGGCGAAGGCGACGGCGGCGGCGAGCGACTCGGAGGACGCCTCGGCGTACGCGCCCGCGTCCAGGAGGATCTGCGCCTCGACCTTGACCAGGCGGCCCTCCGCGTCCGCGTGGTGGCGGTAGCGCAGCAGGGTGGGGTGGCGGTGGGCGTGGCCGAGGAAGGACTCCTCGCGGGTGGCGGCCAGTTTGACCGGGCAGCCGGTACGGAGGGCGAGGAGGCCCAGCGGGATCTGGAAGCCGGGGTCCTCGCGGTCGCCGGTGGCGCCCGGAACGCCGGTGACGACCACCTTGACCTGCTCGGGGGTGAGGCCGAAGCAGGCGGCGGCCAGGTCGCGGTCGGTGTGCGGGTCGGTGGAGGCGGTGTAGATGTCGACGCCGCCATCCGGGCGGGGCACCGCGAGCCCGGCCTCGGCCCCGATGGGCGCCGGGTCCTGGCGGCCGATGCGGTACAGGCCCTCGACGATGACCTCGCCGGTCGCCTCCGGGTCGCCGTAGCGCAGCGGGATGTGGCGGATCAGGTTGCCGTCCGGGTGGAGGGGCGGGGCGGCGAAGGCCTTCTCGGGGTCGGTGACCGGGTCGAGGATCTCGTACTCGACGGCGATGGCCGCGGCCGCCAGACGGGCCGTGTCCGGGTGGTCGGCGGCGACCGCCGCGATGGCCTCGCCGTGGTGGCGTACGAGGTCGGAGGCGAAGACGGGGCGGTCGGCGACCGTGCGGCCGTACGTGGCGTCCCCGGGCACGTCCGCGTGGGTCACCACGGCCCGTACGCCCGGCATCTCGGCGGCGGCCGTGGTGTCGATCGAGACCACGCGCGCGTGCGCGTGCGGGGAGCGGAGGACCGCCGCCCAGAGCAGGCCCTCGGCCCACAGGTCGGAGGCGTACGGGAAGGTGCCCTCCGTCTTGGCGCGGGCGTCGGCGGGCGGGAGCGACGCGCCCAGCCCGTGGGCCGGCAGCTCCTGCTGGGGCCCCTGGGGGCCGTCGACCGCCGGGATGGCGGTGGCCGCGTCGTTGCTCACGCCATGCCTCCGTCGTGCGGGTGGGGGATCTGGTGCGGGATACGGGGCTGGGCGGCGCCCCCGGCCCCGTCGGAGGCCGCGGCGGCCGCGGAGGCCTCGGAGGCTTCCGCAGCGGCGGCCGCGGCGGCGGCGCGTTCGGCGACGACCTCCCGTACGGCGTCGAGGACGCCGCGGTAGCCGGTGCAGCGGCAGAGGTTGCCGCAGAGCGCCTGGCGGGTCTCCAGCTCGCTCGGGGCGTGGTTGCCCTCGAGGAGGTCGTGCACGGTCATGGCCATGCCCGGGATGCAGAAGCCGCACTGGACGGCTCCGCCGGTGGCGAGGGCGCGCTGGACGTCGGACGGCTCGCCGTCCTTGGCCAGCCCCTCGACGGTGCGCACCTCACTGCCGGCCGCGGTGGCGGCGGGCACCAGGCAGGAGGCGACGAGACGGCCGTCGACCTGGACGTTGCAGGCGCCGCACTCACCCTGCGAGCAGCCGTCCTTGGCGCCGGCGAGGCCGAGCCGTTCGCGCAGCACGTACAGCAGGGATTCGCCGATCCACGCCTCGGTGACGGGGCGGTCGGTGCCGTTGACGCGCAGCACGTACGAGATGTGCGGGTGCTCGTCGCTGTCCGTGACGTGGGTGGCGGCCGGGGGCGCCGCCGCCTCTTGGGCCGGTTCCTGAGCCGGTTCCTGAGCCTGTCCTTGGGCCGGTTCCTGAGCCGGTTCCTGAGCCTGTCCTTGGGCCGGTTCCTGGGCCGGTTCCTGGGCCGGTTCCAGGACCGGGTCATGAACCGGATCCGGTTCCGGATGCGGGCTCGGTTCCGGATTCCGTTCCGGTTCCGGTTCCGGCGTCGGATCCGGCGCCGGTCTCGGTTCCGGGGCGTCCTCGGCCGGGACTGGGGCCGCGTCATGGGCCGGCTCCGGCGTCGCCCATGGCGCGGGCGCACCGCCCGGCAGGGTGGCCGGGGGGTTGCCGCTCGTCCACTGCGAGGCCAGCGCCGACGTCGTGAACTCGCCCGACTCGTCCGGAAGATCCCCCTGGGCGACCGGGATCGTCCACTGCCCGGTCAGCTCCGAGGGAGCGGGTGCGGGCGCCGCCGGGAAGTTCCACTGCGCCGTCGCGTTCGGGTCGTGCGTCGCCCACGCCTCCGGCGGCACGTACCCGTGCCCGGGCGCCTCCAGTGGGGCGCCGCTCGTGGACATGTCGGGCGGCAGCTGGACGAAGGCGGTGGCGTCGCCGTCGTACTCGCCCTGGGGCGTCGGCTGCCAGCCGCCCTGCCCCTGCCCCTGCTGGTTCTCGTTCTCGTCGGTGGTCACGACAGCGCCCTCCCCAGTACCCGTCGGGCCAGCGCGGCGACCGTGCGCCGCAGGTGCAGTACGGCGGGCGGCAACTGCTCCTCGCCCGGCGGGTCCGGGATGCACGCGGCCGCGACGTATTCGCCGAACGCCGTCAGCGCCTCCGGCGCCAGCCCCCGGTCGCCGTCCCAGTCGATGAGCGAGGCGATCCAGCGCTCCGCCTCCAGCGGCCGCAGCGGCATCGGGGCGATCGCCCCGACCGCGCAGCGCACGCCGCGCCGCGCCGGGTCCAGGACGACCGCGACGGACGCGGTGGCCCGCCCGGGGCCGGTCCGGCCGGTCGCCTTCAGGAACACCTGCGGGGCGTGCAGGAGGGGGACGCGTACGAAACCGATCAGTTCGGCCGGGCCGAGCAGCTCCCGGCCCGCCAGCAGGTGCGTCACCGGGATCTCGCGCGTACCGCCCGGGCCCGCGACGACCAGGTCCGCCTCCAGGGCGGCCAGCACGGGCAGGGAGTCGCCCGTGGGCGCGGCGGTGACGATGTTGCCGCCCAGGGTGCCCGCGTTGCGGATCTGGGGCGGTCCGGCCGCGCGGGCGGCGGCGGCCAGGGCGGGGATGAGCGCCGCGAAGTCGGGGCGGCCCATGCGCGCGTGCGTGAGGCCGGCGCCCAGCAGGGCGTGGCCGTCCTGGTACTGCCAGCCCCGGATCTCGTTGACGCGGCCGAGGCCGACGAGGCCGGCGGGGCGCAACTGGCCCTTGTTGACGGCGGCCATCAGATCCGTACCGCCCGCCACGGGCACGGCGGCGGGCATGGCGCTGAGCGCCGCCACGGCCTCGCCGAGCGTGGCCGGCAGCGTCACGGACTGCGCCGCCTGCGGTGCGTGCGTGGTCAACCCAGCTGCCCCTTCCCGGTGTCCCGGCTGTCCCGGCTGTCCCGCCTGTGTTGCCGTACCGTACGTGCTCACAGCCCCGACGTGGCAACTCTGGCACATCTTCGAGGCCGCTCGACGCGAGGGTCCACGAAGGACGCATCCGCCCCGGACATCCCGTGACCTGCGAGATGGACCGGTTTGCCACGCCCTTGGCGGCACGCGCGGATTGCCACTTCTCGGCGACCTTGTACGACTTATTCCTGGCGGGTCGGCGGGCCCCACGGTCCCAGGTGCCGGGCTCGGGCGCGTGGGCCTTGCCCCGGGGCTCACACGTTTGGCGGCGCCCCCTCGATCGGGCGTCCGAGCACCCCCGGTCGCCTCTGCCACGGCAACGGGCCGCCGGGCGGGCGGTAGTCGACGCCGAGCGCGTCGAGGCGCCGGTAGTGGGCGGTCATGCGGCGCTCGAAGTCCGCGAAGTCGCGCTCGGCGGGGGCGGCCGGGAGCCGGGTGGACCAGGCCACCTCGGCGAAGGCGGCGAGGCGCGGGAAGACCTGGTAGTCGACGCGGGAACGGCTCTCCATGACCTCGGTCCAGACGTTGGCCTGGGTGCCGATGACGTGCGCGGCGGCGTCCGGGGACAGCCCCGGCGGTACGGGCTCGAAGCGGTAGACGTCCTCCAGGGTGCGTACGTAGCCGATCGGCACCGGCTCGTCGGCGCCGCCGTCCTGCCGGTGGTCCAGGTACACGTGCTGCTCGGGGCACATGACGACGTCGTGGCCCGCCTCGGCGGCGGCGATCCCGCCGGCGTACCCACGCCAGGAGGACACGGCGGCGCCGGGCGCGAGGCCGCCTTCCAGGATCTCGTCCCACCCGATCAGGCGGCGGCCCCTGTCCGCCAGCCAGCGGTCGAAGTGCCGGATGAACCACGCCTGGAGCTCCTCCTCGCCGGCGAGCCCGAGTTCCTCGATGCGGGCCTGGGCGACCGGGGAGGCCTTCCACTGGTCCTTGGGGCACTCGTCGCCGCCGAGGTGGATGAAGGGCGACGGGAAGAGAGCGAGGACTTCCTCGAGTACGCCTTCGTAGAAGCGGAGGGTGCTGTCAGTGGGGGCGAGTACGTTCGGATTGATGCCCCAGGTGTCCCAGACGGGGAGGGTGGTCGTGTCGATGACGTCGGTGTTGCCGAGCTCCGGATATGCGGCGATGGCGGCCTGCGAGTGGCCGGGTATGTCGATCTCGGGTACGACGCGGATATGCCGCTCGGCGGCGTACGCGACGATCTCGCGGATGTCGTCCTGGGTGTAGTAACCGCCGTGCGGGGTGTCGTTCCAGAGGTCCGAGGCCCGGTGCCCCCACTTCGTACGCGTCCGCCAGGCGCCGATCTCGGTGAGCCGGGGATACCGCTCGATCTCGATGCGCCAGCCCTGGTCGTCGGTGAGGTGGAGGTGGAGGACGTTGAGCTTGTGGGCGGCGAGGAGGTCGACGTAGCGCAGGACGTCGTCCTTGGGGAGGAAGTGGCGGGCGACGTCGAGCATGACGCCGCGCCAGGAGAAGCGGGGGCCGTCTTCGACGGTGACCATGGGCAGCTCCCACTCCCGGCCGGCCGGCCCGATGGGCGCCTTGCGGTACGCGTCGGGGCCGAGCAGTTGACGGAGCGTCTGGGCCCCCCAGAACACCCCGGCGGCGCTGCCTCCCTCGATGACGACCGCGACGTCTTCGACGGAGCCGTCGGTGGACAGCCGGTAGCCCTCCGGGCCGTACTCCCGTTCCACGCGCGCGCTGATCCGCAGCAGGATCCCGCGCGGATCCCTGCCGGGCGCCAGCGGGAGACCGGTGGCGGCGCCGATCGTGGCGCGGAGCCGGCGGGCCACGCCCTCGGTTCCGGGGCGCGCGTCCAGTGTCGTGCCCTCGTCGAGCGAGAGGTAGCCCGGGGAGCTCCCCCGGCACGCGGCGGTACGGGGCGCCGGGATCAGGTCCGTGAGCTCCACGGGGTCCATCGAGTCGTGCGGGTCCACCGGTTCCGCCTTTCGGGGTGCGGGAGTTCGGGAGTTCGGTTCGAAAGAAGCGGCGGCGCGTCAGTCCTTGACCGCGCCGCCCAGGCCCGAAACAAGGCGGCGCTGTACGAGTACGAAGAAGACCAGCACCGGGATGGTCATCACGGTCGACGCGGCCATGATGCCGCCCCAGTCGTTCTCGTCCGGCTTGAAGAAGACGAGCAGGGCCATGGGGAGCGTCGACTGGGAGGTGTCGCTGATGATGAACGACTTGGCGAACAGGAAGTCGTTCCACGTCGAGATGAAGGAGAAGACGCTCGTCGCGACGAGCCCGGGGAAGACCAGCGGGAAGAGGATCTGCCACAGGAAGCGGGTCCGGCTCGCGCCGTCGATGTACGCGGCCTCCTCCAGGACCTCCGGGACCGCCTTGACGAAGCCGCGCAGCATCCAGATCGCGAAGGGGAGGGAGAAGGCGATGTGCGGCAGGATCAGCGAGCCGAGGGTGTTGAGCTGGCCGAGGTCCCGCATGAGGAAGAACAGCGGGATGGTGAGCGCCTCGATCGGCACCATCTGCGCGACCAGGAACATCACCAGCAGCGTCGTACGGAGCCGGAAGCGGAACCGGGTGACCGCCGTCGCCGCGAGGAACGCGATGAGCGCGGAGGCGACGACGACGGCGGAGGCGACCAGCAGGCTGTTGAGGAAGTAGCGGCCGAAGTCCTGCTGTTCGAAGACGCGGCGGAAGGAGTCGAGGGACGGGGACAGGGTCCAGGGGCGGGGGTTCGTGGACTGGATCTCGCCGGCCGGTTTCAGGGCGGAGAGGGCCATCCAGTACAGGGGGAAGGCGACGACGGCCGCCACGAGGAGGGCGGTGGCCTCGGCGGCGAGGCGCCAGGGGCGGTGGACGCGACGTATCGGGCTCACAGCTCTTCTCCCTGACGGCGCAGCAGGCGGAGGTACACCAGGGTGACCGCGAGCAGGATGAGCAGCATGACGACGCCGATCGCGGAGCCGAGGCTGTACTGGGAGGACGCGAAGGCCTTCTGGTACGCGTAGACGTTCAGGACGAGGTTCTGGCCGGCGATGCCACCGCCGTTCGTCATCACGTAGATCTGGGTGAAGACCTTGAAGTCCCAGATGACCGACTGGATGGTGACGACGACCAGGATGGGCCGGAGCATCGGGGCGGTGACGGAGCGCCAGGTCCGCCACTGGGAGGCGCCGTCGAGGGCGGCGGCCTCCAGGACCTCGGAGGGGATGGCCCTGATGCCCGCGTAGACGGTGACCATCACGAACGGGAACGAGCACCAGACGACCTCGAACAGGACGAGCGCGAAGGCGCTGTAGCGCCCGTACGTCCAGGAGAAGTCGCCCAGGCCGAGCAGCCTGTTGACGGGACCGAAGTCCGGGTCGAAGAGGAACACCCAGACGGTGGAACCGGTGATGGCGGGCGTCGCCCACGCGCCCAGCGCGGCCAGCATGAGCGCGAGGCGGGGCACGGCGCGGACGCGGGTGAGGAGTACGGCGAGGGCGCACCCGACGGCCAGGGTGGCGACGACACACGCGGCGGCGAACAGCACAGTGGCGAGGAGGACCTGCCAGAACTGCGGGTCACGGAAGAGGGCCGCGTAGTTGCCCAGGCCCTGGAAGGAGGTCGGTTCGCCACCGCTGACCTGGGCCTGGGTGTACTCCAGGAACGAGATGAGCCCGAGCTGGTAGATGGGGTACACGAGCAGGGCACCCAGCACGACCAGCGCGGGCGCGAGGTACATCCACGGGGCCCGTCCCCCGTGCCGCCCCGGCGCCGTCCGGCCCTTCGCCGACCACCCGCCCCGGCCGCCGCGCTTCCCCGAACCGGGGAGGGCACCCTGGCCGGACGGGATGGACGGGGTGGACGGGCCGGCCGGGATCACGTCGGACGTCATCGGGTCAGCCCGCCGCCGAGGCGAACGCCGCGTTCATCTTCTTCGCCGCGTCGTCGGACGCCGTCGCCACGTCCTTACGGCCGCTCACGATCTCCTGGAACATCGTCGGCAGGACCAGCGAGGCGTCGATCCCGCCCCAGCCCGGGGAGGCGGGGACGAACTTGGTACCGGCCGACAGCGTGTCGATGAACGGCTTCACGAACGGCTGCTTCTTCGCCGCCTCCGCCCGCACGTCCGCGTACGTCGGCAGGAAGCCCATCGCGTCGAACAGCCTCCGCTGCGTGTCCTTACCCGCCAGCGACTTCATCAGGTCCACGGCCAGCGTGCGGTGCGAACTGCTCTTCAGTACGCCGATGTTGTTGCCGCCCGCGAACGCCGGCGCTATGGACCCGGCGGTCACGCCCGGCAGCGGGACGACCGCGTACCTGCCCTTCGCCTCGCCCGCCTCCACCGCCGCGCGGCTGAAGTCGCCGCCGATCGCCATCGCGGCCTTGCCCGAGGCGAAGGCCGTGACGGTCGCGTTGCCGCCCATGGAGGCGCACTTGGCGGCCGGGCAGTTGTCGTCGCTGAAGAGCGAGGTGTACGCGGTGATGCCCGTGCGGGCGGCCGCGCCGTTGATGACGGAGGTGTACGAGCCGTTCTTCTCCGTGGCCAGTTCGCCGCCGTTCGCCCAGATGAAGGGCAGCGCGCCGTACGTGTACGCGCCGCCGACGGCGATGCCGTACAGCTCCGGCTTCGCCGTGCGGATCTTCTTCGCGGTCGCGATCAGTTCGGCCTGCGTCCTGGGCGGGGCGAGGCCCAGTTCCCTGAACACGTCGGTGCGGTAGTACAGGGCCCGTACGCCGACGAAGAGCGGTGCGCCGTACACCTTGCCGTCCACCGTGACCGACGCCCGCGCGGTCGGGTCGGTGTCCTTGGCCTCGGCCCAGGCGCCGAACTCGGCGGTGACGTCGGCGAGTCCGCCGTCCTTCACGTACCCGGCGGTGTCGGTGTTGCCGTACTCGATGACGTCCGGCGCGCTCGCCGGGTCGTTGAAGGCGGCCTTGACGCGCTGCGCCCGGGTGTCGACGGGGATGTACTCGACCTTGACATCGGCGCCCTCGTGCCGCTTCTCGAAGGCGGCGACGGCCGCGTCGACGACCTGCTCCTTGGGCTTGTTGTTGACCTCCTGGAAGAGCCAGACGCGAAGGGTGCCGGTCTTCGCGTCCTCCTTCGCGCCGGTGCCGGCGGAGGTCTGCGGGGCACATGCGGCCATCGCGAGGACGACGAAAGGAGCGACGAGTCGGGCAGGAAGTTTCATGGGCGGATCCCCTCCGAAGGCGTTGCAACATACGCAACGGTCATTTCGTACCGCACAACATGCAGGAGGGTAGAGCCGGCCCGGGACCCCCACAAGAGGTCTCGACCACTTCGTGATCACACGACGACGAAGGCCCCCGGAGCGCGTACACACGTACGCGCTCCGGGGGCCACCGCCCGTACGGCCCGCCGGGCCGGGGGCGTTACTTCTTGTCCTTGCCGCCCTTGTCCTTGTCCTTGTCGCCACCGGCGCCCATGGACTCGTAGATCTCCTTGCACATGGGGCAGACCGGGTACTTCTTCGGGTCACGACCCGGTACCCAGACCTTCCCGCACAGCGCCACCACGGGAGTGCCGTCGAGGGCGCTCGCCATGATCTTGTCCTTCTGGACATAGTGGGCGTAGCGCTCGTGGTCGCCGTCGCCGTGCGACACCTGCGGCGTCGGCTCTACGAGGGTCCCCGTACCTGCCCCGCGCTCGGGCTCAAGAGTGCTCATGAGCTCCAAGGGTACTCACGTCGGCGCCATCCCGGGAGCGAGGCCCCGCGCGCCCGGCGGCGCACACCGGCGTACGGGTGTGAAGCCCGTCACCCACCGGTCTCCGGGGCGGGCAGCCTGGGCACGGCCCGGGCACATGGCCGAAAGTTGTCGTAATTACCCCGAGTGGCCCGACGAGCTCAGTTGAGCGAGGGATCGTCCGGGTACGTGGCGATCATCGCCAGCTCGCTGCGCTGGCGGCGCAGGACCTCCCGCCACAGGGTCTCCGGCCTCGGCGACGAGACGTCCCCCGGCTCGGACTCCACGACGAACCAGGCGCCCTCGGCGAGCTCGTCCTCCAGCTGACCCGGGCCCCACCCCGCGTACCCGGCGAAGATCCGCAAGCTGCCCAGCGCCGCGGCCAGCAGTTCCGGCGGGGTCTCCAGGTCCACGAGCCCGATCGCGCCGTACACCCGCCGCCAGCCCAGCGGCCCCTCGTCGCCCGGGATGACCGCGAGCCCGAGCGCCGCGTCGAGCGAGACCGGACCGCCCTGGAACACCACACCCGGCTCGCCCGCCAGCGGGGCCCACCCTTCGAGGATGTCGCCGACACCGACCGGTGTCGGACGGTTGAGGACCACGCCGAGGGAGCCCTCGTCGTCGTGATCGAGCAGCAGCACCACCGCGCGGTCGAAGTTCGGGTCCGCCAGCGCGGGGGTGGCGACAAGCAGCCGTCCTGTGAGCGAGGACACCTCGGTCATGCCAGACATGATCCCGCATCCCGGCCCTCCGCGGGGGGTGAGCGGCCGACTCGCGACCACCGGGAACGATCCGCTGCTCACACGGCGCCCGGTGTCCGTCCTGGCCGAAAGCGGACCGTAACCGTCCGCAAGGAGTGAAGGACAGAGGGTGTTGTGCCGAATTCATTACATCTGACTGGCGTCCTTGGGCTACCAAGAAGCCCACTCCGCCCCCTTACCCTTTTCCCTGGCCCCCTGCCCCCCTCTCCGGAACGCGAGATTCATGACCGGCACAGACGATGTACTGCTTGTCCACGGCGGAACCCCGCTGGAGGGCGAGATCCGCGTCCGCGGCGCGAAGAACCTCGTGCCCAAGGCGATGGTCGCCGCCCTCCTCGGCAGCGAGCCGAGCCGACTGCGCAATGTGCCCGACATCCGTGACGTCCGCGTCGTCCGCGGACTGCTCCAGCTGCACGGTGTGACCGTCCGCCCCGGCGAGGAGCCGGGCGAGCTGGTCCTGGACCCCACGCACGTCGAGTCCGCCAACGTCGCCGACATCGATGCCCACGCGGGCTCCTCCCGCATCCCGATCCTGTTCTGCGGCCCGCTGCTGCACCGCCTCGGCCACGCCTTCATCCCGGGCCTGGGCGGCTGCGACATCGGCGGCCGGCCGATCGACTTCCACTTCGACGTGCTGCGCCAGTTCGGCGCGACGATCGAGAAGCGGGCGGACGGCCAGTACCTGGAGGCCCCGCAGCGGCTGCGCGGCACGAAGATCCGGCTGCCGTACCCCTCGGTCGGCTCGACCGAGCAGGTGCTGCTGACGGCCGTGCTGGCCGAGGGCGTCACGGAGCTGTCCAACGCGGCGGTGGAGCCGGAGATCGAGGACCTCATCTGCGTTCTGCAGAAGATGGGCGCGATCATCTCCATGGACACCGACCGGACCATCCGGATCACCGGTGTCGACAAGCTCGGCGGCTACACCCACCGCGCGCTCCCTGACCGCCTGGAGGCGGCCTCCTGGGCGAGCGCGGCGCTGGCGACCGAGGGCAACATTTATGTGCGCGGCGCCCAGCAGCGCTCGATGATGACGTTCCTCAACACGTTCCGGAAGGTGGGCGGCGCCTTCGAGATCGACGACGAGGGCATCCGCTTCTGGCACCCGGGCGGCCCGTTGAAGGCGATCGCCCTGGAGACCGACGTACACCCCGGTTTCCAGACCGACTGGCAGCAGCCGCTGGTGGTGGCCCTGACGCAGGCGGCGGGCCTGTCCATCGTCCACGAGACGGTGTACGAGTCGCGGCTCGGGTTCACCTCCGCGCTCAACCAGATGGGTGCGCACATCCAGCTGTACCGGGAGTGCCTGGGCGGCTCGGACTGCCGCTTCGGGCAGCGGAACTTCCTGCACTCGGCGGTCGTGTCGGGCCCGACGAAGCTCCAGGGCGCGGACCTGGTCATCCCGGACCTGCGCGGCGGCTTCTCGTACCTGATCGCGGCGCTCGCGGCGCAGGGCACGTCGCGGGTCCACGGCATCGACCTGATCAACCGCGGCTACGAGAACTTCATGGAGAAGCTCGTGGAGCTCGGCGCGAAGGTCGAACTGCCCGGCAGCGCGATCGTCTGACGCCCCGTAAGCCCTTCCGACGGCCCCTCGCCCCCCGCGAGGGGCCGTCGGCCGTTCCCGGCCCGTACGGGCCCGTAGGGGGCCTGTACGGGCTCGTACGGGGCCGGTACAGGCTCGTTACGGGGCCGGTACGGGCTCGCACGGGGGCCGGGTACGGGCTCGTACGGGGCCGGGTACGGGCGTGTACGGGCTCGTACGGGGCTCTACGCGGCCGCAACGCCGCCGCACGGCCGTCAACGCGCGGAGGCCCGTCGCACGCGGCCGGCGTTACGTGCGGGCGCCGGGACGCGGCCGCAAGAAAGCCGCATCAGCGGCGCACGAGCCGCCGCCCCTGCGGGACGTACGCGCCGCACACACCGGGCCGCACGAGCCCCGCACCAACGGCGCACGGGCCCGCCCGTACGGGACGCACGAGGCCCTATGGCCCGCCCACGGGGGCTGTGCCGGGCAACCACGCACGCGTGCGGTGCTGTGTACCGGGCCGGCCGCGCCGGCCTCCCGCGGCGGACGCCGGGCACGCGGAAGGGCGGCCACCCCCTCAGAGGGGTGGCCGCCCTTCTCAACGCGCCATGGCGGCTTACTTGCCCTTGGCGGCTTCCTTGAGCTTGGAGCCCGCGGAGACCTTCACGCTGAACCCGGCCGGGATGTTGATCGGCTCGCCGGTCTGCGGGTTACGAGCGGTGCGAGCGGCACGCGAGGTGCGCTCGAAGGTCAGGAAGCCGGGGATGGTGACCTTCTCGTCGCCCTTGGCGACGACCTCACCGACGGTCTCGGCGAGCGCGGCCAGCACGGCGTCGGCGTCCTTGCGGGTCACCTCGGCGCGGTCGGCCAGGGCGGCCACCAGCTCACTGCGGTTCATGTTGTTACTCCCGTGTTCTTCTTGCTGTTGAGGCGTGCCACGCGGCGGAGCCGCATATTGGGCACAGCGAAGCCGATGCTGCCAGGGCCCTCGGACAGTCCCCGGGCCCGGGTCTGCTGTCAGACCCTCGCGCCCGAATACGCATCCTGCCCCCACCAGCGGCGGGAAAGCCAATCCGGCACCCTCCGGAGTCACACGAAAAGCGCCACAGCCCCGCCGTGGTGACGTTGGGTCGACTCCTCCGAGACTCTCCGAGACTTCCCGGGGCCGAACCGC
This sequence comes from Streptomyces sp. CB03238, assembly GCF_002099185.1. Lineage (NCBI taxonomy): Bacteria > Bacillati > Actinomycetota > Actinomycetes > Kitasatosporales > Streptomycetaceae > Streptomyces > Streptomyces sp. CB03238. Next base: position 46,721 of record NZ_NBCN01000001.1, on the reverse strand, counting down.
CACCCTAAAGGCGGGTTTACGGCCCCGGGAGTCACGACGCGCCGGAGGTCAGACGGACGTGGGCGCCGTCACACCGGAGCCGGCGGCCTTCGCGGCCTCGCGCACCGCGCCCGCCACCGCGCCCGCGACCTTGTCGTTGAAGACCGACGGGATGATGTAGTTCGGGTTCAGCTCGTCCTCGGTGACGACGTTCGCGAGGGCGGTCGCCGCCGCCAGCATCATCTCCGTGTTGACCGTGCGCGACTGGGCGTCGAGCAGGCCGCGGAAGACGCCCGGGAAGACCAGCACGTTGTTGATCTGGTTGGGGAAGTCGGACCGTCCCGTGGCCACAACTGCCGCCGTCTGGCGGGCGATTGCCGGCTCGACCTCGGGGTCCGGGTTCGCGAGCGCGAACACGATCGCGCCGTCCGCCATGCCCGCCACGTCATCGCCGGACAGGACGTTCGGGGCGGACACGCCGATGAAGACGTCGGCGCCGTGGACGGCCTCCTTGAGGGTGCCGGTGACGCCCTCGGGGTTGGTGTTGTCGGCGATCCAGCGCAGCGGCGACTCGGAGTCGGCGGCGACGAGGTCCTCGCGGCCCGCGTGGACGACGCCGTGGATGTCGGCGACGACCGCGTGCTTGACGCCCGCCGCGATCAGCAGCTTGAGGATGGCCGTACCGGCCGCTCCGGCGCCCGACATGACGACCCGTACGTCGCCGATGGCCTTGCCGACGACCCGGAGGGCGTTGGTCAGGGCGGCGAGGACGACGATCGCGGTGCCGTGCTGGTCGTCGTGGAAGACGGGGATGTCCAGGGCCTCGCGCAGCCGCGCCTCGATCTCGAAGCAGCGGGGTGCGGAGATGTCCTCCAGGTTGATGCCGGCGAAGCCGGGGGCGATCGCCTTGACGATCTCGACGATGGCGTCGGAGTCCTGGGTGTCCAGGCAGATGGGCCAGGCGTCGATGCCGGCGAACCGCTTGAAGAGGGCCGCCTTGCCCTCCATGACCGGCAGCGCGGCCTTGGGGCCGATGTTGCCCAGGCCCAGTACGGCGGAGCCGTCCGTCACAACTGCGACGGAATTGCGCTTGATGGTGAGGCGGCGGGCGTCCTCGGGGTTCTCGGCGATCGCCATGCACACGCGGGCGACGCCGGGCGTGTAGACCATGGAGAGGTCGTCACGGTTGCGGATGGGGTGTTTGGACGCCATCTCGATCTTGCCGCCGAGGTGCATCAGGAACGTACGGTCGGAGACCTTGCCGAGGACGACGCCCTCGATGCCGCGCAGCTTCTCGACGATCTCCTCGGCGTGCGCCGTGGACGTGGCGGCGATGGTGACGTCGATCCGCAGCTTCTCGTGGCCCGACGCGGTGACGTCGAGGCCGGTGACCGAGCCGCCGGAGGATTCCACAGCCGTGGTGAGCTGGGAGACCGCGGTTCCGCTCGCGGGCACCTCCAGCCGGACCGTCATCGAGTACGAGACGCTGGGCGCCGTTGCCATGGCCGTGTTCCTCTGCTTTCCCTGGTTCGTTGCCGCGCCGCGCCGGCGGGTGGCCGGGCGGAGCCCTCCGATGGTCGCACCTACCTGCGAGTAGCAGGTAATAGCGGTCGTTTCGGTCGTTCAGTTTTTCGGAAACTGTTTTCCACCATACGAGAGATCATGGTCTTGGCGGAAGCCCCAACGGACAAACGACAGCAGGCCCGCGCCATCGGAGGATGACACGGACCTGCTGTTCACTGCTTGAGTGGCACCGACCCGCCATGCTCGCCTCGCGGCAAGTGGTCGCTCGTAGCGACGAAGGTTGGGCCCGGGGGCTTGGATCGAGCCGGTGCCACCACCCAGGCTAACAAACCGCCCCGGTAAGTGATCCCCCTCCCGCGCGTTCAGTCCCTGAGCAGGTCCGGCACGCCGTCCGCGTCCGGTTCGTCCCGCCGCCCCGACACCACCGTCAGCTGCTGCGTCGCGCGCGTCAGCGCCACGTACAGCACCCGCAGGCCGGCCGGGGACTCGTCGGCGATCTCCGCCGGGGAGACGACGACCGTCGCGTCGTACTCCAGGCCCTTCGCCTCCAGGCTGCCCAGCGCCACCACCCGGTCGCCCAGGTCCGCCAGCCACCGCGCCACGTGCCCGCGCCGGTTCATCGCCACCACGACGCCCACCGTGCCGTCCACCCGGTCCAGCAGCCGCCGCGCCTCCTCGCGTACGACGTCGGCGAGGTCCCCGTCCCGCACGGCGACGAAACGCGGCTCCACGCCCGTGGAGCGGACCGCCCGCGGCGCCTCCATCCCCGGCATGGCGAGGGCCAGCACCTTCGAGGCGAGCTCCGCGATCTCGGCCGGGTTGCGGTAGTTCACCGTCAGCTCGAAGCGGCGGCGCGGCCGGGTGCCCAGCGCCTCGTCCCGCGCCCCGGCCGCCTCGTCCGGCAACGGCCACGACGACTGGGCCGGGTCGCCCACCACCGTCCACGTGGCGTGCCGCCCGCGCCGGCCCACCATCCGCCACTGCATGGGCGTGAGGTCCTGCGCCTCGTCGACGATCACGTGGGCGTACTCGGTCCGCTCCTCTGCCAGCCGCTCGGCCCGCTCGCGCTGGGTCTCCTCCCGTACCGGCATCAGCTCCTCCAGCCCCGTGAGCTGGTCCAGCGGGTCCAGCTCCCGCTTCTTGCGCGGGCGCGCCGGGGCGCCGAGCAGCGTCTGGAGCTCGTCCAGCAGCGCCACGTCGTGCACGGAGAGCTCGTCGCGTCTGAGGGAGCGGGCCAGGCGCCGCACCTCGCCCGGGTTGAGCACCCGGCGCGCCCAGCGGCCCAGCCGCTTCTCGTCGGCCATCGCTTCCAGGACGCGCCGGGGTGTGAGCTCGGGCCACCAGGCGTTCAGGAACTCGATGAAGCTGTCCTCGGTGGTCACGTCCTCGTCGAAGGAGGAGCGCAGCTCGGCGGCGAGCTCCGCGTCACCGGGGTGCCGCGATGCCGCGCCCGACTTGGTGTACAGGGCGTCCAGCAGCAGCTTGCGGGCCCGGGGGCGCAGCAGGTTGACCGGCGCCGTGCCGCCGAGCACGGCGTGCCGGATCCGGGCCAGCTCCTCGCCCTCCAGCTCCAGGCGGCGCCCGAAGGCCACCACCCGCAGCCGCTCGGGCGCGTCGCCCAGCTCCAGGGCGCCCCGCACGGCCTTGCGCAGCACGGCTCGCATCCGGGAGGAGCCCTTGACGCGGGCGACGGCCGGCTCGTCGTACGCCGTGGCCTCCGCCCCGTCGACCAGGCTGCCGACCGCGCGGATCGCCACCTGGCCCTCCTCGCCCAGCGACGGCAGGACGCCCTCGGTGTAGGCGACCAGCAGCGGGGTCGGCGAGACGATCAGGATGCCGCCCGCGTATCTGCGCCGGTCCTGGTAGAGCAGGTAGGCCGCGCGGTGCAGCGCGACCGCCGTCTTGCCGGTGCCGGGACCGCCCTCGACGTACGTCACGGAGGCGGCGGGCGCGCGGATGACCAGGTCCTGCTCCGCCTGGATGGAGGAGACGATGTCGCGCATGGTGTGGCTGCGCGCCTGCCCGAGCGCGGCCATCAGCGCACCGTCGCCGATCACCGCCAGCTCCTCGCCGCCGAGCCGGGCCTTCAGCTCGGGGCGCATCAGGTCGTCCTCGACGCCGAGGACCTTGCGGCCCCGGGAGCGGATGACCCGACGGCGTACCACCCGGCCCGGGTCGACCGGTGTGGAGCGGTAGAACGGCGCGGCGGCCGGGGCGCGCCAGTCGATGACCAGCGGCGCGTAGTCGGAGTCGAGGACGCCGATGCGGCCGATGTGCAGGGTCTCGCCGATGTCGGCGGTGCTGTCCGGGCGTACGGCGTCGTCGGCGGGCTCGACGGAGGTGTACGCGCCGTCCGGGCCCTTCTTGCCGTCCTTGCCGTACAGCAGGTCGATGCGGCCGAAGAGGAAGTCCTCGTACTCGTTGTTGAGCCGGTTGAGGTGGATACCGGCCCGGAACACCTGGGCGTCCCGCTCGGCGAGCGCGCCGGGCGTGCCGACCTGGCCGCGCTTGGCGGCGTCGTTCATCAGGAACTCCGCCTCGTGGATCTTCTCCTCGAGGCGGCGGTACACCTGATCCAGATGGTCCTGTTCGATACCGATCTCTCGGTCCCGGACCGTATCGACACCACGGTCGGCTTCCTGCGCGGCCACCGAGGCCCCCTTCTGACGTGCTGGGCAGCCGTCGAGCGTACGCCACGGGAAGGGGGTATGTCAGGCGGTGGCCGCGTCGACCTCCACCAGGCGCTGTCCGTCGAACGTCCGGACCTCGAAGTGGTCGATGTCGTTCCGGTCCATGGCGGCGCCCCCGTGGACGTACAGCGGGTTCTTGCCGACCTCGTGCGTGCTGCCCGGGATGCCGTATCCCCACTTCGGGACGGCCCAGGACGTGACGACCTCCTCCTCACCGGTCTTGGAGACGGCGATCAGGTTGCACTTGAGCGGGCCCTTGACGTTCTTCAGCTCCAGGACCGTGTGGGTGCCCCAGGCCTTCTTCTCCATGCCGACGGTGGCGCTGACCTTGGTGGACGCGTCGGTGTGCTGGACCTTCTCATCCATATGGTGGAAGAAGGCGTCCTCGGCGGGGCTGGTGGGGTGCGGGTCGATCGCCTGGTTGGTCCGGTTCGTCTCCTCGCCGGAGGTGGCGACGAACGCGGCCGTGGGACCGCCGATGATCAGCGCGGCGGCCGCCGCGACCAGGAAACGGCTGCGGCGGCGGCGCTGGGCCCGTTTGGCGGCCACCTCGTCGACGAGGCGGTCCAGCATGGGTGCCGGTGGCGCGCCGCGGGCGCCGGGCCGGTCCGGCACCGGGAGGACGACGGGCTGGGCCGCCGGGCCGGGGGCCTCGGCGAGCATGGCCAGCATCGGTTCCATCCCGGAGAACTCCTCCAGGTGGTGGGCGCACAGGTCGCAGCCCGCCAGATGCGCCTCGAAGGCGGTGGCTTCGGCGTCGTCCAGAATGCCGAGCACGTACGCGCCGACGGCGTCGTGCACCGACTCGTTCCCCTGTGGAGCGTGGTGCGACGTCATGCCGAGATCCCCCTCTCCTCCAGCGCGAGCTTCATCGAACGCAGTGCGTAGAACACCCGGGACCGGACGGTCCCGCTGGGTATGCCGAGGATCTCGGCAGCCTCGTTGACCGTACGCCCCTTGAAATAGGTCTCGACCAAGACTTCCCGGTGAGCCGGGGTCAAATCGTCGAGCGCATCAGAGAGCGTCATCAGCCACAACGCCTTGTCGATCTCGTCCTCCGCGGGCATGACCTCGAGCGGCGACGGATCGACCTCCTGCGGCCGGGCCTGCCGGCTGCGGTGGCCGTCGATGACGATACGCCGGGCGACCGTCACCAGCCAGGGTCGGACAGAGCCGGTCGCCCGATTGAGCTGACCGGCGTTCTTCCAGGCACGGATGAGCGTCTCCTGTACGACGTCCTCGGCGCGCTGGCGGTCGCCGGCGACGAGGCGGAGTACATAGGCGAGCAGGGGCCCGGCGTGTTCACGGTAGAGGGCCCGCATCAACTCTTCGTCCGGGACGTCGGGTTGGGTGCGGGCGGGCACCGCTCGATGCCGGGCTCGATGCGTCCCCCGACGGTCATCGGCCACGGCGGCATCCTTGCGCACCTGGAACCTCCCGGTCGAGACCTTGATCTGACTCGTTGTCCCCCATCACTACGGACGCGGCAGCCGATCGACTCAACGCGGGGAGATTCTTTCTCAGGAAGTTTTCGGAACTAGCCGTGTGTACGCGCCCGGTGACGGGCCACCCGCTCCCGGTTGCCGCACATTTCGCTGGAGCACCAGCGGCGCCGGCGCCCCCGCGAGGTGTCCAGGTACACACGCCGGCAGCGCTCCCCCTCGCACTGGCGCAGCCGGGCGCGGGTGGCCGGGTCGGTGAGCAGCTCGACGGCGTCGCGGGCGACGACCGCGAGGAGAGCTCCGCAGTCGGGCGGGGCGGTCAAGGCCCGTACGAGGCGGCCTTCTTCGCCCGGTACGGCGCGGGGCGCGGGCGGCGGGGCGGCGGCGAGGGCGTTGAGGTGGTCGAGGCGGGGGCCGGCGTACCGGCCGTGGCCGGCGAGTTCGTCCCGTACCAACCCGTCGATGTCCCGGGCGAGTTCGGCGAACCGTTCCACCCAGTGCCCGTCCACCGCGTCGAGCGGGGTGCCCGCCGGTACGAGCCCGGCGGTGTGGAGCCACTGTGCGAGCCGCCCGGCGTCGGACGGCGGCTCGGCCATCAAATCCAGGCAGAGCCGCCCGGAGTGGAACCGCCATGCCACCATGCGCCCCAGAGTGCCCGCCCGGACCCCGGACCGGAACCCCGCCTACCCGATCGGTGGGCCCTCGTCGGCGGGGTCGGCGTGGCCGGAGTACGCCCATTGCGCGAGCGCGTCGGCATGGTTCGCCCCCTGAGTCGCTTGCGGCACACCCCCCCGCGCATGCACAATGCATGCATGGTGGCTCTTCAGATCCGTGACGTGCCGGACGAGGTGCGCGACATACTGGCCGACCGAGCTCGGCAACTTGGCCAGTCGCTCCAGACCTATCTCCTGTCCCTGGTCACCGCCGAAGCGGAACGGGCGAACAACCTGGCGCTGCTGCGCGCTTTCGAGGACCGCGCCGACGGCGTCGACACGGATATGACGGAGACCGTGGCCGAGATCGAGGCAGGCCGGACGGAGCGCGACAATTGATCGTCATCGACGCCTCCGTACTCACCGAGGCCCTGACCGGTGACGGCACAGCAGGAAAGGCCGCCCGTGCCCGGCTCATGCGCGACACCCACTGGGCGGCCCCCGAGCATCTCCTTGTCGAGACCTTTCACGCGGTCCGGGGGCGACTGCTCGGACAGAAGATCACCCCGGAAAGGGCCGACGCGGCAGTTGCAGCCCTGTCCGACGTATCCCTCGAGACGGTCCAGGTACGGCGTCTGCTCCCGCGCATGTGGGAGCTGCGGCAGAACGTGTCGGGCTACGACGCCGCCTACATCGCGGCGGCAGAGACCTTCGGGTGTCCACTGATCACCGGAGACGCGCGTCTCAGCCGCTGCGGAGCCTCGCGGTGCACCATCGAGGTCATCGGCTGACGCACCCCTCCGCCCTACGCGTCTGCGTACTTGGCGTCCGCGCCGGGGTCCAGGGCCAGGCGGTAGCCGCGTTTGACAACCGTCTGGATCAGTTTGGGGGCGCCGAGGGCCGAGCGGAGGCGGGCCATGGCGGTTTCGACGGCGTGCTCGTCGCGGCCGGCGCCCGGGAGGGCGCGCAGCAGGTCGGCGCGGGAGACGACCCAGCCGGGGCGGCGGGCCAGCGAGTGGAGCAGGGACATGCCGGCCGGCGGCACGGGGCGCAGGTCGCCGTCGACCAGGACCGCGTGGCCCCGGATCTCGATGCGGCGCCCGGCGACGGGGAGGGTACGCGCCCGCCCGGGCAGCTCCTGGCACAGCAGCTGCACGAGGGGGCCGAGCCGGAAGCGGGCCGGCTGGACGGTGTCGATGCCGTGCGCCTGGAGCGGCAGGGCGGTGACCGGCCCGACGCAGGCGGCCAGCACGTCGTGGCGCAGCGCGTCGAGCAGCTCGGGCAGCAGGCCCCGGTCCTGGGCGCGGGCCAGCATCGACGCGCCCGCCGGGGCGCTGGTGAAGGTCACCGCGTCCAGCGACCGGGAGACGGTCGCGTCGATGAGCCGGTCCAGGGGCGCGAGGTCCTCGGGCGGCATCCACCGGTACACCGGGACGACCACGACGTCGGCGCCCGCGACGCGCAGCGCCTCGACGAACCCGGGGAGCGGCTCCCCGTGCAGCTGGAGCGCGATGCGGCGGCCGGTGACGTCCTGGTCGAGGAGCCGGTCCAGTACCTCGGCCATGGAGTCCGAGGCGGGCGACCACTCCTCGGTCAGCCCGGCCGCCCGTACCGCGCCCTTGACCTTGGGGCCCCGGGCGAGGACCTGTGCGCCGCGCAGGCGGTCGAGCAGGTCCTCCCCGTACCCCCAGCCGTCGGCCGCCTCCAGCCAGCCCCGGAAGCCGATCGCGGTGGTGGCGACCACGATGTCCGGGGCCTGGCTGACGAGGGCCTTGGTGGCGTCGAGGAGTTCGGCGTCGTCGGCGAGTGGCACGATCCGCAGCGCCGGGGCGTGCTGGACGGCGGCGCCGCGGCGTTCCAGCAGCGCGCCCAGCTCGTCGGCGCGGCGGGCCGCGGTGACGCCGACGGTGAACCCGGCCAGCGGGCCGTGGGAACCATGCTCGTGCTCGTGCATGAGACCAGAGACTGGCAAGGATCCGTGACGGTCTCGGTTCACTGGTATTTCCCCCCCGTTACGGCCGTGGGCGTTCACACCTCGGAGTAGCTGAGCTGCCGCTTGGCGGGGACCTCCACCGGGCGGCGAAGGTATACCGCCCAGGTGACGGTCACGCACGCACCGTAGAAGAGGAGGAAGGCGACGAAGGCGGAGGTGCCGGTGCCGGCGGTCTGGAAGGACTGCCGGAAGGCCAGGTTGATGCCGAGCCCGCCGATCGCGCCGATCGCCCCGATCAGTCCGATCGCGGCGCCGGACAGCCGCCGCCCGTACGCGTCGGCCTGCTCGCCCTCCAGTCCAGAGGCGTGCGCCTTGGCCTGGAAGATGGCGGGGATCATCTTGAACGTGGAGCCGTTGCCGAGCCCGCTGAGGATGAACAGGGAGATGAAGCCGACGAGGAAGACGGCGAGCGACTCGATCACGGAGGCGTAGACGACCACACCGGTCGCGGCGGCCATGGCGACGAAGGTCCACACCGTGATGCGGGCGCCGCCGTGCTTGTCGGCGAGGGAGCCGCCGAACGGCCGGATCAGGGAGCCGAGCAGCGGCCCGATGAAGGTGAGGGACGCGGCCTGGAGCGGCGTACGCCCGAACTGGGTCTGCAGGACCAGGCCGAAGGCGAAGCTGTAGCCGATGAACGAGCCGAAGGTGCCGATGTAGAGGAACGCCATGATCCAGGTGTGGGCGTCCTTGACGGCCTCCTTGACGGCGCCGGTGTCGTTCTTCACGGGTGCCAGGTTGTCCATGTACAGCGCTGCGCACACGGCGGCGATCACGATCAGCGGGATGTAGACACCGAGGACGATCCGCGGCTGGGCGGCCCCTGCCGTACCGATGATGAGCAGGCCGACCAGCTGGACGACGGGGACGCCGATGTTGCCGCCGCCCGCGTTGAGGCCGAGGGCCCACCCCTTCTTGTGGAGTGGGAAGAAGGCGTTGATGTTCGTCATCGAGGAGGCGAAGTTGCCGCCGCCCACGCCGGTGAGCGCGGCGACCAGCAGGAAGGTGCTGTACGACGTGCCCGGCTCCATCACGGCGTACGCGGCGCCCGTGGGCAGCAGGAGCAGCAGCGCGCTGAAGATGGTCCAGTTGCGGCCGCCGAAGCGGGCGACGGCGAAGGTGTACGGGACCCGGATCACGGCGCCGACCAGCGTCGCCACGGCGATCAGGGCGAACTTGCCGGCCGGGTCGATCCCGTACTCCGGGCCCATGAACAGGACCATCACGGACCACAGCGTCCAGATGGAGAACCCGATGTGCTCGGAGAAGACGGAGAAGAGCAGATTCCGCTTGGCGATCTTCTCCCCCTTCTCCCGCCAGAAGGTCTCGTCCTCAGGGTCCCACTGCTCGATCCACCGGCCGCTCATTCGCGTACCTCCACTGCTGCTGTCAGGTCCTGAATCCCGTCAGGACCGACGCTAGGGAGGATGCGTTTCAGCCCGGTCATATGACGTGACCGGGCTGAAACCTTGCTCTCACCCGAGGCTCGGGCGGACTGTGAGCGCCGCGTCTAGCGCTGCGCCTTCTTCGGTGCGCCGTTCGGCCAGAGCCTGGGCTTGCGCTTGGCCGCGACGTCCTCCAGCCACCCCACGGCCATGATCATCAAGCCGATCAGCGGGAAGACGACTATCAGCATGAGCACGGTGTACGCGCTCTCCAGATAGCCGGAATACGTCGGCCAGACGCCCGGGATCTTCCACAACAGGTCGATGATCGGGATCGTGGCCATGATCAGCAGGTTGTGCCAGAGGTAGATCGTCACGGCCCGGTTGTTGGCGAGGGTCACCAGTGTGTCCCAGGCGGCCAGCTTGCCGGGCAGTTCCTTCCAGGACGGCGAGTACTGGAGCAGGATCACGCAGAAGCCGAAGGACCAGGTGGCCTGGGCGAGCGGGATGTCGTTGAGGTCCCAGCCGTCCGGCCCGAGGTGCCCGGACGCCCACCACAGGCCGAAGGACATGATCAGCGCGGACACGGAGACCGAGATGTAACGGGGGACCTTCTGGAACAGGCCCTCGTTGTGCGCGAAGCCCAGCACCCAGCAGGAGCCGTAGGTGGCGAAGTCGGTGATCGCGTTGCCGGTCTCGCCGGGGATCTTGATCAGGCCGGAGCCGACGATCGCGGTGAGCCCGAGCGGCGCGAGCAGCGTCACCCATGGCAGCTTGCGGAACGCCCACAGCAGCAGCGGCGAGGCGATCACGAACCACAGGTACGCGCGGATGTACCAGAGGGGCCCGGCGGCCTGCACCGCCCACGTGTCCTCCAGCAGGCCGGCCTGGTCACCACTGTGCCACGGGAACGGCGGGGCGCCGACCGGGAAGATGTAGGTGGCCAGCTTGGCGAACCACCACAGGCCCTCTTCCTTCAGCGGCTTCCAGCCGAAGTAGAACATGATCGGTACGACGGTGAGCGAGAACACCCACATGGGCGGCAGCAGCCGTCGGATACGCCCCCGGATCACGCCCCACGCGGGCCGCGACAGCGAGCGCGCCATCAGCGACCCGGCGAGCGCGAACATCACACCCATGGAGGGGAAGAGGACGGTCAGCCACGCCCAGCCGAAGATGTGGTAGACGATCACCCGGACCAGCGCGATGGCGCGCAGCACGTCCAGGTACCGGTCACGGCCGGGCCGCGACGCCGCCGGCGCGGGACCGCCCGCCGCGGGCGCCTTGTGCCGCGCCCGCGGCACGCCGCCGGTGGTTTCCAGGGCGGGGGCGGTGCCCACGGCACTCATGGTGGCCGTGTTGCCGGCCGTCTCGCCGGCGGAGCCGATACGGAGCCCGCCCGGCTGCTCGGGGCCCGGCTGCTCGGGGCCCAGCGGGTCGGGGCCCAGCGGGTTGGGGCCGGTTCCGTACGGGTCGGCGGCGGGGCCGCTGCCGTACGGCTCGGGGCCATTGCTGTACGGGGCGGCGGCGGGGGCGACGGGGGCCGGGGCGCTGCCGTACGGGTCGGGCTCGTTGCCGTACGGGTCGGCGGCGGGGCCGGCCGGACCGGAGGCGTTGCCGAACAGGTCGGCACTCCCGTACGCGTCCACGCCGTGCGCCGCCGGGGCGGGGCCGTTGCCGACGGGGCCGTTGCCGTAGACGTCGGGGCCGACCGGGCCGGGCTCGCCGAACGCGTCGGTGCCGGAGCCGAGCGGGCCCACGCCCCGGAAAGGCGCGTCGCCCTCGGCCGGGGCCGGGGCCGGGGCGCCGAACCAGTCGGAACCGTCGCCCGGAGGGCGGTTGTTGGGGGTCGTCATGCGACGGGCCTCCGATCGTCACCGCTGCGCCGCTGGCTCGGTATGGAGCCGGGCGCCTCCACCACACCGGTCCGGCGCAGCTTCTGCCAGCGCAGTCGGCCGCCGGTGAGAGCGGTGATCCAGGACTGGAGCAGCACCACATACATGAGCTGCCGGTACAGGAGCTGCTGGAGAGGCAGCGAGATGAGGTGGACCATGGGCTCGCGGTCGAGCTTGAAAGCGTACGCGGCGCACACGGCCTGGATGGCGAGGACGCCGAGCCAGGCGACAACGGTCTGGCCGGTGGGTCCGAAGACCAGCCCGTACAGCAGGAAGACATCGATGAGCGGGGCCAGCAGCGGGAACAGCACCATGAACAGCGACACCAGCGGCAGGCCGACCCGGCCGAAGCGCCCCGAGGGGCCGCTTTCGATGAGCGCGCGGCGGTGCTTCCAGATGGCCTGCATCGTGCCGTACGACCAGCGGTAGCGCTGCGACCACAGCTGCTGCACGGACTCCGGCGCCTCGGTCCAGGCGCGGGCCTTCTCCGCGTAGACCACGCGCCAGCCGTCGCGGTGCATGGCCATGGTGATGTCGGTGTCCTCGGCGAGGGTGTCCTCGCTCATGCCGCCGACCCGCTCCAGGGCCTCCCGGCGGAACGCGCCGACCGCGCCCGGGATGGTGGGCATGCAGCCCAGCAGGTCGTACATGCGGCGGTCGAGGTTGAAGCCCATCACGTACTCGATGTGCTGCCAGGCCCCGATGAGCGAGTCGCGGTTGCCGACCTTGGCGTTGCCCGCGACCGCGCCGACGCGCGGGTCGCCGAACGGCTGCACCAGCTCGCGGACGGTGGACGGTTCGAAGACCGTGTCACCGTCCATCATCACGATGATGTCGTAACGGGCGTGCCGGATGCCGTTGTTGAGTGCCTCGGGCTTGCCCGAGTTCACCTGGCGCACCACCCTGACGTTGGGCAGCCACATGTTCTCGACGATGTCGGCGGTGCCGTCCGTGGAGCCGTCGTCGATGACGATGACCTCGATGGGATGGTCGCTGGCCATCAGGGAGCGCACCGTGTTCTCGATGCACTCCTTCTCGTTGTACGCGGGGACCAGCACCGTCACCGGTTGGGTGACGGGCGCGCCCCACGTGAAGCCGCGCCGCCGCACCTTGCGGGCGTGCGCGAACGACAACAGCAGCATCAGGCCGAAGCGGGCGATGACGAGGACGCCGATGATGGCGAGGCCGCCGACCAGCACCGTGGTGGTGCTCTCCGAGACGGCGACGGCCCCGATCCAGGCCCTGCCCTTCCACAGCTCGAAGCCGGTGACCGGGGTGTGGGCGCTGGGCGCGCCGAGTGCCTCGGTGAGGACGGTGAACTCGTACCCCCGCTGCTGCATCTGCGGCAGGAAGCGGTCGAGGGCCGCGACGGTCTGCGAACGGTCGCCACCGGAGTCGTGCATCAGCACGATCGAGCCCTGGGTGCCCTTGGGCGTGGCGCGCTTGATGATCGCGTCGGCGCCGGGGCGCTTCCAGTCCTCGGAGTCGGTGTTGTTGAAGGCGGTGATGTAGCCGCGGGTGCCTATGTACTGCGTAACGGGCCAGGCCTCGTTGTCGAGGGCGCTGGAGAACGACGAGTACGGCGGGCGGAAGAGCGACGTGCGCACACCGGCGGCGCCGGCGATGGCCAGCTGGTTCTGGGACAGCTCCCAGTCGATGCGGTTCTTGGTCTGGAAGGACAGGTCGGGGTGGTTGAAGGTGTGCAGGCCGACCTCGTGGCCCTCGTTCACCATCCGCTCGACCAGGTCCGGGTAGCGGGAGGCCATGGTGCCGGTGACGAAGAAGACGCCGTGGGCGTCGTACTCCTTCAGCTTGTCCAGGACGCGCGGGGTCCAGACCGGGTCCGGGCCGTCGTCGAAGGTCAGGACGAGCTTGTTGTCGGGCACGCTCAGCGCCGTGGGGGCGTTCTTGTCGCGCGCGTCGATGACCGGTCCGCCCTTGAGGATGTGCTCGGGCACCTGGTCGTAGGCGACCGGGGGGCGTACGCGGTGGTCGGCGAGGATCTCGCTGTGGACGTAGCCGCGCAGCATCAGCATCGCGAGGAGGGCGACCAGGAAGAGGGAGGGCAGCAGATAGCGCATGGGCAGCCTGCGCCGGCGGACACGCCTCTGTTTCGGGGCGCGCCGCCTGCCGGGGGATGTCATTTACTGTGCGCCTTCCGCGGCCATCTGCTGGCCGCCGCTCTCTCCGACCGGCGGGTCGGTGGGTTCGTCTTCCGTCGGGGTCGTCGGGGTGTCCGTGGGATCCGGATCAGCCGTCGGGGGCGGGGTGACGGGCGGCGGCTGCTGGGTGACGCCACCGTCGGTGGGCCGGGACGCGGTGGGCCTGTTGCCGGGCTTGTCGACGTCCGGTCCGCCGTCGGTTTCACGGCTGGGCGTGACGTCCGGCGCCGAGGACGCGCCGGGGCGGGGGGTGGCGGACACGCCCTGCGAGGCGCCGTCGGCGGGCTGCGGGATGACCGCGCCCGTGGAGTCGGTGGGCGCCGGGGCGCCGGGGACGGCTCCTGGGGTGTCGTCCCTGGGTGCCTCGCTGATGCTGGGCGCGGGCTCGACCTGGGTGGTCTCGGTCTTCTTCTCGTCGGCGGGGCCGGGTATGAGCAGCCAGGGCGCGGCGGAGTTGCCGCCGATCACCGAGACGACGAGCGTGATGGCGTACACCGCGCACGCGGTCGCCAGCACCCAGCCGAGCCTGCGGAACTTCTTGCTGCGGCGGCCGCTCTCGTCGACGAACACCGGTCCGTCGGAGGGCTCCTGGTCCGCGGCCGCGGGCGCGGGTACGGACGGCGGTCCGGAGGCGACCGCCGCCACGGTCGCGGTAGCGGTCACGGCCGGGAGCTGTGCGGTCTGGAACTCCGGACCGCCGGCCTCCAGGCCCAGGCTGTCGGCCCGGTAGGCGATGGTCTCGTCCTCATGGCCGAGACCGATGCCGCCGGGCTGGTGTCCGAAACCGTCGCCGGCCGCGTGCCCGGAACCGTCGGCAAGGTAGCCCAGCGCGTCGGCCACGTAGCCGGAAGCATCGGCGCGGTACCCCTGACCGTCAGCAACGTGTCCGGAACTGTCGGCGCGATAGGCCTGGTCGTCGCCGGCGTGTCCGGAACCGTCGGCGCGGTAGCCGGAACCGTCGGTGCGGTAACCCGGCCCGTCGGCCGCGTAGCCGGAAGCATCGGCCCGGTAGCCCCGGCCGTCAGCAGCGTGTCCGGAACCATTGGCGCCGTAGCCCGGCCCGTCGGCGGGGTAGCCCAGCGCGTCGGCGTGGGGTTCGAGGCGGTCTGCCTGGTAGCCGTGTTGGTCAGCCTGGTATCCAGGCGTACCGTCCTGGTATCCATGGCCGTGGGGCTGGAGTCCGGAACCGTCGCCTCGACGCCCGAAGGCGTCGAACGCGTCGAAGGCGCTCAGGCTGTCCACCTGGACGGTGCTGTCGAGTGGCTCATTCTGGTGCCCATCCCAGGCACTTTCTCGCCAATTGTCCACTTTTGTACGCACATCCCCCACTGAATGGACCAAGGGTGCGCACACGGACTACCTGGGTACTCGCGCCGGACCGGGCCCCCACCCTGCCGGAGCGCCCCCACCTACTGCACCCGGACCATGAATGTAGCGCACGCCTGTGACAACAGGGCTTATGGTTCATTCATTCGGGCACATGTGCGTCAAATCACCCTCCGGAAGCCAGGCCCCGGCCGGCCGCTCCAGCCATCCCTCCTTCCCGGCCAATTCGGCCGCCGCCGCACGCAGCGCGTCGAGGCCCGGGTGTTTCAGCCCCTTGCGCCACACCAGCGAGACCGGTGAGAGCGGTACGGGGTCGACGAGTGGCCGGAGCACGCTCCCGGGCATGGCCGGAAAGTCCACGGCGACCAGGACGGGCGTACGGGTTTTGGCCATGACCCGGCGGAACTCCTCGAACCCGATCGCCACCGGTGCCGGCGGGGCGATCTTGATCCCGCGCCCGGCGAAGAGCCGCTCGGCCAGGTCGGTCCACTCCCTGGTGCCGGGGTTGCCGGCACCCGCGTACACGGACTCGCCCGCGAGCGCGTCCAGTTCCACCTCCGGCCGGCCGGTCAGCGGGTGGCCGGGCGGCAGCAGCACGGCCATCGGCTCGTACCGTACGGGCTGCGCCGCCAGCCGGGCGCGTACGGCGGACGGCAGGCCGGCGAACCGCCCGAAGGACACGTCGAGCCGTCCGGCGACTATCTCGGCGGCCGCGCCGGTCAGCCCGCTCTCGTAGCGGGCCATCAGCTCGCAGTGAGGGGCCAGTTCGCGGGCCCGTGCCAGCACCCGGCCGCTGATCATGCCGTCGGTGTTGAGGTCCACCAGCAGCGGCCGCGCCTCGTCGGCGAAGGCGGCGCCCAACTCGTCGTACGCCGCCAGCACGCCGTTCGCGTACGGCAGTAGCCGCTCGCCGTCCACCGTGAGCGCCACCTGCCGGGTGGTACGGGTGAACAGCTCGGCGCCCAACTCCCGCTCCAGGCGCCGGATGTCGCGGCTGAGCGCCTGCTGGGCGACGTACAGCCGGGCGGCGGCGCGGGTGAAGTGCAGCTCGTCGGCGACGGCCACGAAGGCGCGCAGCAGCCGTGGTTCGATGTCTTGGGGCACGCGCCGAATTTACAACAGGGGTGCGTCAATGGGCCCTCACCAGGTGTTGGACCCCGGCAGCAGCGCACGGCAAGGCTGGGCGCATGCCGCAAACGACGAACTCTCCGCTGCTCGCCCTCACCCCCGACTCCCTCGTCCTGACCCCGCGCTACCAGGAACCCCGCGCCACCAAGTCCGCCCACAAGTCGCCCGGAGCCCTCGCCTCCTACCGCCGCCTGTTCGCGACGCCGGGCGCCCGGGCCTTCACGGCCGGGAACCTGATAGCCCGCCTCCCCATGGGGATGTTCAGCGTGAGCGCGGTCATCATGATCGCCGGTACGTACGGTTCCTACGCCCTCGCCGGCGCCGTCACCGCCACCGGGCTCGCCGCCACCGCGCTGGTGGCGCCGTTCACCGCGCGGCTGGTGGACCGGTACGGGCAGGCGCGCGTCGCCGTGCCCGCCACCGTGGTGGCCGTCCTCGGATCGCTCGCCCTGCTGCTGTGCGTGCACCACCACGCGCCCGCGTGGACCCTGTTCGCCGCGTACGCCGCGACCGCGACGACGCCCAACACCGGCGGCATGTCCCGCGCCCGGTGGGCGCATCTGCACCGGGACGACCCCGCCGCCTTCCACACCGCGAACGCCTTCGAGCAGGCCGCCGACGAGCTGTGCTTCATGCTGGGCCCGGTGCTCGCCGCGTTCCTGTGCGCCGCGCTGTTCCCGGAGGCCGGCACCCTGACCGGTGCGATCCTGCTGCTCACCGGGGTGCTGGTCTTCGCGGCGCAGCGCGCCACCGAGCCCCCCGTCTCGCCCCGCACCGGCCGGGCGCGCACACCGCTGCGTACGCCCGGTATGCCTGCCCTGCTGGCGGTGTTCCTGGCGACGGGCGCGGTCTTCGGGTCGATGGAGGTCGTCACGCTCGCCTTCGTGGACGGCCCGGCGGCCGGCGCGGTGCTGGCGCTCCAGGCGGCCGGTTCGTGCGTGGCGGGCCTGGTGTACGGCTCGGTGCGGCCGGCCCGCCATGTGGGGCGCCGGCTGCCGGCCTGCCTCGCCGCGATGACCGCCCTGATGTCGCTGCCGCTGCTCGCGGCGACCGGCACCGGCTCGCTGCTCGCGCTGGCGGGCGCCCTGCTGCCGGCGGGGATGGCGACCGCGCCGACCATGGTGACGGGCATGACGCTGGTCCAGCGCCTGACGCCGCCGGCGCAGCTCAACGAGGGCATGACGCTCGCCGTCACCGCCCTGCTCGGCGGTATCGCGGTGGGCTCCGCGTCCGGCGGCTGGACGGTCGAGCACGCCGGCGCCCCCGCCGGTTACGCCGTGCCGGTCGCGGCGGCGGCGGTCGCCCTGGTCCTCGCGGCGGCGGGTACGACGAAGGCCCGGCCGTCGTGACGACAGCCGGGCCTTCGCCCACATGGGATGACGGGTTCCGGGGGCACGCCCCCGGAGGTACCGCTCGTGGAGATGGCGGGAATCGAACCCGCGTCCAACGGTGCAGAATCAGGGCTTCTCCGTGTGCAGTCCGCTGCGATTTTCTCGGCCCCGGAGATCACGCGGACAAGTCTCCGACGGGCTCAGTCACTGTTTGGTTTCCCTCTACACCCCGTGACCGGGTCTAGAGGTTTAGTTCCCTGGCTGATGCCAGGATCCGGGTCGGGAACAGCCCCGGGCTGACACTTCGCAAGCTCGCTACTTAGGCAGCGAGGGCGAAGGAATCGCGCTTGGTGTTGGCGATTATTTTTTGCGACATATGGTTTACGAGATCATTGCCGCTTCCTCGACACGCTTCCCCTGCTTCGACATCCGCTGTCGAAACCGATCATCCCCATGTTGATTTTTCAAACCGTGCCCCGGAGGGGGCGCGCCCCCGCTGTGAGGGGCAGGTGCCATCGTACGTGACCAACGCCGGACGGTGCCAGCCTATTCCGGGGCGGCGGGCGTTTCCGGGGCGGCGGGCGTTTCCGGGGCGGCGGGCGAGCCGGTCAGGCCCGCTCGCGGCGCTTGACCGCCGAGATCACCCGCTCCGCCTCACGGCGGTCCTGCTTCTCCCGCAGCGTCTGGCGCTTGTCGTACTCCTTCTTGCCCTTCGCCAGCGCGATCTCGACCTTCGCCCGGCCGTCCTTGAAGTACAGCGACAGGGGCACGATGGTGTGACCCGTCTCCTGGGACTTCGACTCCAGCTTGTCGATCTCGTACCGGTGCATCAGCAGCTTCCGCTTGCGGCGGGCACTGTGGTTGGTCCACGTCCCCTGCGCGTACTCCGGTACGTGCACGTTGTGCAGCCAGGCTTCGTTGCCGTCGATCTGGACGAACCCGTCCACCAGCGAGGCCCGCCCCTGGCGCAGCGACTTCACCTCGGTGCCGGTCAGTACCAGCCCGCACTCATAGGTGTCGATGATGGTGTAGTCGTGCCGCGCCTTCTTGTTCTGCGCGATCAGTTTGCGCCCTGTGTTCTTTTCCTTGGCCATAGTGCCCCCATTTTCGCACTACGAGCCGCCCCCGAGGCCACTCAATACCGTGCGGGCCCGCTCCTCGGCACGGTCGGCGGCCACCAGGTCCGGCGTGATGCCCCGGCCGTCGACACTGTGCCCGGCGGGCGTGCGGTAGTGGCCGACGGTCAGCTCGGCGACCGACCCGTCGGGCAGCCGGCTCGGCATCTGGACCGACCCCTTGCCGAAGGTGCGGCTACCGACCGTGACCGCCCGGCCACGGTCCTTGAGGGCCCCGGCGAGCAGCTCGGCCGCGCTCATGGTGCCGCCGTCCACCAGCGCCACCAGGGGCCTGCCGGTGTCGCCGCCCGGCTGCGCGTACAGCGCCTGTTCCTTGCCGTGCACGTCGTACGTGGCGACGAGGCCGCCGTCCAGGAACGCGGAGGCCGCCGTGACGGCCTCGGTGACCAGGCCGCCGCTGTTGCCCCGCAGGTCCAGCAGGACACCCGCGCCCTTGGGAGCCTTCCGCACGGCGTCCCTGATCCGCTGCCCCGTGCCCTTGGTGAACGCCGCGACCCGGATCCTCAAGGAACCGTCGTCCAGCCGCTGCACGGTCACGTCCTCGGTGGCGAGCATGGCCCGCCGCAGCCTCTCGCTCCACGCACGCGTGCCGCGCTGCACCCCGACGGCGACGACCGAGCCGGGCGGGGCGCCGTCCCCCCGCAGCAGGGCGACGACCTCGGCGGCGGGGCGGCCGTCCACGCGGCGGCCGTCGACCGTGCGGATCCGGTCCCCGGCCTTCAGGCCCGCTCGGTCCGCCGGGCCGCCGGGCTGGACGCGGTCCACCTCGATACGCCCGTCGGCGGCGCGGCGGGCGGACAGGCCGACACCCGTGTACCGCCCGTCCAGGGCCTGCTCGAACTCCTCGTACGCGCGCTGGTCGTAGACGGCGCCCCAGCGGTCGCCGCTGCGGCTGACGACCTCCTGGGCCGCCTTGGCGCCGGACTTGCCGTCCGCCATGGCCTCGGCCGCCGCGCGGGCCAGCTCCCGCCGGTCGACCTCGCCGCGCCCGGCACCGGCGCTGGGGGCGGCCCGGGAGACGGGCCGCTCGGGCGGGTCCTCCTCCTGGGGAAGGCAGTTGGTCACCGCGGCGGCGGCGAGGACGGAGGCGAAGACCAAGGTCAGGGCCGCCCCGCGGCCGCGAGCGCCGCGGGGCCGGGTACAGAACTCGGGGCCCAGCATGGCGACCACTCTAGGACAAGCGAACGGCGCCGTACGGTTGTTGACCGTACGGCGCCAGGGGCGATCGTCACACCTTCAGGTACTTGCGCAGCGCGATGGCGGCCGCAAGGGAGGGCATCAACAGGCCGATGACGACGACGAGCGGCAGCACCGTTATCACCGCGTCCCAGCCGATGAAGTTGACCAGCGGCATGCTCTGGGCGAGGTTGAGCCCCGCGTCGATCATGAAGTACCGGCCGACCAGCAGCATCACGCAGGCCACGACGCCACCCAGCAGACCCGCGACGGCGGCCTCCATGATGAACGGCATCTGGATGTAGAAGCTCGACGCGCCGACCAGCCGCATGATGCCGGTCTCCCGGCGCCGGCTGAACGCCGAGACGCGCACCGTGTTGACGATCAGCATCAGTGCGATGACGAGCATCAGCGCCATGACGCACAGGGCGGCGACGTTCATGCCCCGCATCATCTGGAACAGGTTCTCCAGCGTCTGGCGCTGGTCCTGTACGGAGTGCACACCGGCCCGCCCGGCGAACGCGGTCGCCACGACCTTGTACTTCTCCGGGTCCTTCAGTTTGACCCGGTACGACTCCTGCATCTGGTCCGGCGTGATGATGCTGGCGATGGCGGTGTCGCCGTACTGCTCCTTGTAGTGCTTGTACGCCTCGTCCGCCGTCTCGTGGTGGACCTTCTCCACGATGTTGTCCAGCTTCTTGAGGTCGGCCTCGATCTCCTTCTTCTGCTGGGCGGTGACCGCGCCCTTGTTGCACGTTCCGCCGGCCGCGGCGTCGTTCTTGTTGCAGAGGTAGATCGTGACGTTGACCTTGTCGTACCAGAAGTCCTTCATCACGCTGACCTGCTCGCGCATGAGGAGCGCACCGCCGAAGAGGGCGAGTGACAGAGCCACGGAGACGATGACGGCGAAGGTCATCGTGAGATTGCGACGGAGGCCGACACCGATCTCCGACAGTACGAACTGGGCGCGCATCGCGTGCGTTCAGCCTTTCCTTGCTAGCTGCTCAGTGCTGGTAGCCGTAGACGCCGCGCGCCTGGTCGCGTACGAGACGGCCCTTCTCCAGCTCGATGACCCGCTTGCGCATCTGGTCGACGATGTTCTGGTCGTGCGTCGCCATGATGACGGTGGTACCGGTGCGGTTGATCCGGTCCAGCAGCTTCATGATGCCGACGGAGGTCTGCGGGTCCAGGTTGCCGGTCGGCTCGTCGGCGATCAGCAGCATCGGCCGGTTGACGAACGCGCGCGCGATGGCGACCCGCTGCTGCTCACCGCCGGACAGCTCGCCCGGCATCCGGTCCTCCTTGCCGCCGAGGCCGACGAGGTCGAGGACCTGGGGGACGGCCTTGCGGATCTCGCCGCGCGGCTTGCCGATGACCTCCTGCGCGAACGCCACGTTCTGCGCGACGGTCTTGTTGGGCAGCAGGCGGAAGTCCTGGAAGACGGTGCCGAGCTGGCGCCGCATGTGCGGCACCTTCCAGTTGGACAGCCGGGCGAGGTCCTTGCCCAGAACGTGCACCGTGCCGTGGCTGGCGCGCTCCTCGCGCAGGACCAGCCGCAGGAAGGTGGACTTTCCGGAGCCGGAGGACCCCACCAGGAAGACGAACTCGCCCTTTTCGATCTCGAGGGAGACGTCCCTCAGCGCGGGGCGGTTCTGCTTCGGGTAGGTCTTGGAGACGTTGTCGAATCGGATCACGGGTGCACCACGGTCGGCCGGGAGTAGGTGTGCGTGACCATACGCGACTGGGGATGCCGCGTGCAGTCGGCGTTCTGCCTTGCGCCTTTTGTCCGGGTGAGGTACAAGCCCGAACCGGGGGAATCCGGCGGGGCGCGCCTAAACTCTCCGGAGCTGGCACAGTGGTAGGGGGAACGGATGCGTTTCCCTGAGCGTTGTGCGGAGAGAACTGTGTGCACAGTCCGCGTCACGGTGCACGGTCCGCGTCTGCGGCTCCGCCGCGCGGGAGGAGGAGAGCGCATGACCTACGACCGACTGGTGTGCGCCAACTGCGCGGCGCCCGTCAGCGAGGGCCGGTGCCCCGTCTGCCGGGCGAACCGGGAGCGCCTCCAGCAGGAGGGCCCCTTCGGTGGACTGAGCCCGGTGGCCCTGCTGGCGCTCCTGGTCATTCTGGTTGCGGCGGTGGCCCTGCTGGCCCACCAGACCGCGTAAGGCTTCGCTGTACGCACGGAAGGGCCCGGGCGGCCATTGTGGCCCGCCCGGGCCCTTCCGTCGCTCTACGGCCCCTTAGGCGACCGTACGGCCACCGCCCACGAGACGCGGCAGCATACGGAAGCCGATGCCGCCGGCGATCATCGTCGCGGCACCGATGAGCAGGAACGAGGTCTCGGCGGCGCCGGTCTCGGCGAGCTCCTCCTTGGCCTTGCCCTGCTCGACCGGCTTGGAGCCGGCGGAGTCGGTGTCGGTGTTGTCGGCGCACTCGGCACCGTCGAGGTCGACGGTGCAGGTGCCGGCGTCGCCGCCGCCGGTCACGGAGCCGGAGGTGCCGGAACCGCCGGTGGAGCCGCCCTGGTCGCCACCACCGTTGTTGCCGCCCGTGGTGCCACCGTTGCCGCCCGTGGCACCGCCGGAGTTCCCGTTACCGCCGGAGTTCCCGTTACCGCCGCTGTTCCCGTTACCGCCGCTGTTCCCGTTACCGCCGTCGGTCGCACCGCCGTCGGTCGCACCGCCGTCCGTCGCGCCGCCGTCCGTCGCGCCACCATCGGTCGCGCCGCCGTCGGTCGCGCCACCGTCCGTGACACCGCCGTCGGTCACGCCACCGTCCGTGACACCGCCGTCGGTCACGCCACCGTCCGTGACACCACCATCGGTGACACCACCGTCCGTGACACCACCATCGGTGACACCACCGTCCGTGACACCACCGTCCGTGACACCACCGTCCGTGACACCACCATCGGTGACACCACCGTCCGTGACACCACCATCGGTGACACCACCGTCCGTGACACCACCATCGGTGACACCACCGTCCGTGACACCACCATCGGTGACACCACCGTCCGTGGCACCGCCATCGACACCGCCCGGGTCACCACCGATGCCGAGGCCGGCCTCCAGGCCGTTCTCGTCCGCTTCGGCGCGGACACCGATGCCGGCGACGTTGACGTCTATGCCGACCGCCGAGGCGGCGCCCGCCGCGGTCAGGGACGCTCCGGCCGCGATCACCGCACCGGCTGCGATCCGCGCTACGCGGACCCGCGTCTTCTTGGTCATCTGCGTGCTACCCCCAGTAGCTGATTCGTCAGTGGAGCAGCGCTCGGGGCAGCGGACGCTGGGGGTCCTGTTCAGCTGCCCCCGATCACACGCGCCCCAGTCATGCGCATGCCGCGCGTCAGCTTTCCCAGTTTTCGTACAAGCGTCAAGGCGGTTGCGCGTGCGATGCCCGAAATGATCACAGTTGCCTGGCCTGCAACGATGCAACTGTGACCTAAAAGGCGAACACCCGCCTGCCAAAAGCCAGTTTCCTTGTCGACAAAGCGAGCTCAGGGCCAACAGGCCGCTTGCGCCAGCGAATTCCCACCCGTACGCGAGCGGCGCCGGACCGCCCGCTCGACGGGCTGTCCGGCGCCGAAAGGCCCGGTGAATTCGGGGGGTTACTTCTGGGTGTTACTTCTCCTGCTGCTTCCGCCAGCGGATGCCCGCTTCGAGGAATCCGTCGATCTCGCCGTCCAGCACCGCCTGCGGGTTGCCGACCTCGAACTCCGTACGGAGGTCCTTCACCATCTGGTACGGGTGCAGGACGTACGAACGCATCTGGTTGCCCCAGGAGTTGCCACCGTCACCCTTGAGGGCGTCCATCTTGGCCTGCTCCTCCTGGCGGCGGCGCTCAAGGAGCTTCGCCTGGAGGACGTTCATCGCGCTCGCCTTGTTCTGGATCTGCGAGCGCTCGTTCTGGCAGGAGACCACGATGCCGGTCGGGATGTGCGTGATGCGCACCGCCGAGTCGGTGGTGTTGACGCCCTGGCCGCCGGGGCCGGAGGCGCGGTAGACGTCCACGCGCAGCTCGGACTCGTCGATCTCGACGTGGTCGGACTGCTCGACGACCGGCAGCACCTCGACGCCCGCGAATGACGTCTGGCGGCGGCCCTGGTTGTCGAACGGGGAGATGCGGACCAGGCGGTGAGTGCCCTGCTCGACCGAGAGCGTGCCGTAGGCGTACGGGGCCTTGACGACGAAGGTGGTCGACTTGATGCCGGCCTCTTCCGCGTACGACGTCTCGTAGACCTCCGTCGAGTAGCCGTGCCGCTCGGCCCAGCGCAGGTACATGCGCTGGAGGCGCTCGGCGAAGTCGGAGGCGTCGACGCCGCCGGCCTCCGCGCGGATGTTGACCAGTGCCTCGCGCTCGTCGTACTCACCGGACAGGAGGGTGCGTACCTCCATCTCCTCGAGCGCCTTGCGGACGGAGACGAGCTCCGTCTCGGCCTCGGCGAGGGTGTCCGGGTCGTCCATCTCCTCGGCGAGCTCGAAGAGGACGGCGAGGTCGTCGATGCGACTGCGCAGCGCCTCGGTCTTGCGCACCTCGGCCTGGAGGTGCGAAAGCTTGCTCGTGATCTTCTGCGCCGCCTCCGGGTCGTCCCACAGGGACGGGGCCGCGGCCTGCTCCTCGAGCACGGCGATGTCTGCCCTCAACTTGTCGAGGTCCAGGACGGCCTCGATCGACCCCATGGTCGAGGAGAGGGACTTCAGCTCTTCGGATACATCGACGACTGCCACGACACCAGCGTAACGGCTGTGTGCGACACCCCGGGCCCCCAGGCAGCGCCTAGGGCTGTGAGGGGGCCGACTGCTTGGAGTCCTGGGGCGGGGCGCCGGGGTCGTCATCGCTGGTGGCCACGTAGCCGCCGACCCCGGCGGCCGTCACCAGGGCGAGGGCGGCGATACCCAGCGTGATGCGGCGCCTGCGGACGGTTTCGGACTTGTGGCGGGCGGAGCCGGGGCGGCGCCCGCCGGCGGGGCGGGGGGCGCGGGCGGTGCCATGGGGGCCGCCGGAGAGCTCGTCGGGAGCCGGGACGCGCATCGAGGTGTGGGTGTCCCGGTTGGAGTCGGTGGAGGAGCCCGGGACGAGCGGGACGGCGGCCCTGCGCGGGGCGTTCGGGACGGTCGGGTACGGATCGTCCTCGTACGGCTCCGGGGCGGGCTCGGCGTCCGGCTCGTCCACGTCCAGCGGCGGCATGCCCGCGACGAGCGGCAGCAGGTCGTGCAGGCGGGCGGCGAGCTCGGAGGCGCGCAGCCGGGACGCGGGGGCCTTGGCGAGGCACTGGACGATCAGCTGCCACAGCTCGTCCGGGATGCCGGGGAGCGGGACGACGGTCTCGGTGACGTGGCGGCGCAGTACGGCGCCGGGGTGGCCGCCGCCGAAGGGCGTGAAGCCCGCCAGCAGCTCGTACAGCACCGTCGCCAGGGCGTAGATGTCGACGGCCGCGCGGGGCGGGAGGCCCTCGACGATCTCCGGGGCCACGTAGTCGGGCGTGCCGATGACGCGGGTGGACTTGGTACGGCCCGGGGTGTCGATCAGCTTGGCGACGCCGAAGTCGGTGAGGAGGGCGGGGCGGGCGCCGCCGGGACCGAGCGGGCCCTCCATGTCGAGCAGGATGTTCTCCGGCTTGACGTCGCGGTGGACGACCCCGGCGGCGTGCGCGGCGGCCAGGCCCTCGGCGACGTCCGCGACGATCGAGACGGCCGCCGCCGGGGCGAGCCGGCGCTCGCGGTCCAGCCGGGTGCGCAGGTCGGTGCCGCGGACCAGGTCCATGACGAGCGCGAGGTCGTTGCCGTCGACGACCAGGTCGCGGACGGCCACCACGCGCGCGTGGTCCAGCCCGAGCAGGGCGGTGCGCTCCTGGACGAAGCGCCCGACGAGTTCCTGGTCCGAGGCCAGGTCCTCGCGCAACAGCTTGATGGCGACGGGGCCCTCCGGGCCCTCGCCGAGCCACACCGTTCCGGCACTGCCCCGCCCCAGGATCTGGTGGGCGGTGTACCGGCTGCCGATTTTCCGTGCCAAGACTGCTCCCTCAGCGGCTGGCGTTCCCGACAAAGTTACGCGGGCTCAGGCGCCGGTATTCACCTCCGGGGGGAAATCACCCCTCGGAAGTCGACAAATCGGCAGGGTTACTGCCCGGAGGGTGTGCCGGAGCCGCCGGTGCCGCCGGTGCTGTCGCCGATCTCCGAGATCCACTTGGACACCGCCGACACCCCGTCGCCGATGGCCTCCCAGTAGGTCTTGCCCTCGGCGATCCAGCTCTGGAGCGGGGTCAGCTCCCAAATGAGCCAGCCCGCCACGATGAACAGGACGATCGTGAACAGGCAGCCCTTGAGGCAGCCGAGGCCTGGGATGCGCATCGGGTTGGCGCTGCGCTGCCGGGGCGGGCGCGGCTCGCGCGGCGGGCGCGGGGCCGGCTGCTGGGGCTGCTGCGGCGGGTGCGGCTGGTGGTGCTGCGGCGGATAGTGCTGCTGCGGGGGCGGGGGCGCGTACTGCTGGCGCTGCGGCGGGCGCTGCTGTTGCTGGTGGTGCGGGGGGTAGGGCTGCTGGTGCTGCGGCGGCTGCTGGGGCGCCTGGCGCTGCGGGCGGCGGCGCAGGGGGTCCTGGCTGGGGTCGAGGTACTGGACCTGGGTCTGCTCGTTGCGGTCCCGGGCGGCGCGCAGCTGGCTCTGCCACGGGTGCGGCTCTTCCGGCTGCGGCGGACCGTCGGAACGCGGGGGTACGGGAGGCATGACCGCGGTCGGGTCGGCGGCGCCGTGGCCGGGGCCCCCGTGCCCGCCGGGGCCGCTGGTGGGCAGCACGCTGGTGGGCGCGGCCGGGTCGTACTGGCCCCCGTTGCTGGGCAGCACCTGGGTCGGGTCCGCCGCGCCCGGGGTCTCCGGGACGGGCGCCGGCGCCGGGTCGGGGGCGAGCAGCGCGCCCACACCCTCGGCCGCCTCGATCTGGGCGGGCGCGGCGTGCACGCCGATGCCGGCGGCGACGGTACGCAGGCCCCGGGCAAGGTTCTCGGCGCTGGGGCGGCGCTCCGGGTCCTTGCTGAGGCAGCGCTCTATGACGGTCCACAGCGGGCCCGGGACCGTCGAGGGGCGGCGGGGCTCCTCGCTGAGGTGGCGGTGCAGGACCTCCAGCGCGCTGCCGCCGGCGAACGGCGGGCGGCCGGTGACGAGCTCGTACAGCAGGATCCCGGCGCCGTAGACGTCCACGGCGGAGGTCTGCGGGCGGCCCTCGGCGGACTCGGGCGCCACATAGGCGGGTGTGCCGACGAACTCGTGCGTACGGGTCAGGCCGGGGCTGTCCGCGAGGCGCGCGATGCCGAAGTCGGTGAGCATCGGGTGCATCTGGCCGTCGCGCTCGGCGAGCAGCACGTTGGCGGGCTTCAGGTCGCGGTGGACGACGCCGTCGGCGTGGCTGGCGGCGAGCGCGTCGGCGATCTGGGCCGTGAGGAGGGCGGCGGCGACCGGGCTGAGCGGGCCGTTCTCCCGGATGTAGCGGTGCAGGTCCGGGCCGTCGACCAGGTCCATGACCAGGGCGAGGAGATCGCCCTCGACGACGAGGTCGCGGGTGCGGACGATGTTGGGGTGGGTGAGGCGGAGCAGGACGGAGCGTTCCCGGAGGAAGCGCATCACCACGTCCGCGTCGTTCGCGAGCTCCTCCTTGAGGACCTTGATCGCGACGGTCTCGCCGGGCTGGCCCGGTACGGCCGCCTCGGCGCCCGCGGTCTCCCGCTGGCGGGCTCGCCAGACGGTGCCCGTGGCGCCGCGTCCGAGCGGCTCCTCGAGCAGGTACTTACTGCCGACTGGCCGCACGTCCTGCGCTCCCTGCGATCGTGGTCCTTGCCTGTCCGGGCCTCCCTCGCGGGCCCGCCCGGGTGTCCGCCCCACTGTAGTGCCGGACGGTGGCACACCGGTGGGTCGTCTTCCGCCAACCGTTCGATCCTGCAAGACGCTCTCGAACGGGACACGGTTGCCAGGGTGACATGACTGCGACCGGTTCACATGATCCCAAGATGTGCGCAAGCAGGGGTTTTCGCGAGCGGGGGCGATCGGTCAAGATCATTTCTTTCCGGGGCGCGGGCGGGCTGTCAGTGGCAGGTGGGAGGATGCCTGCAGCACGGCGCATCGCGGGGTCGGGAGCCTCGTGGTCCGTGCCGACCTGACCGGACGACGCGTCCGTGGTGGGTGGGGGGAGAGCGAGACGGGCCATTCCCCTTCCCTGCCGGGCGCGCCGCGCAGAAGGGACCGCTGACGGCGATGCAGATCCGGCTGACCGTCCTCGCGGCGCCGCCCGGCGGCCAGACCGCGGGGCGTGCCTGTGACGTGCTTGTCACCGCCCCGGCCGGGACCGCGCTGGCCGCCGTCGCCTCCGGGCTGGCGTCCGCCGTGTCGGGCGCCGACCCCTCGGGGGCCGTAGTGCTGTACGCGGGCGGGGAACGGCTGGACGCCCAGCGCCGCGTGCTCGGCGAGCCGCCCCTGGTGGACGGCGCGGTGCTCTCGCTCCAGGTGCCCGGCGAGGACCACGCGCCCATGGACGGCGTGCCGGCGCGGCTGCACGTGGTGGCCGGGCCGGACGCGGGAGGCGTCCACCTGCTGCACGCCGGCCAGATCCGTATCGGCCGCTCCGCCGACGCCGACGTACCCCTCGACGACCCGGACGTGTCCCGCCTGCACTGCGCGGTGACCGTCACGGAGAGCGGCCGGGTCACGGTCGCGGATCTCGGCTCCACGAACGGCACCACCCTGGACGGCGCCGAGGTCGGCCCCCGCCCCGTCCGCCTGGCGCCGGGCGCGCTGCTGCGGCTGGGTGAGTCGTCGCTGCGGCTGACGGCGGGCCCGCCCGCGTCGGACGGCACCCCGCTGCCGACCACCCCGGACGGCGAGGGCCACCTCCGGGTCGCCCGCGCGGCCGGTTCCGGCGGCGGCGTCCCGGTGCCCCACGCCCCGGGCGACGCCGGGCCGTCCGGCCCGGGAGCGGGTGGCGCCCCCGGCCCGGGCCGGCCTGGCTCCGGTTCGCCCTCGGCGGGCTCCAGTGAGCCGGGCCACCCGGACGGCGGCGCTCGGACGGGCGGCCGGGCCGGGAGCGGTGCCGGACGGGCGGGCGACCCGGCCCGGCGCGGTGGCGGTGCGTACGCCGCGTCGGCGGCTGCGTCCGGCGCGGAGGGCACCGTCCCGGCGCGCGGCCGGGCAGGCGGCACACAGGCCGGCCTTGGCGGTGTGCCCCACCAGGGCGGTGCGGGCACCCCGCAGCCCACCCCGCCGCGCGGCACCCGCACGGACACCACCCCGGTGGGCGGCACGCCGGTGGGCGGCACGCCCGCGGGGGGCACACCCATGGGCGGCACGCCCGTGGGCGGCACCACCGAGGGCGGCACGCCCGTGAGCGGCACGCCCACCGGTGGCGCCCCCGTAGGCAGCAGCGCCACAGGCGGCCTCCCCGTGGGCGGCGCCCGCATGTACGGCACGCCGACAGGCGGCACCGCCATGGACGGCGCCCCCATCGGCAGCGCCCCCTTGGGCGGCACCCCATCCGGCGGCGCCCCCACGAGCAACGCTCCCACCGGCGCCCCCCAGGGCGCCCCGTCGGACGGCGCCCCAACCAGCGGCACCCCCGCCGGCGGCTCCCCCACGGGCAACGCCCCCACCAGGGGCACCCTCACCGACGGCGCCCCCACGGGCAACGCCCCAGCCGGGGGGAGCCGCGCGGATGGGACTGTCCCCCAGGGCGCCCCCGCCGGGGGGCGGTCTGCCGCGCCCGGGCGCAGGCGGGGCATAGGGGCCTGGGCGCGGCGGCTCGCGGGCGGGCGGGGCGACGGGCCGGCCGAGGCGCCGGAGGGGCCCCTTCCGGCGACCCTCGCGGGCGGCGCCGTCCAGGAGACGTGGCCCGACCCGGCCGCCGTGCTGCTCACCGCGCTGGGCCCCGGGCCCCGCCTGTGGGAACGGGGCCCCGGCCACCCGGAGACCCTGGCCGTACGGCTCGGCACCACCGACCGGGCCGACCTGGCCGGCGTGCCCGTCACGGTGGGCCTCCGCGAGGCCGGGTCGCTCGGGCTCGCCGGGCCCCGGGCGCGGCTCCTGGGCCTGACCCGCTCCGTCGTGGCGCAACTGGCCGCGCTGCACGCGCCCACCGACCTGGAGATCGTGCTGATCAGCAGCGCGCGCCGCGCCCGCGAGTGGAGCTGGCTCGGCTGGCTGCCGCATGTGCGCCCGGCCCACGGCCAGGACTGCCGCCTGCTCCTCGCGTACGACCGGGAGCAGGCGGCCGCCCGGACCGGCGAGCTCACCCGGCGGCTGGACGACGGGCCCCTCGGGCCCGGCTGGCCGAGCGCCGACCGCAAGGCCGTCGCCCGGGCGGCCGAGGAGCACGGCGCGGCGTACGGCACGTACACGGTGGTGATCGTCGACGGCGACCCCGGCTCGGCGGCGCTGCGCGAGACGACCGCGCGGCTCGCCGGGGCGGGCGCGGCGGCGGGCATCCACCTCGTCTGCCTGGCCGAGACCCCGGCCGCCTCGCCGCTGTCCCCGGTCGCGGCGACGTACGAGACGGCGTGCTCCGCGTCCCTCGCCTTCCGCGAGTGCGGTGCCGCCGCGCTGCTCTCCGGTGACGTGGCGACCGCGCTGCGCCTGATGCGTACGGCCGGAGGGCAGCCCGCCGGTCACGGCACCGTCGGCACCGTCGACGCGGTGTCCGCCGCCTGGGCCGAGCGGTTCGCGCGGGCACTGGCCCCGCTGCGGGCCGACCGCGACAAGGGCGCCGAAGCCCGGGGTGCCCTGGGAACCGCGCCCCGCGCCACCGCCGTACCGCTGCCGCCGTCCTCCCGGCTGCTGGACGAGCTCGGGCTGGCCCGGGCGACACCCGCGTCCCTGATGGCCCGCTGGGCCTCCGCCCCGGACGGCACCGCCGTGCTGGGCACCGGCCCGCGCGGGCCCCTGGCCGTGGACCTCACCACAGAGGGCCCCCACCTGCTGATCGAGGGCCCCACCGGCAGCGGCCGCACGGAGCTGCTCCGCTCCGTCGCCGCCTCCCTCGCGGCCGCGTCCCGCCCCGACCGGCTGGGCCTGCTGCTCGTCGACGGCGCGGGCGGCGAGCGCGGCGAAGGGCTCGCGCCCTGCACCGAGCTGCCGCACGCCACCGAGCACCTGGTGGCCTCCGACCCGGTGCGGATGCGGGAGTTCGCCCAGGCGCTCGGGGCGGAGCTGAAGCGCCGCGCCGAGTTGCTGGGCCGCCAGGAGTTCACCGAGTGGCACACCCAGCGGGAGGTCGCGGACCGCATGGTCGGGCAACGCCCGCCCACCCCCGGTGACCTCGACGCCCCGCCCAGCGGCACGCTCCGGCTGCGCCCCACCGCCCGTACCGGCAAGGACGACATCCCGCCGCCGCTGCCGCGCCTGGTGGTCCTGGTCGACGACTACGACGCGCTGGTCGCCCCCGCGCTCGGCAGCCCCGGCCGCCCCGCCGCCGGGTCGGTCGTGCGGGCGCTGGAGGCCGTGGCCCGGGACGGCCACCGCCTGGGCGTGCACCTGGTGGCGACGTCCGCGCGCCCGGACCGCACGGCCGACACGGAGCTGGCCCGCGCGGCGCGGCTGCGCGTGGTGCTGGACGCCCCGCCGGCCTCCCCCGGCCCGGACGTCCCGGCGCCGGGGCGCGGCCGGCTGGGGCACCCGGACGGCCGGGTGACGCCGTTCCAGGGCGGCCGGGTCACCGGGCGCATCCCCCGTACGGCGACGCAGCGGCCCACGGTGGTACCGCTGGAGTGGGAGCGGATGGGCGATCCGCCGACCCGCCGCCCGGTGCGGGAGCTGGGCAACGGCCCGACGGACCTGGCGCTGCTGGCCAGCGCGCTGGACCGGGCGGCCCGCTCGGTCGAGGCGACCCCGCTGCCGCCGCTCGTGCCCACGCACCCTGCCTGACGGCACGTCACGACCCGATCACGATCCCCGACTTGACATGGAAGGCGGTATTGCGGCCCCCGTACGCCGGGCGTAGACCTGACGGACGGGACGCGTACGCGCACGGAAGAGACGGGGCAGTGATGCGCACAACTCTTCGGACACGCCGGGTAAATACGTCACGCAGGGTCGCCGTGGCCATGGCAGCCGCCTGCGCTCTCGCCCTCACCGGCTGCGGTGACGGCGACGGCGGCAAGGGCGGCTCCGAGCCGGACAAGGACACGAACACCGGCGCGGCGAGCGTCGAGCTGCCCAAGCTGGACGGCCAGAAGGTCCAGGTCGTGGCGGTGTGGACGGGCCCGGAACAGCAGGCGTTCACCAAGGTCCTCGACGAGTTCGAGAAGCGCACCGGGGCGGAGGTCGCCTACGTACCGACGCAGGACGCGATGCTCAACTACATCGGTACGAAGATCGCGGGCGGTGCCCCGCCGGACGTCGCCATGCTCCAGCAGGTCGGCGCGCTCCACCAGGCCGTGGAGCGGAAATGGGCCAAGCCGGCCGGCGCCGAGACGAAGGCGCAGCTGGCGAAGAACTACTCCAAGGGGTGGCAGGACCTCGGAGCGGTGAACGGCACCCAGTACGGCGTGTACTTCAAGGCCGCCAACAAGTCGCTGATCTGGTACAACACCGCCGTCTTCGAGAACGCGGGCGTGTCCGAGCCGAAGACGTGGAAGGAGCTGCTCACCACCGCCGACACGGTCTCCGCCTCCGGTGTGACGCCCTTCTCGATCGGCGGCGCGGACGGCTGGACCCTCACGGACTGGTTCGAGAACGTCTACCTCTCCCAGGCCGGGCCGGAGAAGTACGACCAGCTCGCCAAGCACGAGATCCCGTGGACCGATCCGTCCGTGAAGCAGGCGCTCACCACCCTCGCCGAGCTGTTCGGCAAGCCGAACCTGATCGCGGGCGGCGCGGCGGGAGCGCTTCAGACGGAGTTCCCGGCGTCCGTGACGCAGACGTTCACCGGTGGCGACGCGCCCAAGGCCGCGATGGTCTTCGAGGGCGACTTCGTCTCGATCAACATCGCCCAGACCGAGGCGAAGATCGGTACGGACGCGAAGGCGTTCCCGTTCCCGGCCGTCGGCTCTGCGGCGCCGGTGGTGACCGGCGGCGACGTGGCGGTGGCGCTGACCGACAAGCCCGCCACCCAGGCGCTGCTGACGTTCCTGGCATCGCCGGACGCCGCGAGCATCTGGGCGGCCGAGGGCGGGTTCATCTCGCCCAACAAGGCGATGGACCCGGCGGCGTACCCGAACGACGTCCAGCGCGAGATCGGCAAGGCGCTCATCGCGGCCGGGGACGACTTCCGCTTCGACATGTCGGACCAGATGCCGCAGTCGTTCGGCGGGACGCCCGGGAAGGGCGAGTGGAAGGCGCTCCAGGACTTCCTGAAGAACCCGAAGGACATCGCGGGTACGCAGGCGAGGCTGGAGGCCGACGCGGCCAAGGCCTACAAGGGCCAGAGCTGACGCCATGACGGCGCCGACAACGAAAGACGCGGCGGCCACGTCGCCGACACCTCCGGGGTCACGCGAGAGCGTCAAGAGCGTCACCGGCACCCGCAAGCTCGTAGCGGCCGGCTTCCTGCTGCCCGCGCTGGTGCTGCTGGGCGCGCTCGTGGTCTACCCGATCGGGTACTCGGTCTACCGGTCCTTCTTCGACCAGGCGGGCAGCGGTTTCGCCGGCCTGGACAACTACGTCGAGATCTTCACCGACGACACGATCCTCACCGCCGTCAAGAACAACGCCGTCTGGGTCGTGGTCGCGCCCACCGTCGCGACCGCCCTGGGCCTGATGTTCGCGGTCCTCACGGAGCGGGTGCGGTGGGGTACGGCGTTCAAGCTGATCGTCTTCATGCCGATGGCGATCTCGATGCTGGCCGCCGGGATCATCTTCCGGCTGGTGTACGAGCAGGACCCGGACCGTGGCGTCGCCAACGCCGTGTGGGTGGGCGTCCACGACACGTTCGCCGAGTCGGCGAGCTACCCGAAGGCGCGCCCGCTGGACGTGCACCCGCTGAAGGCGGCGGGCGGCGGGGTGTTCATCACCAAGGAGCCGGTACGGGCGGGCACGCCCGCCCAGCTGCCGCTGATCGGTGTGGCGGCCCCGGACATGCCGGAGGACGCGCAGCCGGCCAAGGCCCCGGAGCCGGTGAAGGACCAGGTCACGGGCACCGCCTGGCTGGACTTCACCCGGGGCGGCGGGGGCACGGCCAACACCGTCGACGCCAAGGAGCTGGGCCTGAAGGGCCTGAAGGTGGAGGCGGTCAAGGACGGCAAGGTCGTCGCCACGGCGACGGCGGCCGCCGACGGCACCTTCTCCCTGCCCAAGGAGGCGGACGGCGCCCACCTGCGGCTGCCCGAGAGCAACTTCCGGGAGCAGTACAACGGTGTGGACTGGCTCGGCCCGTCCTTCGTCACCCCGGCCATCATCGGCAGTTACGTCTGGATGTGGGCGGGCTTCGCCATGGTGCTGATCGCCGCCGGCCTCGCGGGCCTGCCGCGCGAACTCCTCGAAGCCGCCCGGGTGGACGGCGCCAACGAGTGGCAGGTCTTCCGCCGGGTGACGGTCCCGCTCCTCGCGCCCGTCCTCGCGGTCGTCCTGGTCACCCTGATGATCAACGTCCTGAAGATCTTCGACCTGGTGTTCATCATCGCGCCCGGCTCGGTCCAGGACGACGCGAACGTACTGGCGCTCCAGCTCTACCGTTCCTCCTTCGGCACGGACGCGCATCTCGGCGTCGGCAGCGCCATCTCCGTACTCCTCCTCCTGCTGGTGATCCCGGTGATGTTCTTCAACATCCGCCGCATACGGAAGGAGACCCGGCGATGAGCGGAACGACGACCGTGAAGGCCAGGCAGTCGTTCGCCTCGCGGGTCGCCGCGCGGACCGGCGGCGGGGTCATGCGGGTCTTCCTCGTCCTGGTCGCGCTGTTCTGGCTGATGCCGACGGTCGGGCTGCTGCTGTCCTCGCTGCGCGACCCCGCCGACATGAACGCCAGCGGCTGGTGGACGGTGTTCACCGCGCCCGCCCAGCTCACCACCGCCAACTACGCGAACATCCTCGACAACGACACCATCACCGGCTCCCTCCTCGCCACGGTCCTGATCACCGTCCCGGCGACCGTCCTCGTCGTCGTGATCGGGTCGCTCGCCGGGTACGCCTTCGCGTGGATGGAGTTCCCCGGCCGGGACTGGTGGTTCCTGGTGGTGGTCGGGCTGCTGGTGGTGCCCGTGCAGGTGGCCCTCGTACCCGTCTCGAAGCTGTTCGGCGCGGTCGGGATCTTCGAGACGACGCTCGGTGTCGTGCTGTTCCACGTCGCGTTCGGCCTGCCGTTCGCGATCTTCCTGCTGCGCAACTTCTTCGCCGAGATCCCGCGCGAGCTGCTGGAGGCCGCCCGGCTCGACGGGGCGGGCGAGATCCGGCTCTTCACGCGGGTGGTCATGCCGCTCGGCGGCCCGGCCATCGCCTCGCTCGGGATCTTCCAGTTCCTGTGGGTGTGGAACGACATGCTGGTCGCGCTGATCTTCGCGGACTCCGAGTCGCCGCCGATCACGGTCGCGCTCCAGCAGCAGGTGCGGCAGTTCGGCAACAACGTCGACATCCTGGCGCCCGGCGCGTTCGTGTCGATGGTGATACCGCTCGCCGTCTTCTTCGCCTTCCAGCGGCAGTTCGTCTCGGGGGTGATGGCAGGCGCCGTCAAATGAGTGAAGCGCTCGTCCCCCGTATGCCACGGCGGGCGTAACCCGGTCGGTTCATCCGACGTTCCCGGGCCATGCCCCGGTTCAGCGTCATCGTCCCCGCGTACAAGGTCCAGGCCTATCTGCACGAGTGCCTGGAGTCGGTGCTCACCCAGTCCTTCGAGGATCTGGAGCTGATCGCCGTGGACGACTGCTCGCCCGACGGTTGCGGGGCGGTGATCGACGAGTTCGCCGCCCGTGACCGCCGGGTCGTCGCCGTCCACCTGCCCGAGAACGCCGGCCTGGGGCCCGCCCGCAACGCCGGGCTCGCCCGCGCGAGCGGCGACTACATCGTCTTCCTGGACGGCGACGACACCTTCGTACCGGGCGCCTTGCAGGCCATCGCCGACCGCCTCAAGGAGACCGGCTCGCCCGATCTCCTGGTGTACGACTACGCCCGCGTCTACTGGTCGGGGGAGACGGTACGCCACGAGTTCCGCAGCCACCTCGCCGAGACGGGCCCGGCGCCCTTCCCGCTGACCGAGCGGCCGGGGCTGCTGAAGGTCCTGATGGTGGTGTGGAACAAGGCGTACAAGCGGGAGTTCGTCGAGCGCGAGGGGTTCACCTTCCCGCCCGGCTTCTACGAGGACACCCCGTGGACGTACCCGGCGCTGATGGCCGCCGGGTCGATCGCGACGCTCGACCGGGTGTGTGTCCACTACCGCCAGCGCCGTACCGGCTCCATCCTGCGCACCACCAGCCTGAGCCACTTCGACCTGTTCGAGCAGTACGAGCGGGTCTTCGCGTTCATCGACGCGCGCCCCGAGCTGGCGCGCTGGCGGCCGGTGCTGTTCCGGCGCATGGCCGACCACTTCACGTCCGTGTTCACCGCCCGTGGCCGCCTCCCGCGCGGCACCCGCGCCGACTTCTTCCGCCGCGCCCGCCGCCACTACCGCCGCTTCCGCACCCGAGGCGCCACGCCCAAGTTCACGACGCGGCTGCGCCACGCCCTGGTCCGGCTCGGCAGCCACCGCACGTACCGCGCCATCATGACCGCCCGCGCGCTCAACAAGCAGGCCGGGCAGTACGCCTCCTCCGGGGCCAGGGCCCTGCGCGGAGCCCTGCTCCAGCTGCACTACCGGATCCAGCTGTGCCTGCCGCTGCGCGCGGACCGCGCGGTGTTCGCCGCGTACTGGAACCGGGGTTACGCGTGCAGCCCGGCCGCCATCGAGGAGCGGGTGCGCGAGCTGGCCCCGCACGTGCGCACCGCCTGGGTGTGTACGCCCGAGCACTTCCACACCGTGCCGACCGGGACACGGAGGCTGCGCCCGGGGTCGGCGGCGTACTGGACGGCGCTGGCCCGCTCCACGTACCTCGTCAACAACGTCAACTTCGACCGTCGGCTGGTCAAGCGGCGCGGCCAGCTGCTGATCCAGACCCAGCACGGCACGCCGCTCAAGCACATGGGCCTGGACCTCCAGTTCCGGCCGGCCGCCGCGCGGGACATGGATTTCGCGCAGCTGCTGCGCAACATCGACAAGTGGGACGCGCTGGTGTCCGCCAACCGCCACTCCAGCCTGGTGTGGGAGCGGGTCTACCCGGCCGCCTACCGCACCCTGGAGTTCGGCTCGCCACGCAATGACGTCTTCCAGCGGGCCACCGCCTCCGACGTCGCCCTGCTGCGCGAGTCGCTGCGCATCCCCGAGGGCCACACGGCGATCCTGTACGCCCCCACGCACCGCGACTACGTACGCCCGCAGCCGCAGCTGCTCGACCTGGAACGGCTGCTGCCGGCCCTCGGCCCCCGGTACGTGATCCTCGCCCGCCCCCACCCCACGCACGGCTCCCCCTTCGCCACGACCGGCAACCCCCGGATCATCGACGTGTCCGGGCACCGGTCGGTCGAGGAGCTGTGCCTGGCGTCGGACGCGCTGCTGACGGACTACTCGTCGCTGATGTTCGACTACGCGGGCCTGGACCGGCCGATCGTCGTCCACACCGAGGACTGGACGGCGTACGACGCGGCCCGCGGCACCTACTTCGACCTACGGGCCTTCCCGCCGGGCGCGGTCGCCCGCACCGAGGACGAGCTGATCGACATCTTCGCCACCGGCCACTGGCGCGGCTCACGCTCGGCACAGCTGCGGGCCGCCTTCCGGGCACGCTTCTGCCCGTACGACGACGGATACGCGGCCGAGCGGGTGGTGCGGCACCTGTTCCTGGGCGAGGACCCGGCGGCCCTGCCGCCCGTGATCCCGCTGGAGGAGCGCCGCCCGGCCCCGTCGCTGGGCGGGGCGGGGGCGATGCTGTTCCCGGCGCCGCGTTAGTGCTGTGACCGGTACCGCCTCTCCACCAGTCGGACGGCGGCGTGGAGGCGGTGGAGTACCGCGTGTGGGTGCGTGCCCCGATCATGTGCGGCCGGGTCGACGGCGTCGATGACAACCAGGTCGCAACAGAGCGGTTCGAGCCGTCACCCAGGTCGGCGGTCCGCGAGGTTCTCGGAGAGCTTCGGCCTTCGGGCTGGATGCTCCAGAAGGCGCGCGGCGGTCGCGGTCCGGCCGGAGGTGTCTTGCACGCATCCGACTGCAAGGAGGCCTCGCAGGATGCGCCCCTGCTGAGTCCCGAACGTGCCCTGGACCTCGCGCAGAACCCGGCGACACGGCTCTGCAGCCTGTGGAGCTGCGCGCCGGAGCTGACCCCGATGCTCCACGGCTTCGACCACATCACCGACTCCTGAACAGCGGGCGCCGCGCTGCCGACGGCCGGGCGCGCCCCAGCCGCGTGCCCGTGCCATCGCGCGACGTCATCTGGCAGCCGGTGTTGCGCGCTGTCCGAAGCCGGCCACGTCGGCCACGGTGACGTCCAGGCGCAGCCGTACGAAGCGGATCGGGTGACGCCAGGCATTCCGGTCGATGGCCGCGCGGGGCTCCTGCAGGCGCCGGCCGTGTCGGCGGCGCCAGCTAGGGTCCGCGACCATGGACAGAGTCGACCTCGAGCACCGCCACCGCACGTACGACGGCTGGATACCGCCCACCGTCGCCGCGCTCCTTCAGGAGCATGGCCACCACGACATCCTGCGCCAGGCGGCTGCCCATGGTGACTGGTTCTGCGCCCGTCGGCTCGCCGAGGCCGCTGTCGAGTCCTGCCCGGACGGACGGGCGACGGCGCTGGCATTGCTGGAGCCGTTCGCGGCCACAGGCTGGTGGCCTGCCGTCGACGCAGTCGCCGGGCTGCTCGCCGAGTGGGGGCGGCACGACGAGGCCATCGTGTTGCTGCGTCCGCTCGCCGACACGGGGCATCGGTACGCCCAGCGCGACCTGGCACGGCTGCTGGCTCGGCAGGATCACCTCGACCAGGTCGTCGCCCTGCTCGGACCGCGGGCCGCAGACCTCCTGCTCGCCGAGGAACTGGTGGAGCTCGCCACGGGCCACGGCCGCGACGCCGAAATTGCTGCACTGCTCCCCGATATCCAGACCGGCCCGACGGACCCGTTCGAGTCCTGGAGCTCGGATGCCGTGGACGCTGTCCCTCTGCATGCCAGGTTCCTGGAACTCCAAGGCCGAATCGACGAGGCAATCCACCTGCTGGGCAGGCACCTTTGTGTCGATGGTGTCGTGTACGCAGACCACGCCGGGCAGCTTGCTCGTCTCCTGGGCCGCCACGAACGTGAGGCCGAGTTGCGCGCGTTCCCGGCCGGCCGCGGCGAGGAGTACGCCCTTGCCGCCCTGGCCCAGTTGTTGGAAGAGCAGGACCGCATTCCGGAAGCGGTTGCCCTGCTCGGGCAGTCCGCTGGGGCAGGGAATCCTCACGCGGCCTTTGGCCTCGCCGAACTCCTCGCCCGTCACGGCCGCCACGGCGAGGCGGTCGAAGTGCTGCGCACGGCTGCAGAGACAGCCGGCGGGGATTGCGACTGGCTCATCCACCTGCTCTGCCGCATCCTGGTCGATGCCGGGCGGCCCGACGACGCCCTCACCTGGATCGACGACCACTTCACCCGCCGCGGTGGCAACCACCGGGAGCAGGCGTTCATGAGGGCCGAGGTCATGAAGCTGAGCGGCCGCGCCGTGGATGCCCAAGCGGAGCTGGCCGAGTTCGCGACATCAGACGAGGAGCTCCTTCGCTCCGGAACGGTGGACGGTGCCATCGCACTCGCTGAACGCCTGGTGCGGCGCGGCGAGCCGCAGAAGGCCGTCGCTCACCTCCGCGATCGCTTGGACGTGCTGAAGGTAGTACGCGGGTATTACCTGCGCTGACTGACTTCTACCCCTGGACCATGGGCCGCCAGGATCCTGCCCCCGGCATCGCGGAGGGCGCCGACTCGCTGTTCGCCGAGGTTGTGCTTGAGGTCGGCGGCCGTCTCGTCGTAGTGATCCCCTCACGGGATTACCGGCAGAACAAGGTCAGACCTGACCACGCCGAGACATTCGACCGTCTCGTGGCGGCCGCGGCTGAGGTCATCGTCCTCCCGCATGAGGCGGCGAATCGCCAGGCTTACGAGGCTGCGAACCGTACGTTGCTTCAGCGGGCGGACCGTCTGGTCGCGGTGTGGGACGGCGGGCCGCCGTCCGGTAAGGGCGGGGGCACTGCGGACACCGTCGAGGAGGCACGTGAGGCGGGCATGCCGGTGGACGTGGTGTGGCCCGAGGGCGCCGCGCGCCGACGCGCTTGGCGACGTCCGGCCTGGGCCGGGCATGCGGAAGGC
Source organism: Streptomyces sp. CB03238 (assembly GCF_002099185.1). Classification (NCBI taxonomy): domain Bacteria; kingdom Bacillati; phylum Actinomycetota; class Actinomycetes; order Kitasatosporales; family Streptomycetaceae; genus Streptomyces; species Streptomyces sp. CB03238. The sequence goes on along the minus strand of NZ_NBCN01000001.1, from coordinate 6,583 downwards.
CTTCTCACGCCAGGCGAGTGCGTCATTCGGCTGGACCGGTTGCCCGCTTTGGCTGGGGGCGCCCCGCTACCGGGAGGCACCGCCCTACCGGCGTACGAGTGCCTTCGCGGCCCGCCGCACCGGCCCCCGCTGCACCACCGGCCCCAGCAGTCGGCCCACCACTCCCCCGGGCCGCCAGCGCAGTTGCAGACGTCCCGCGTCCCGCCCCTCCGGTTCGACCGTGACGCGGTGCCGGCCGGCGCCGACGACCTCGAACGGCGCGAAGTGCAGGGGCGCGAGCAGGATCCCGGTGTTGCCCGTGCGCCCGTCGGTGACCTCCAGCACGGGGTGCCGCACGCCCCGGAAGCCGTGCACGGGCAGCGACGCGGCGGCCACGTCGAGCCGTACGGTGCCCTCGAAGACGCCCCGCCCCGCCGGGTCCATCCGCAGCGGCACGGTCAGCCGCCGCCCGGCGGGTGAGACGTGCAGGCGCGCCGGGAGCGGGGCGAGCGGAAGGCGCCGCCCCGGGTCGTACGTCCGCAGGCCCAGCTCCACGGCACCGTCCTCGCCGCGCCCCACCCGGGTGATCTCGTGCCGGAACCGGGCGGAGCCGAACGGGCACCGCTCCAGGTCCAGTTCCGTCAGGTCCAGGTCGGCCCGGCCCGCCTCCGTCCGGGGCAGCGCGCTCCCCCAGTACGTACACCCCCGCCCGTCGCCCACCGTCTCGCGCGGCCCCACACCGTGGGCCATTCCCCGCGCGGCCAGCCGGGCCTCCTCGTACCGCCCCTCGCGCAGCAGCCCCACCACGACCCGCTCGTCCCGCCGCATCCGCCGGAAGGCGGCGGCGGACAGCCCGTCCAGGTACGGCAGGACCTCCGCCGCGAACTCCCCGACCCACGCGGCCTCCCGGTAGGGCAGGTCACCGGCGTACAGCCGCAGGTCGTGGGAGAGGAACTTGTGGTCCTTCTCCTCCCGTACGGCGTCCGACACCCCGTGCCCGGCCAGGAACTCGTCGATCAGGCGCGCGATGGCCACCCGGTCGCGGACGTTCGCCATCAGATGCCGCCGGTTGGAGATGGTCGCCGCCTCCGACGGGGCGTACGGGGCGATGTACCAGCGGTAGACCGGCTCGGTGATGACGGTGAAGGCGCGGGCGAGGGTGTAGGCCTGGGCGGAGAAGAGCTGGTCCTCGTAGTGCACGCCCTCGGGGAAACGCAGGGCGTGCCGGTCCAGGAACTCCTTGCGGTACATCTTGTTGGTCGAAAGCGGCTCGAACAGCAGCCGGGGCTCGTCCTCGATACCCCGGACCGTGCGGCGCCTCGCGAACAGGTGGGCCATCCAGGCCGAGACGTCACCCGTGTCCGTGCGTACCCGCTCCACCGCCCCCATCGTGAAGTCGACGTCCGACTCGGCGTGCGCGGCGAGCAGCAGTTCGCAGGCGCGGGGTGGGAGTTCGTCGTCGCTGTCGAGGAACATCAGGTAGGGCGCGCGGGCGGTCCGAAGGGCCCGGTTGCGGGGCGCGCCGCAGCCGCCGCTGTTGCGCTCCAGCCGCAGCACCCGGATGCGGTCGTCCTGGGCGGCCAGTTCGGCCGCGACCTGCGGGGTGGCGTCCGTCGAGTGGTCGTCGCTGATGACGATCTCGATGTCGCGGTGGGTCTGGGCGCGTACGGAGGAGATGGCGCGCGGCAGCCGTTCGGCGTCGTTGTGGACGATGACGGTGACGGTCACATCGGGGAGAGCGGTCATCGGCGCGTGGCCTCCTCGGGCGTGGGGGCGGGGGTGCGCCGCTCCAGCGGCAGGACGGGCGGCAGGCTCTCCTCGCCCTCGCCGAGGAAGACACGGCGTACGACGCGCTCGGCGGCGCGCCCGTCGTCGTACTCGCAGAACCGCAGCCGGAAGTCGTGGCGCTGTTTCACCGCCGCCTCGTCGCACCAGGTGCCGTCGCGGAGGATGCCGGTGAGCTCGTCCTGGCTGCGGGTGACGTGGCCGGGGGGTTCGGCGGTGATGTCGAAGTAGACGCCGCGTGTGGCGGTGTAGGTCTCCCAGTCGTCGGTGTGCAGGACGATGGGGCGGTCGAGGTTGGCGTAGTCGAACATGATCGACGAGTAGTCGGTGATGAGCGCGTCGGCGGCCAGGGCGAGTTCCTCGACGGGGTCGTAGCCGGTGACGTCGAGGACGCGCGCGTGGCGGCGCGGGCCGGGCAGCCGGTCGTGGAAGTAGTGGCCGCGTACGAGCAGGACGGTGTCGTCGCCGAGGTCGTCGGCGAGCCGGGGCAGGTCGAGGCGGGGCCGCCAGCGCGCTTCGTAGTCCCGGTGCGTCGGGGCGTACAGCAGGGCGCGGCGGCCGGGCTCGATGCCGAGCTTGGCGCGGGCGGTGCGGACGTCGGCGGCGGTGGCGCGGTAGTGGATGTCGTTGCGGGGATAGCCGTAGTCGAGGGTCCGGTAGCCGGCGGGGTAGGCGCGCTGCCAGGTCTCGGTGGAGTGGCTGTTGGCGGACAGGCTGTAGTCCCAGCGGTCGACGCGCTCCAGCAGGGCCTCGAGGTTGAGGCCCTGGGCGGCGGCGGGGTGGTCGCGCTGGTCGACGCCCATCCGCTTGAGGGGGGTGCCGTGGTGGGTCTGGAGGTGGACGGTGCCGGGGCGTTTGACGATCCCGTTGGGGAAGTTGACGTTGTTGACCAGGTACTTGGCGCGGGCGAGGACGTCCCAGTAGCGGGGCGTGCCGGGGACGACGTGGTCGGTGCCGGGGGGCAGCAGCGGGACGCGGTCGGGGTCGGCGATCCACACCTGGTGGATGTCGGGGGCCAGTTCGGCGAGTTCGGCGGCGATGGCGGCGGGGTTGCAGTGGACGCCGCGCCCCCAGTACGCGGAGAAGACGGCGAGGTCCTGGTCGAGGGTCCGGCGCAGTGCGCGGCGGTAGCGGTGGCGGGTACGGGCGGCCGTGACCTGCTCGGCGCGGGTGGCGGCGACGGCCTGGGCGGCGCGCCGCTTGTCGTTGGCGATGCGCAGCAGCCGGTAGCCGAGGTGGGCGCCCCGGCCGAGGAGTGCGTGACGTACGCCGTCGAGGCCGCCGGGCCGCTGGTGGCCCTCGGGGCGGAAGCGGGCGGTGTGGCGGGCGGCGCACCGGAAGTACTCGGTGAGCAGGGCGGGCGGCAGTTCGTCGCGCCGGGCGAGGGTGGCCAGGTAGTCGCCGACCATCCGGTCGTAGAGCCGGGCGCGCAGGGCGGGGGGCGCGGCGGCGGCGTGGGCGAGCTGGTGGAGGCGTTCGTACTGGCCGAAGGCGGCGAAGTGCTGCTCGGGCCCGGCGGCGCGGCGCTGGGTGGGGCGGTCCTTGTGGCGGACGAGGCCGACGGCGGTGGTGGCGGTGATGCGCCGGGCGAGGAGGAGGACGGCGTACGAGAGGTAGAGCTCGTCGTGCCCTTCGGTGCCGATCAGCTCGGGGTGGTCGGCGAGGAGCCGGGCGCTGATGAGGCGGTTGCCGAGGAGGGGCGCGACGTCGAGGAAGCCGGGGCGGTCGGCGAGGGTGGTGGGTCCGGGGACCTGGGCCTCGGCCAGGAGGTCGGTGGCGCCGCTGGGTACGGCGTCGTCCCACCAGTGGGCGTGGTGGTGGTCGAAGAGCAGGACGTCCGGTGCTTCAGGGAGGGCGTCGAGGCGGGCGGTGAGGGCGGTGGCCGCGCCGTCGGGCAGCCGGTCGGTGGCGGGGTGCAGGAACTGCAGGTACGCGCCGCTCGCGGCGTGGGCGGCGGCCGCCCGGCCGGTGGCTGCGGGGGCGCCCGGGGCGACGGGGACGACGGTGACGCGGGGGTCGCTCACCTCGTGGAGCGCGGCGAGCGCCCGTGGGGGGCCGTCGGTGTCGGGGACGGTGACGACGATGTCGAGGTCGGGCGCCGTCTGGGTGGTGACGCTGTCCAGGCAGGCGCGCAGCCGGCTGTGCGGGGCGTGGCCGGACACGATGACGCTGAGTGTGGGCATGGGGCGTTCGGTCCTTCTGAAGCTTCCGAGGTGGATCAGTTCCGTTGGCCGAGGAAGACCGTCACGAGGCCGATCACCACCAGCAGCGAGCCGGCCCAGGTCCACACCGAGGTCCGCTCGTGCAGCAGCGTGGAGCCGGCCAGCACGATCAGCAGATAGCCGAGGGCGTTGAAGGGGTACGCGATGGACAGCGGAACCCGCGCGAGGGTGGACATCCAGGCGACGGCGGACACCGCGAAGACGGTCAGGCCCAGCACCACCCAGGGGGTGGTCGCGGCGCGTACGGCCAGGGAGCCGCCGGCCTTCTCGGCGGCGGTGGCGGCGGTCTGCATGCCGTGCTTGAGCATGATCTGGCCGGCCGCCGAGGAGAACACCGCGAACAGCAGCAGCACGAAGCTGGGCAGGGTCAACGTCCGCCTCTCACACGCCGAGGCGGTGGGTGGGGGCGTCCACGGGGACGAACTGACGGTTGAGGATGTCCTGGACATCGATGTGCTCCCCAGCGATGATCGTCCGCGCCGCATGCGGGGTGAGCAGTGCGACGTACTGGTAGCCGAAGAGGGTGGGCCGCAGCCGGGTCAGCACTCTCGACACCCCGCCGAGCGCCCTGGAGGCCGGTCCGCCGCCGAGGACGGACCAGAAGGGCGCGCCGGTGGCGGTGATGGACAGGACGTCGTACCCGGCGGCGCGCACGGTGCGGCGGAGGCTGGCGCGGCTGAAGAAGCGCAGGTGCGTCTCGTCGAGGATGCCGCGCCGGTCGTAGTCGAAGATGCCGAGCGCGACGCGCAGCCGTGAGTACCAGTGCCCGAAGTTCGGTACGGACAGCCACACGTGCCCGTCGGGGCGCAGGACGCCGCGCAGCTCGGCGAGGAGGCGTTCGGGGCGGGAGAGGTGTTCGATGACGTCGCCGGCGACGACGTAGTCGTACCCGTCGCCGATGCCGTCGGGCAGCCCGTCCTCCAGGTCGGCGAGGAAGAACCCGCCGGAGCACTTCTCGCTCACGCCCTCGACCTCCACGCAGTCGATGCCGGTGACCGTGTGCCCGAGGGCCTCCAGGCGCTCGGCGAACGCGCCGCCGGAGCAGCCCACGTCGAGGACCCGGCCGGGCGGCAGGCCGCGCATCCGGTCGAGGATGACGGCGTGCGAGGAGCCGTCGCCCTCCTTGAAGGCGTACTCGACGGGCTTGGGGATCCACCCGCACGTCCCGAACCCCTTCTTCGCCAGCCGGTATTCGAGGACGTCCTTGACGACGTCCTTGGCGTAGCGCATGCCGTTGACGTAGCAGATCTCGTCGCCGTAGTACGTCGGGATGGGGATCTCGCGGATGCGCATCCCGGCGTCGGCCAGCTGCACGATGATCTGGGTGTCGAAGTCGAAGGCGTCGGTGTTGCGCTCGATGGGCAGGCGGCGCAGGGCATCGACCTTGTACGCGCGGTAGCCGGAGTGGAACTCGGTCAGCTCCGACCCGAGGAGCTTGTTCTCCAGCCGGGTCAGGACGCGGTTGCCGAGCCACTTGTAGAGCGGCATGCCGCCACGGAGGGCGTCCCTGGGCCGCATCATCCGGGACCCGAACACGGCTTCGCACTCGCCGCGTTCGAGGGGCTCGACCATCCGGGGCAGCAGCTCGGGGGCGTACTGCCCGTCGCCGTGCAGCAGGACGACGATGTCCAGCCCCCGCTCGGCGGCAAGCGCGTAGCCGGCCTTCTGGTTGCCGCCGTACCCGAGGTTCTTGGTGTGCCGCATGACGACGGTCGGCGGCATCCCGTCGAGCTGGGACCAGCGGCAGCCCGCGGTGAAGGTCGCGTCATGACTGGCGTCGTCGAGGATCAGGATCTCGGCGATCCTCTGCCGGAAGTCGGCGGGGATCCGGTCGAGGGTCTTCTCCAGCGTCGCCTCCGCGTTGTACGCCACCACCAGGATCCCGATCCTGGGGCTACTGCTTCGGCTGCTGCTCTGGCCTTCCGTCACGGGCTTCTCCACTCTCGCGGGGGTTCGGGCGGGTCAGTCGGCGGGGGACGCGCCACCGGCACCCGCGCCGCCCCGCACGGGCACGCCCGGGACGTCGGCGCCTTGCGCGGCGGACGCGGCGGCGGTCGCAGGCTCGGCTCCGCCCTGCGTGGCGGGCATCGCCGCGCCGGCCGCGCCGCTCGCGGCGGGCCCGGGGGCGGGTACGGCGCCCCGCGCGGCGGGCGCCACGTCCGGGCTCCCTGCCGGTGCCGTGGCTGGTGCCGTGGCGGTAACGGCCGCAGGGCCCACAGCGTCCGGAGCGTCAGGCACCGGCACGGCGTCCGTGGCGGCCGCGGCGGAAGCCGATCCGCCGGCACGAGCGCGCGGCGCCTCGGCGGCAGGAACTGCGGCCACCCGACCGTCCTCCGCGCCGCCCCGCGCGGGAGGCGTTGCCGCGCCGGCCGCGCCGCTCGCGGCGGGCCCGGGGGCGGGTACGGCGCCCCGCGCGGGGCGCGCGGCGGGCCCTGTGGCCGCGCCGCCTCCGGCCGGCATGGTGGACACGACCACGGCCCCGTCACCCGCTCCCCGCCCAGCACGCGCGCCGTCCCCCGTGGCGGGCGTCCCGGGGGCCGGGCCGCCCGGCGGCGAGGCGGCCGCGGCGACGGCCTCAGCCGGGGCGGGCGTTGCCG